>CAYLMT010000163.1:2398-4265 GCA_964384855.1 uncultured Salinivenus sp.
GATTGCGCTCTTGAGCCCGACCACGTGTACGTCATTCCCTCTCGACAGGAGATGTGGGTGGAGGGCTCGCAGCTTCGATTGTCGGCCCGCTCCGATCAGCATCGTCCTCACACCATCGACGCTCTGTTCGACTCGCTGGCCCAGGAGTATGGGGCACAGGCCGTGGGCATTGTACTCTCGGGCACCGGGACGGACGGCACGCTGGGCCTCCGGGCCATCAAGACGCATGGGGGCATCGCCATGGTGCAGGAGCCGTCGGACGCCGAGCACGAGGAGATGCCGCGCAACGCCCTGGACGCGGGCGTGATCGATCTCGTGCGGCCGGCCTCCGAGCTTGCGGAGCGACTCGTGGCGTATCGCCAAAACGCCGGCACCATCCAGCTTCCGGCGTCCGAGGACGCCCTACCGGAGGACGAGCAGACGACCCTCCAGAAGATTTTCTCCGAGTTGCAGGCGCACACCGGGCACGACTTTAGCCACTACAAGCGATCGACGGTTCTTCGGCGGATCGAACGACGGCTCCAGGTAACCGACACCGAAACGTTGGAGGCGTATCTCGAGATTTTACAGGATCAGCCGGGAGAGACGCGGGCTCTGTACAAGGAGCTATTAATCAGTGTCACGCGCTTTTTCCGCACGCCAGAGGCGTTTGAGAAGTTGGTGGAAACCGTCATTCCGAGACTTTTCGAGGACAAGGCCGCCGACGAGGAGGTGCGGGTGTGGGTTCCGGGCTGTGCCACGGGGGAGGAAGCGTACTCGGTGGCGATGCTCCTGCACGAGCATACGCACTCGCTGGAGGCCCCGCCAGAGCTGCAGATCTTTGCCACGGACGTTGACACCGAAGGGCTCGATACCGCCCGACGGGGCGCATATCCGGCCTCCATCGAAACCGACGTTTCCGACGAGCGCCTCGATCGGTTTTTTTACTGGGAGGAGGACCGGTACCACGTCAGGCCGTCGCTCCGGAATACAGTCGTCTTTGCCGAGCATAATCTCATCAAGGATCCCCCGTTCTCGAAGCTCGATCTGATTTGCTGCCGGAACCTGCTCATCTACCTGGACCAGACGATGCAGGAGTACGTGTTTCGGCTGTTTCAGTACGCGCTGAATCCGGGGGGCTTCCTGTTTCTGGGGCCGTCGGAAGCGGTGGGACCGGCACAGCCTTCATTCTCGGTGGTCGACGATACGCGGAGCATTTTAAAGGCGAAGACACCCGCGCCCGACGAGGACCGTCCGATGCCGCTCTTCGCCCCGTCGCGCACCGCGTCGGAGGCTCCATCGCCATCGCCGTCTCCTGTGTCCCCGCCGACGGACGCGGCGGCGACGCATCAACGCCTGTTGATGGATCAGGTCGCGAGCCTGCTGGTCGACGAGAATCGCGAAATTGTGCACCTGACCGGGAAGGCGGGACGGTTTCTACGCCACAATCCAGGCACTCCGACCCACAACCTGTTGGAAAAGGTGCCCCCGGTGCTTCGGCTCGAACTGCGCGGGGCGCTTTACCAGGCGTTCCAGAAGGGGGAGACGACGGAGCGGACCGTTCCCTTTCCCGGCTCGGCCGACGTCCCCGACCACGTGCGGGTTCGGGTCGAGATGCTCGACGACCCCGAGGTGGACCGGCGCCTGGCACAGGTGTGTTTCGAGGAGGTTGAAAGACTGGCACTGGAAGTGGGGGAGGTGGACGGGGAGGAAGGAGAGGTGGACCCTCCATCCTCGAAGGAGCCCACGGAACGGGAGCACGACCTGGAGAACGAGCTTCAAGATATTAAGGAGCAGCTTCGAGTCAAGAGCGAAGAGTACGAGACCGTCACTGAAGAGATGGAGACGGCCAACGAGGAGCTCATGTCGATGAATGAGGAGCTCCAGG
>CAYLMT010000164.1:0-4262 GCA_964384855.1 uncultured Salinivenus sp.
TGGAACGTCTCTTTCTGGTGGAGCCACCCGAAGTGGAGGGCATACGGCGTCAGTTCCATGTATTCGCCAATCCCAGGCAGCGTCTCGGCCAGCCCCAGCAGGGCGTTGCGCAAGGACGGGTTCGAGATGCCTCGAAGGCTGTACACGAACTGATTTGTGTAGAGACGATAGGAGACCTCGTTGAAGTCCGGATCGTGGTCGGTCAGAGTGTCGATGTAGTCGAGTTGGGGGCTGTTGCGCCCCTGCAGCCACGGGAACACGTGCAGGTCGAGCTTGCTCATGGCCAGGGCCAGGCTCCACTCGCAGGTCTCCTCACTGCGCCCTTCGTCGAGCCGGCTTCGGAAGTGCGTTTCGTTTACCCGCTCCAGGTAGGCTGAGGCGGCCTCGTCGACCTCGCGAGTACAGGTGTCGTCCTGGGCGTAGATCATGCCCGCTTGCACGCGTGGCAGTCGGGTGAGGCCGAGCCGGCGCAGCGTGCGAGGCCGCCGGCCCAGAAGCACATCCACGACCACCCCAAGTCCCTTCGGCCCCCCAAAGAAGTGGTCCGCATTCTGCAGACCCGTGGCGGTGAAGGGAAAGGCCGCAAACTGCTGCCAGAGGGGATCCGGATCGCGGCACCAGACGATGTCTGCGTCTACAAAGAGCGACCGATCGAAGGCCTTGAACCGGTGGAGGTGATGTTTGAAGCCGACGATCGAGCGGTGCTCCGGAGGCAGGTCCTTGAGCACGTCGAAATGTGAGTCCAGCCCCCGACGCTTCAACAGGGCCCGGTGGTGCTCCGGACAAAAGAGGGCCACGGGCCGGTCGCGATCGTACCGTCGGAGGGTATGGACCGACGCCACGACGTGCCTCACGTACCGGTCGGGGCCGTAGCTGTGAAGGACGTAGCCTTCGCGGGGGGAGGGCATGAAACCAGAAAAAGCCGTCTCACTCAAAAGGGACGTACTCTTCAAGACGCCCGCCCCGTTGATTGGTTCATTCCAGTTGGACCGGCTGCGTGGCCCTTCACCGCGCCGGAAGCAGCTCGATGTCGTCAACATCGACCACAGCCTCGTCGTCGGTGGTGTCCGAATCGCTCCAAAGGGTGATGGACACCGGCCGATCCGGAGGGCTTCCCCCGAACACCTGCCGGTAATCGTCGCGGATGCGCCGTTGGACCATCTTCCATTCCCCAGGTCGAGGCTCGCCGGCCGAATCAACAACAATGACCTTCAGCGGTCCGAACGAGACCGTCGTGCCCACCGGTAGCGACGAACTGTAGGTGTACTTGATGCTCTTCGGCCGTCCCAGCCAGTCCGTTCCGAACGTCACGTACAGTGCTCCCCCAGTGTCGTTTTTGCCCTTCTCGCTCGCCCCTTCTGGCAGCTCGTGGGCACGCCAGCGCCAGATGAGGCGGGGATGGTCGTTGAGGTTCCACTCAAAATTGACGCCGTTCCGCTTGGTGTAGCGAAGGTAATTGTCGTCCGTGGAAAGCCGAACAAACCGGTTCTCATCCTCTTCGCGAACCGTGACCCTTCGCCCCGGCTCCTTCGTCTCTTCGTAGGTCTTGACCTCCTTGTCCGGCCCCACGAACTTCCACCCGTCGGGAAATGAACCAGGTGCATCGTCCTCAAAGTCATCAATGACGATTCTCGCTGGCCCTGCGCCCGTTTCACTGTCCTGCGCAAACCCGGAATTCCCCAACGCTATCCCTCCAAGCACCAGGATTCCCCCAATAATCCACCCCACGAGGGGATACGTAAAGAATGGCCGTTCGACAGGCCTCAGCATACGAAGAACAAGGATCATGGAGCAGGTCTCGTGGACGAAAAGTGTCGTGCAGATTAGACAGCCGCCGAGTAGTCTGTCTGAGTAACGCCCTCCCGAGCCGTCTGTGGGTGAAGACCCCGTCCGTTCCCATTCTGTCCTGCAAAGATCCGACCAGCACGCCGTACTGCCACCAGAGTACCGTTCGTCCAGCCCGGCGGACCAACAGGAACATCCGCTTCGGCCTCACTTAGCGGTAGGGGTTGCGTTTCCGTCCTTCACCTACACGTTCTCTTGCTGACCGCTCTCGATGCACCTCCTGTTCGTCACCCAGGATTTTCCTCCCGACGTCGGAGGCATCCAGACGTACTCGTGGGAACTGGCCCCCCGGCTGGCTCGTCGCTGCGAGCAGTTTCGCCTCGTGGCCCCCGCTCGCCCTGGCGACGCGGAGATCGACGCTTCGCTTGATTTTCCGGTGCACCGTCTTCCCATCCGTTCCGACCTCCTGGTTCTGAGGGCAATTCCCACCATCTTCCGGCTGGCGTGGCGCACGTCGATCGACGTGGCCTTTCACGTGCAGTGGCAAACGGCGCTCGCCTCCCTTTTCGTGCGTCGCCTTATGAGCACACCCACCCAGGTTGCCGTTACGCTGCACGGACGAGACACGGTCTTCAACCCATTTGAGAGCGAACCGCTTCGGCGGGGCTATGACCTCCTTCGTCGCACGACCCTCGGGGCCGCGGACCAGGTGCTGCCGGTCAGCCAGTTCTTGGCCCGTCGCGCCCGTCAGCTTGGCGCCACCGACTCCCAGATTACAGTCGTCCCCAACGCCACGAACCCGGACGTTTTTTATCCTGACCCGGATCCCTCCCTCCGCAGCGAGCTCGATGTGGAGGGACGCCCCGTCGTCCTTTCGGCCGGGCGGATGGTTCCCAAAAAGGGATTCGATACGACCCTCCGCACGCTCAAACTCGTGCAGAACGAAATTCCAGACGTGCTCTTCCTCCTGGCGGGAAGTGGCCCCGAATCCTCCTCCCTGAAACAGCTCGCCCGCGACCTCAACCTCGAGTCCCACGTCCGTTTCCTGGGAAACCTCTCACAGGATCAGCTGCGGCGCTATTACACCCTGGCCGATGTCTTCATGATGGTGGGCCGCGAGGTGCCCAACGACGTGGAGGGCTTCGGGCTCGTCTACCTGGAAGCCAATGCCTGCGGCACGCCCGTGATCGGAGCACGGGCCGGTGGGGTCCCCGACGCCATTCAGGACGGAGAGACCGGCCTCCTGGTGCCCCCGGAGGATCCCGCCGCCGCGGCCGAAGCGCTCACTCGCCTCCTCACCAACCCCGAGCTTGCCCAACGTCTGGGAGAGCAGGGGCGAGAGCGAGTACGGACGGAGGCCAACTGGGACCGCGTCGCCGACCGAATCTATACCCTTCTACGCCGCAACGTGGACGAAGGATAGCATCCCCCTAGCTCCTGATTTTGAGGAGCGCACCCCGCAGCTTTACTGAACTCGGCCCTCAATTATGCGACAGCGGCTCCACGAATTCCTGACGACCACCTGGGCCCGGGGCCGGCAGTTTTTCAACAGCCAGACCGGGCAGCAGCTTCTGACGGGCCTCCGCTGGCTGTTTGTGGGTGGAATCGTGGCGTACCTCGGCTACGAACTCACGACCATCGGGTGGGGCAAGGTAGCACGCTCCCTTCCCACCACGCCCTGGTTCTACGTCCTGCTGCTGCTCATGTACGGCACGCTTCCCCTCACGGAGGCGGTCCTCTATGGCACGGCCTGGAACGCCCGCTATCGCGACCTGCTGCCGGTCCTCTTCCGCAAGCGGGTACTGAACAACGACGTGCTCGGGTACTCCGGCGAGGCCTACTTCTACCTGTGGGCCCGCCGCGAAACTAATCTGGGCACGGGCACGGTGCTCCGCACCGTAAAGGACAACGTCCTCATCTCCTCGGTGGCGTCCACCAGCGTGGCCTTCGGGCTGCTGGCCGTGTTTTTCCTCACCGGACAGATCGAGCTACTCCGGCAGTACCTGCCGTCGGAAGCCTACACGCTCGGGGCCGGCGTCGCCGTGCTGATCATTCTCGTGAGTGTCGTCGTGGCCTTTCGGCGCTCCATTCTGTCCCTCCCATCGTCGCTGCTCTGGCTCTTCGCCGCCGGCCACTTCGCCCGCTTCATCCTCAACAATGGCTTTCAGGTGACGCAGTGGGCCGTGGTAATCCCCGAGGTGTCGGCGGGCACCTGGATCACGCTGCTCGCGCTGTACATCGTGATCCAGCAGGTCCCGTTCGTGCCGTCCCGAGGCCTCGTGTTCATGAGCGCCGGGGTGGGCCTGTCCGGGCCGCTCCAGATTCCGGAGGCGCCCCTTGCCAGCATGCTCCTTGCCCAGAGCCTACTCGACCGGGGCCTCAACTTCCTCGTCTACACGGGCACGACCGCCGCCGAGGCGGTGGGGGACGAGGTGGAGAACCTCGACGACCTGTCGATCCCCGAGGAGATTCGCTAG
>CAYLMT010000165.1:0-4248 GCA_964384855.1 uncultured Salinivenus sp.
CAGAAGCCGATGGCGTGGATTCGCGAGAAGACCGGGCAGGACGACTGGGCGTCCCGGTTTCACGTCTGGCGCATGGAGTGGACACCGGAGACGATTCGGCTGTACGTGGACGACGTGCTGATCAACACGTACGACGTGTCGCGAGCCACGACCGAAAACGGATTCAACCCGCTCCGGCAGCCGCACCTGCTCAAGCTGAACCTCGCCATCGGGGGCACCCAGGGCGGCGATCCGTCGGGGACCGAGTTTCCCGCTCGCTACCGGATCGACTACGTTCGTGTGTACCAGACGCCGCCCCCCGTTCGCTGACTCGAGGCGTTGCCGAACGAGAGTATCGACCCGTTCACTAATCGCTATTCTGAACTAGTGAATCGCTTTCTACTGTCGATCATTGGAGGCGTGCTGCTGTACACGGCGCTCGGCCTGCCGGGGTGCACCTCGGTGCCGGAGTCCGACCGGTCCGTGCAGGTGGTGACGGAGGGGGCGGCGTGGACCTGGTTTACGGATGAGCGGGCGATTGTGGCCGACTCGGCGCTGTATGTGGGGCACGTCGACACGGCCGGTGTTGTTGGAGTCACGACGCATCAGCTCGGGGCATCTCCGGAAGGGCGGCGCGACACTACCGTGCGGCTAAGCACGTTCCGGGAGGTGGATGACCACGACAATCCGGCGCTCCTACAGTTGGACGACGGGCGCGTGCTCACCACCTACGCGCAGCACCACGAGGAGCCATACTGGTACTGGCGACACGCGTCAGTTGGGTCGACCTCTGTCGAGTGGTCGGCCGAGCAGCAGACGGACGCGGTCGGGGCGCCGGTTACGTACAGCAATCTACTTCAGCTTTCGGGGGAGGACGGGCGCCTCTACAACTTTTTTCGGGCCCTCAACTTCGATCCGACGCTGATGACGTCCGCGGACGGAGGCGAGACGTGGAGCGCGCCCCGTCATCTCCTCACCTCGGGCGGGAGCGGGACCCGGCCGTACGTCAAATATGCCTCCAATGGGACGGATCGGATCGATCTGCTCTACACGCAGGCGCATCCCCGCCAAGAAGCGACCCACGTCTATCACTTGTACTACCGGGACAGCACGTTCTACCGGAGCGACGGGACACCGATCTGCCGTCTCAATGCGGACGACTGTCTGCCGATTCGGGTGGCACAGGGGACCCAGGTGTACGACGCGGAGCAGGCCGGCCGGGCCTGGGTGTGGGATCTCAACTACGCTGCAAGTGGGGCGCCCGTAGGCGTGTACGTCGCGGCCCGCGACAGCACGGTGGGCAAGGACCTGCGCTACCGCTACGCCCGCTATGATTCGGAGGTCGAAGCGTGGATCGAGCAGGAAATCGCCCACGCCGGCACGTACCTGTACGACGACGAGCGGCACTACGCGGGCGGCATCGCGCTCGATCCGGCGAATGCGGATCGGGTCTACGCGTCCGCCGACGTCCACCCCGCGAGTGGTGACACCACGACTACGGGACGCTATCAGCTCTACCGCGGGGAGCGGGAGGGGAGCGGCTGGACGTGGGCGAAGATGACCGATACGCCCGCTGTGGACAATCTGCGTCCGTTCGTGCCCCGTCGCCCCGAGGGTTCGCCGATCGTGCTCTGGATGCGGGGCACGTACGCGTCCTACACCGACTACGACACAAATATTGTTGGCTTCATTCGATGACTCCGTTCTCTATGCCGTTTGTGCAGTTGCGACGACTCGTGGGTCTGTGTGTGCTGGTTCTTCTGATTGGGGGCTGTGGGTCCAATGGCGGCGCGCCCGAGGAGGGGGCGGAAGAGCCACCGGCCGACGGGCCACTGGAGGTCACGGTGCGGTGGAATGAGACGCGCCAGACCCTGCACGGCTTCGGGGCCTCGGACGCCTGGAGCATTCAGTTCGTGGGGAAGAACTGGCCAGTAGAGAAACGAGAGCAGATGGCCGACTGGCTCTTCAGCCGCGACACGACGGACGCCGGGGCCCCGGAGGGCATCGGGCTCTCCATCTGGCGCTTCAACATCGGGGCGGGGAGCGCCGAGCAGGGCGCGGCGAGCGGCATTGAGGATCCGTGGCGCCGGGCGCCGGGCTTTTTGCAGGACGATGGCTCGTACGACTGGTCCAAGCAGCAGGGCCAGCAATGGTTTATGCAGGCCGCGCAGGAGCGGGGCGTCTCCACGTTCATCGGCTTTGCCAACAGCCCGCCCGTCGAGTACACTGCGAACGGCAAGGCGTATGGCGACGGTGGCGGGACGGCCAACCTGCCGGATGATCGGTTCGACGATTTTGCTCAGTACCTGGGGCGGATCGCCGAGCATTTCGAGAACGAGGGCCTGTCGTTTGACTACCTAAGCCCGGTCAACGAGCCGCAGTGGGACTGGAGTCAGGGCAACAACCAGGAAGGGTCGCCCTACACGAACGCAGAGATTGCGCAACTTGCCGACAACCTCGACGATGAGATTTCCGAGCGTGGCCTGTCGACCGAGATCGAGATTCCGGAGGCGGCCCAGGTCAACTTCCTGCACAGTGCGAGTCCGGACTATCCGGAGCGGAGTGACCAGCTGGCGGCCCTGTTCGGAGAGGACGGGGTGGGCGGCCTGTCGAACGTGGCGGAGAAGGCCGCGGGGCACAGCTACTACACCACCTGGCCGATTGCCGACCTGGTGGAGCAGCGGGAGCAGTTGGCCGAGCGGATGGAAGCCTTGGATTCCTCGATGGAGTACTGGATGAGCGAATACTGCATCCTGGCCGACAACCGCGAGATTGAAGGCGGCGGGCGCGACCTGGGAATCGATCCGGCGCTCTACGTGGCTCGCGTGATTCACATGGATCTGACGGTGGCGAACGCATCATCGTGGCAGTGGTGGTTGGGCGTGAGCCCGTACGACTATAAGGATGGGCTCGTCTACATCGACAAGGACCGCCAGAACGGGACCGTCACCGACTCGAAGCTGTTGTGGGGGCTGGGCAACTACAGCCGCTTCCTGCAGCCAGGGGCCGAACGGGTGGCTGCCGACCGCTCCGACGACGCCTCGCCCAAAGAGGCGGCCCAGGGGCTGATGGTGTCGGCTTACCGGGCCGCGGACGGGGAGCGGCCGGTCGTGGTGGCGGTCAACCAGGAGCAGAGCGAGCGCGAGCTGCACCTGAGCGTGGAGGATGGCGGGGACATTTCGGGGTGGCGGCCCTACGTGACGTCTTCGGGGAAGGATCTCGCCCCGCAGGCCGAGCGCCCGGTCGGGGACACGCTCACCGTGCCCGCCCGCTCCATCGTCACCTACGTCGGATCGCAATAGTCTCTCATGAGCGCCACGTCCTCATTCTCCACTTCCTGGTTCTCCGACTCATGTATGTTTCGTCCGTCGTGTTCTCGGTTCGAGGTCCCTCCCGTTCTTCCTTTGCTGATTACTCTGGTGCTTGGAACCGTGCTCATCGGGTGCGGGGCGGAGCCCGACGAGTCGTCGCTCGCTGTCTGTGAGTCCGGAAACGGAGGGCTGGAGTTGCCGGATGGCTTCTGCGCGACCGTGGTGGGCGACACGCTCGGACCCACCCGCCACCTGGCCGTCGCGGAGAACGGCGACGTGTACGCCGCACTCGACCGCACGGTGGACGGGCACGGAATGGTGGCCCTCCGCGACACGACGGGCGACTACGCGGCCGACCGGATCGAGTACTTCGGGGACGCGGCGGGGTCAGGCCTTCGGCTCCACGACGGATTCCTCTACTTTGGGCCGCATACGGCCGTGTGGCGCTACCAGCGGCAGGCGGGAGAGCTCGTCCCCTCCGGCGAACGCGAGGTGATGGTGACGGACTTCCCCGAGCAGCCCATGCACGACGCGAAGTCGATTACCTTCGACGAGAGTGGCGGCCTGTACGTCAACGTCGGTGCCCCCTCGAACGCCTGCATGGAGGAGCGACGCACGAAGGGTTCGCCGGGACAGGACCCGTGTCCGGAGTTGAAGACGGGTGCAGGCGTCTGGCGCTTCGATGCCGACGAGCAGGGCCAGCAACACCCCGAGGACGGGGCGCGCTACGCTACGGGCATCCGCAACGCCAATGCGCTCCGCTGGCACGACGGCGTCGGCAACCTGTATGCCGTGCAGCATGGCCGCGACCAGTTACACTCGTTCTTCCCCGACCTCTACACGCGGAAAGAAAACGCCGAACTGCCCGCCGAGGAATTTTTCAAGGTCGACGAGGGCGATAATTTCGGGTGGCCGTACTGCTACTACGACTGGCAGCAGGAGCAGAAGGTGCTGATGC
>CAYLMT010000166.1:0-4227 GCA_964384855.1 uncultured Salinivenus sp.
GCTCCCAGCACGAGGCGGGCTTCAATGGCGTCTCCGCCGACCGTCGCAACGAAGCCGTCGTGGAGGTTGCCGCGGACGTTCGTTACCCGGGTTCCGGCACGGCCATCGACCCCTGCGGCACACGCGTTTCGAAAGAGAATATGGTCGAGACGAGATCGGCTAAGGCCTTGGGCCGCATTGGGGAGAGGGTGGGTTGTTGTGGTACCACTGGAAGACGTGAGACAGGCCCGGTCAATCGTCGTTGCCCCAGCGCGACGGACCTTCTCGAGCACACCGAGGCGCCCAAACGAGGACTGGGCCTCCGGTGAGAGGAATTCTCCGCACAGCTTCTGTCGCGGATACGTCGACTGTTCGGCCAAGAGCACGTCGTGCCCATCGCGGGCGAGCTGGAGGGCCGCGCTGCATCCGGCCAGGCCACCGCCAATGACGAGTGCGTCGTAGGACATGGTCGATCGTGGCGAGCGAGCGGCGTTGCATTCGGCATACCGGACTCCGGCGGTGATGCTCCCGTGGGCCGGAAGAGCGCCCGCCACAGACTGGCTACGGCTCCGGACGAAGGCGCTCCGTCACCACTGCCGGTCAAGGGTAGACAGGGTCCATCGGAAGGCCCAGTGCCACTGGATGGAAGGATCGGGAAGTTGGGCGGCCCGGGCTAGAGCGTAGAGCTCCGCTCGCCGGAAGCCCCGACGCACCGAAACGGGTCCGTCGTGCTGTACCATTGGGGCGAGGCACAGGGCGCGGCTGAGGCCCCAGATTCCCACGTAGGCGAGGGCATGCCGGTGGAGGTCGTTCACCAGGAGTCCGAGGCGGGCCACTCGCTGCATCTCAGAGAGCACTCGGACAGCCGAGGGGCCGTGGAAATGGTGGAGAAAGAGGGCCGCGTGGACGAGGTCGAATGCCCCGGCCTCGTGGGGGAGTGCCAGGGCGTCTCCGACTTCGACGCGGACCTGAGCGCGGAGGTGGGGGGAGAGCTGTCGGTCCAGGTAGGCCCGGGCGTGTCCTACTGTGACGGGATTGGCGTCGAGACCGATGAGGTCAAGGGTGCACCCGGCCTGTTCACTTCTGCGGGCCAGATGGGCCAGGTAATCCCCACTTCCACATCCCACGTCTAGGAGGCGGAGGTGGTCGCGTTGCTGGAGAATCGGATCGAGAACGGTGTCGGTCGCCTGGTACCCGCCGAGCAGTTGGTTGACACGTCGGAGGTCGCGAAGGGCCCGTCCCAGGCGGGCGTCGCTGATCGAAAAATCATCCATCCACTCCTTGGCCTCCAGGCGGTTGGAGAGGTCCGGGAGGAGGGGAGGAGACACGGAGGAGCAACGGCAGAGTGTGTCGATACGGGGGCGAGGGATCGCCTCCGGAGAGGGGGTTACGTTACGTCGACGTCCGCTTCGATGCCCTGTTCGTCGAGCCGGTCGCGGACCTCCGGGGCGAGGTTCTGCTCGACCGTACTCGGCACGAACTTGGCCACCAGCCAGGCGAGGTAGCCTTGTTGCCAGGCCGCCTCCGTGGCGTCTTCAATGGTAATCTCAAGTTTCCGGGCTCCCTTCGTGGAGACGTTGGCCTGGATCCCCCGGCTCCGAAATCCATTTTCCAGGTGATCGGCCATCTGATTACGGACGGCCGACTCGATGTCAACCCCGGCCCCGGAGGCCTGTGCGGCGCGGGCACCCATCTGGCGACGGGCAAGCTCTTGGGCATTGAGGATCGTGACTTCAATCATGAGGCAGGGGGAGTGGGAGAAAAGAAACCGATCAGACGTCGTCGTCCGAGGGGCCACGAAAGACCCAAAATCAGCGACGGGACTCCCTATTGGCGCTCCGGCGGCGGGGTTCCGGGCTGTACGGGTTCTTGGCAGAATGTGGGGACGCAGGACCTTTGAGTTCGGGCGCGGGTGAAACTTACTGTGATAGTTTTGGTATAGGGGGGTACCCTACCCGGGGCGCTCGGTATTCTCTCGAACGGCACTTCGGACCATTCCATGAGTCGACCTACTTCCGAGACAGATGCGTCGTCTCGAGACGTTTCTCCTCGTGAATCATCACCGTCGAATGGGGAGGCCTGCGCGGTCGACTCGGACCGTGCCGAGAATGGGAGGTCCAGTGTCTCCGAGGACGGAGGATCGCACCTGACGCTGCCGGTGGAGGGCATGTCGTGTGCCTCCTGTGCGAAGAGTGTGGAGGGGGCGCTGTCCCGCGTTGAGGGCGTGGTGGAGGCGAGTGTCAACTTTGCGACCGAGCGGGCCGAGGTGGCCGTGCCAGACGGAACGGACGTGTCAACGCCGGCGCTCGTTCAGGTCGTGGCAGACAGCGGATATGAGGTGCGCACGACCGAGACGACCCTCACGGTGCAGGGCATGACCTGCGCGTCGTGCGTCTCTCGGGTCGAAGACGCCCTGCACTCCGTGGAGGGCGTGCTGGAGGTGAACGTGAACCTCGCCACCGACCGCGCCACAGTACGCTACGTGCCGGGCGTGGCCGAGCCGGCGAACTTCACACAGGCGATTCGCGACGCGGGGTACGAGGTGGTCGGCACCGAGGGTGGCGGCGCCCGCACCGACGTGGAGAAGCAGGCTCGGGAGGAAGAGCAGCGGTTGATGAAGCGACGCTTTTTCTGGGCCCTGGCCTTTGCGGTGCCCGTCTTCATTTTGGAGATGGGCTTCATGCACGTGCCGGCGATGGAGGCCTGGATTACCGATCAGGTGTCCCCCCAGACCCTCTATTACGTGTTATTTGCCCTCACGTCGGTGGTACAGTTCGGGCCGGGGCTCTACTTCTACAAGCACGGCTGGCCTGCACTCAAGAGTGGCGCCCCGGACATGAACACACTCGTGATGATTGGGACCTCGGCGGCGTACGGGTATTCGGTCGTGGCGACGTTCCTCCCGAGCGTGCTGCCGGAGGGGACGGTGCACGTCTACTACGAGGCCGCCGCGACGATCATCACGCTCATCCTGGCGGGCAACTACATGGAGGTGCTCGCCAAGGGCCGTGCCAGCGATGCGATCCGCAAGCTGCTGGATTTGCAGGCCAGTACCGCCCGTGTCCTTCGCGACGGGGAGGAGGAAGAGATCGACGTGCGCGACGTGGTGCCCGGCGACGTGATCCGTGTGCGGCCCGGCGAGAAGGTGCCAGTGGACGGCGAGGTTCTCGACGGGGAGTCACACGTCGACGAGTCGATGGTGACCGGCGAGCCGGAGCCCGTGCGCAAGAGCGAGGGGGACGAGGTGGTTGGTGGCACGATCAACGAGACGGGCAGCTTCACTTTCCGCGCCACGCGGGTTGGGGAGGAGACCGTGCTCTCACAGATTGTGGAGATGGTGGAAGAGGCACAGGGGTCGGCTCCGCCCATCCAGTCACTCGCTGACCGAGTGGTGAAGGTGTTCGTCCCGTTCGTGCTCGTGACGGCTGCTCTTACCTTCGGGATTTGGATGGTATGGGGGCCAGATCCGGTCCTCACCTACGCGCTCGTGACCGCCGTGTCTGTCCTCATCATCGCCTGTCCGTGTGCCATGGGCATCGCGACACCGATCTCGGTCATGGTGGGGACGGGCCGCGCCGCCGAGCTCGGCGTCTATGTGCGGGAAGGCGAAGCGCTGCAGGCGCTCCACAGCGCTGACCTCATCGTGTTTGACAAGACCGGCACGCTTACGAAGGGTCGGCCTGAGGTAACGGATGTTCTCCCGCGCAATGGGTACGACAACGACGACGTGCTCCGTTGGGCGGCCGCCGTGGAGGCACATTCCGAGCACCCAATTGGCGCGGCACTGGTGGCTCGGTCCGACGAGGAAGGGCTTGACTGTCCGGACGCCACGGAGTTTGAGGCGGTGCCGGGGCATGGTGTGACGGCGACGGTGGACGGTCGTAGCGTAGCGGTGGGGGCCGCCCGCCTGATGGAAAAGCAGGACGTGGCGATTGCCGAGGAGGCCGAGGAGATGGCGGACCGACTGGCAGATGCCGCCAAGACACCGCTTTACGTGGCCGTGAACGGCACGCTCGCCGCCGTTGTGGCAGTGGCCGATCCCATCAAGGACTCAACCCCCGCGGCGCTCGACGCCCTCCATACGCTGGGCATTGAGATTGCCATGATTACGGGCGACGACGAGCGCACCGCCCGGGCTATCGCCGACAAGCTTGGCATCGACCGCGTTCAGGCTGAAGTACTGCCCGACGAGAAGGCCGAGGCCGTGAAGGAGTTTCAATCCGGGGGGCAAACGGTCGCATTTGTGGG
>CAYLMT010000167.1:0-4226 GCA_964384855.1 uncultured Salinivenus sp.
ATCACGTTTTACGGATTACAAGTCACGCCTCCTCCTCTTCCACGGGGACCAGAAGCCCCCGAACTCGCTCATTTTGAACCTCACCATCGCGTGTGAGGCACGACTCGGCGAAGATCTCGTCGTCGAAGTCCGGGGCGAAAGCTCCCTCCTCCAACCCCTCCTCAATCATGGCCGCCACGGTCTTGGCGTAGAGCTCGCTCGCGTGGATCGGCATCTCGGCGGGGAGATTGGTGGGCCCGAGGATCTGGACGTCGTGCTGGACGATTTCCTCCCCGGTCTCCGTGAGGGCACAATTGCCCCCGTTCGGCGCGGCAAGGTCCACGATCACCGACCCCGGATCCATGGCTTCCACGGCGTTCTCGTTGACGAGTAGGGGCGCGGGCCTGCCGGGGATGAGGGCCGTCGAGATGACGACGTCGGCGTCGGCAATGTGGGGCTCGAGGAGCTCGGGCTGGCGCTCCTGCTTTTCCTTCTCCAGCTCCTCCGCGTACCCGCTTTCGTTCTGGTCGGCCTCGATGTCGACCTCCAGCTCCACGAAGGACGCGCCGAGACTTTCCACCTCCTCGCGGGTCGGCTCGCGGATGTCGTAGCCGAAGACCTTGGCCCCCAGGCGCTTGGCGGTGGCGATGGCCTGAAGGCCCGCCACGCCGGCGCCCAGCACGAGCACTCGGGCCGGGCGCACTGTCCCGGCAGCGGTGGTCAGGAGCGGAAAGAACTTGGGCAACCGCTCGGCCGCGAGGACCACCGCCCGATAGCCCCCGATCGAGCTCATTGCCGAGAGTGCGTCGAGCTTCTGCGCCCGCGAGATGCGCGGCACCAGTTCCATTGCCAGCGTCGTCACGCCGCGCTCGGCCAGCGCCTGTGCTCGCTGCGGCACCCCGAGCGGATCCATGAGCCCGATCAGCACCTGCCCGTCCCCGAGCCGTTCGATTTCCTCGTCGGACGGAGGCGCAACTTTTGTGAGGATGTCGGCGTCGAACACCTCTTCCCTCCCGTCCACCGCACACCCCGCAGCCTCGTAATCGGCATCGGTGTGGTAGGCCCCCTGTCCGGCGCCCTCTTCTACGCGAATCTCCAGGTCCTTCACCGTCGTCAATAAGCGATCAGCCACATCGGGGATCAGGGCCACGCGGGACTCGCCCGATTCGGTTTCGCGCGGGACACCAATCGTAAGAGCCATTGCGCCGTAGTCGTTGATTCAAAAGCGGTCTCGTACTGCGCCCGACACTCCGTGGCGCCATCACGTTCTCCCACGTTCTGCGTCCTTCCTACCCGTGCGTGCGCTCGAATTCGTCCATGAACTGTACGAGCGTTCGGACGCCCTCTTCGGGCATGGCGTTGTAAATCGAGGCGCGGATCCCTCCGACGGAGCGATGCCCGGCCAGGCTGAGCAGGCCCCGCTGTTCGGCCTGTTTGAGGAAGACCGGCTCCAGATCCGGGTCGTGGAGGCGGAACGTCACGTTCATCATCGAGCGATCCTCCGGCTCCACGGTGCCGCGGTAGAAGTCGGTCTCGTCAATCGCGTCGTAAAGCAGGCGTGCCTTCCGCCGGTTGATCGCGTGGATGACGTCGATCCCGCCCTGATTCCGGAGCCAGCGGCACACCTTCTCCACCATGTAGATGGGAAAGACCGGCGGCGTGTTGTAGCGCCGCTCGGCGTGGGTGCCGTAGTCGAGCATCGTGGGGAGCGGCTGCGTGCGCCGCCGCAGGAAGTCGTCGTGCACCAGGACGACGGTAACGCCGGCCGGCCCCACGTTTTTCTGCGCCCCGGCGTAGATCAGCCCGTAGCCCTCCAGGTCCATCGGGCGGCTCAAAAACTCGCTCGACGCATCGGTCACGACGGGCACCTCGAGCACCGGGTCGTCGGTCATCTGGTTGCCGTTGACCGTCTCGTTGGTCGTGACGTGGACGTACGAGGCGTCCGGAGACAGGTCCCACGTCTCCATGTCCGGCACGTACGAATAGTCCGCGTCCTCGCTGGAAGCCGCGACGTTTACGGCGCCGACCCGCCGGGCCTCGTCGACGGCCTTCGCCCCCCACCGCCCCGATACGACATAGTCGGCCACGCCGTCGTCGGGCAGGAAGTTGAGCGGCACCTGGTAAAACTGCATTCGGGCCCCGCCCTGTAGGAAGAGAATGTGCCAGTCGTCATCCAGGTCGAGCAGGGCGCGCAGGTGCTCACGAGCGGACTCTTCGATCTCGTCATAGGCGGGCGAGCGGTGGCTAATCTCCATCACGGAGGCCCCCACGTGGTCGTATACGGGCAGCTCATCTCTCGCCTCCCGGAGCGCTTCCACGGGCAGGGTGGCCGGGCCCGCCGAGAAGTTGTACTGGCGCTGGCTGCGATCGACAGGAACAGTGGGATCGGGCATGTACAGACGGGCGAGCGCGAACTCGGTGACGCGGAGACGGCAAAACGAGGGCCGAGGAAGAAGGGGAACAGAGCGTTCCCCCATGGAGAATTAACCTAGACAACGGAATGGTGCCGTGCAATCGGCGATCCATTCGGGATCGACGCACCCCGGTGGATCCAGATCAGGAAGGCGAAACAACCTGAATTTCGGGTCCCCGATATCCCCGGTAGACCCCTTTCAATTCCCGATACACTTCGTTTTCCGGAAGATAGAACCGAATCCGGTACCGTCCCTCCTCGAACGGAACGCGGAGCGTATCGTCGTAGGAAAACGGTCCCAGTGCGCGTCGATCCGTGTCGGACCATGCAAAGTCGTATCTCTTTACCCCGCGACCGGTTGTCGAGGGCACCGATACCGCAATCTCGTCCCCACTCTCCACCCGGTACGGGAGGGGCTCCTCAAGGTACGCACGCACCGTTGCCACAATCTGCGTCGCCCGGATTCGCGTTCCCTCCCACCCCACACAAACGCCGAGGTGAGTAGCGCTCGAATCGAGCAGGGTGCTCCGGTGCGGCGGGCTGTTCATCCATCCCTCTACGATGTGCTCGGCGAGGGGCTTCGGGCGATTTCGATCCGGCGCCTGCCCCGTTCGCGCCCATAGGTTCTCGGCGACCGATCCGATGAGCCGTCGATGCAGTCGAGCCACCCGATCGGTGGGCCCTTCTCCGTCCGGGTTTTCATGACCAACAAAGTCGCGGAGGAGCATGTCCCGAGTGTGCGCGCAGGCCACCCGGGTCAATCCCGAATCCGGCCTGATCGGGCGGCGCCCGTGAGCCTCGCGCCTCTGATTGGTCAACCGAACGACGAGCCGACTCGCCTCCTCCAGCGTGTCGATCTGCCGAGCGACAAACCTCGACCCAGCAAACCAGCGTCCCGACGCCCCCACCGACCGGGGACTTCTCTTGAGATACGTCGTTTCCGGCCCCCTCATCCTCTCCGGGGCCCTCGCCGTTCCACCAACGGAGGAACGCAGCACGAGCAGCAGTCCGACCAGCACGAACCCCAGAAGTGCCATTCGGCCAAGTCGATACATAAACCCGTAGGCCAATGAACTGCGAGCAGAGGGGTACCCGGTGGCGAGCCGCTCCCTTCGCCCTTCGCTTTCTACGGACGACCGTGCACCTACAGCAATGCCCCTGCACAGATCGACCATGCAGGGGCACAGAGAATGCTCAAATGGCGAATCCGGAACCTCCGGACGGACCCAACGGCGCTACGGTGTGACGATGTTGCCCCCGTCGTCTCCGCCGCCCTCAGGTGAGCCACTGCCTTCCGCCACGTCGACCACCTCAATGTCGAAGATCAACTTCCGACCCGCCAGCGGGTGATTCGCGTCGATGGTCACCGAGTCCTCGCCAAGAGCCGTGATGAGGACCGGAACGGTTTGGCCATTTTCGAGCCGCAACTGAAGCTGCTGCCCCACTTCCGGGTCCACCTCGTCGGGAATCTGATCGCGCTCCATTTCCATGACCATGTCCTCACGGTGCTCTCCGTAGGCCTGCTCCGGATCGACCTCGGTCGTTTTTGAGTCGCCCGGTTCCATGCCCGTCACGGCCTCCTCGAAGCCCGGAATCACACGATTCTCCCCGATGACAAAACTGAGCGGCTCCCCCTCTTCCGAGGAATCAAAAATGGTCCCGTCCTCCAGCTTGCCGGTGTAGTGGACTTGGACCTCGTCTCCTTCATTCGCTTGTGCCACGACGCTGTGTTGGTCTGTTGCGATGGGTGTGAAAAGCACTAATCAGTTCGGTGTAACGCACCGTCGAAACCAGTGTTCGGGAATTCCGGCAGATCGCGCGTTCTTTACCTGCG
>CAYLMT010000168.1:0-4222 GCA_964384855.1 uncultured Salinivenus sp.
CACGTCCGCGGCGAGGAAGACACTGTCGAGCACGTGGTACTGCAAAATTTGGTCGGCGTCCGAGGGAATCTCGCCCGTCTCGATTTCGCCACTGTCATCGTCGTCAAAGGCCTCCAGAAGGGCCGCATTCGTCGGCGCGAAGATCGTCCGCCCATCATTGGCCCCGGGACCTCGGAGGGCTGCCGCGAGGTCGGCTTCCTTCACCAGCCGCGCGAAAATCGTAAACTGTGGCGTCAGCGTCGCCCGGTCCACCGCGTCGGCCAGCAGACCGTCGACGACGTGCACGATGCCCTCCTGCGCACTGACGTCAGGATTTGTAACGGTCGCCCGGTTGACCGTAATGTTGTCCCCAACGCCGATCATGAGGGTGTCTCCTGCGAGGGGCAGCCGCGGCGCTCCGTCGCTTAGATCGCTCGCCAGGAGCGAATCTTCGTCCACTACGTGGTGTCGAAGCACCTTCTGCAACACGCCGGGATTGGCCTCGAGGCTGATGCCCGGCTGAAAGGCCCCGTTAAGAGGCGCAAACACCGTATACGGCTCACTGCCGGTGAGCACATTGGTGGGTCCTACACGCTGGAGGGCCTGGCCAAACGTGCTGAGGGCTTCCACCTCCGTGGCAATCTCAGTCACGGTCGGCGTCTGCGGATTTGCGTCGCCGAGGTCCTGGCTGTCACAGCCCGTCAAGACCAGTAGACCGGCAAGGAGCCCGGCCCCGAGAAGCATCTGTCCCTGTCGGATCGTACGCAAGATCGTGTCAACGTTCATCATTAGGAAATACCAGTCAGTCACAAGGAAATATCGGGAGGCCTCACTGTGGAGTCGGAGCGCGGAGAGCCATTCCCCGACCCGCCGAGCTCTACAGCGTAATCGTCAGCCGGCTGTAGATGAAGCGGCCATTGAAGCCAATCGGGGAGGCCCGGTTATAGGGCAGGATGATATCGAATGTCCCCGGACTGTCCGTACTCAGGCTCGGTGGCAGGTCCGGGTAGTTGTCGAAGAGGTTCCGGGCCCCGACGGCAATATCGACCTGATCGTCGAACGCGCTGTACCCCACCTCCCCGCCTACCGTATACTCCGGACTCAGGCTGTACTGCGCAGCGGGATCGTTGTCGGGCACCAGCACCTCGCCGTAGCGCGCCCCCCGAAGCGAAAAGCGCACTGGGCCGGCCTGGAGATTGGCGGAGAGCTTGCCGGTCGTCGCGGGGGTGCTTTCGGTCAGTGCAAGCTGGGCGACGCGGCCAAAGATTTGCTCGTCGAACTCGTCACTGAGTCGCTCCGGATTTCGAGGGCCACCTACTACCTCATTCTTCGTCCAGTTGAAGGCCCCGCGGAGCTGGAGCTGAACGCCATCGGCCAATAGAGCCGCGTACTTCGCAGTGACGTCCAGGCCCTGCGTCTCCGTGTCGATCGCGTTGGTGAAGACACTCGCCGTTTCCGCGCCCGTGCCCTGGAGAATCTGACGGATGTTCTCGCGGGCCTCTTCACTGAGTCCCTGTCCCACCCCAATGTCGCCGGACAGGATGATCCGGTCGTCAATGCGGATGTTGAAGTAGTCAGCCGAAATCTGGAACCGCTCGAAGGGCTCCAGGATAATGCCGCCGCTGAGGTTGACGGACGTCTCTTCCTGAAGAGGCTCTACGCCCAGCTCCTCGGCGACATTGTTGAGGTCGCTGTCCAGTCGGAAGATGCCCGTCTGGAAGGGCTCGTTGTCGATAAAGGTGGTCGACACCTTCGAGAAGAACTTCTGCGCCTGGTTGGGGGCCCGGAAGCCCGTCTGGGCCGTTCCCCGGAGGGAGAGCTGGTCTACGACGTCGAGACGCATCGCAACCTTTCCGGTGACGGTAGACCCAAAGTCGCTGTAGTTCTCGAAGCGCCCCGCCACGTTTACCTGAAGGGGGTCGACTACGTCAGTTTGAAGATCCACGTAGGTGCCCACATTCGTCCGAGTCTCGTTCACCTCCTGCTCGGGCCGAAAGCCGGGGAAGACCTGTGCACCCGGGGCCGGAACGCCTCCATTCTGGTTGATGTCCCAGGGCCCGTTCGCCCAGGAGGCCCGCTCGCCAGCGTCAATCTCGTAGGTGTCGGCGCGGAAGACCGCCCCCACCGCCACGTTCAGCGGCGAGGCGAAGCCCATCTCGTACGTCCGGTCTACGTCCAACTGCACATGCGACTGGCGGAGCCGCACCGAGCCAGCGTAGAACTCGGTCTGATTGCCGGACAGCGTGGGGCCATAGGTGGCGTTCAGCGAATTGGTAATGTTGTACTGAAAGTCGTTGTACCCCGTCTGGGCGTTCAGGTCGTAGTTCCACTCGTCCCACAGACCCCGGAGCCCCACCGAGATCGAGTAGTCATTGATCGGGTTCTCGAAGTTGGGCAGGAAGCCCTCCGGGTACACCTGGGTCCAGTTGCCGTCATCGATTCCCTCCCGGTAAAAGCCCTGGCCCTTCCCCTTGCGGTAGCTATATCCGCCAAAGGCATACACCTCGGTCGGCTGCTCCGCGTCGTAGTTGCCCACGGGATACGCGCCATTGGCCCAGAACAAGAGGTTTTCGGAGCGCCCGTCGCCCCAGTGGAAGGCCGGCTGCTCGACGGAGTTGTTCTTGTCCACGATCTCGTAGAGACCGTCGCCGTCCGGGTCCCCCACTTCATCGCCACTGTCGTTGTGGTCACCGATGTTGTAGGAGGCGGGCCCGGCCCGATTGGTTGGCGTGCGCAGCCGGTACTCGCCGAAGAAGTTCAGGAAGCCCCCCTCCTCCCCCAACGGCACCCCAAAGGAGGGACGGACGCTATAGGTCGTTCCGTCGTTTGAATACGGTTCGGTGACGTATCCCCCGATGCGCGTCTCGACAGTCGGATCCAACGGCTCTTCTTTCAGCCGAATGTTTACGACCCCCGCGATCGCGTCGGAGCCATACTGTGAAGCGGCCCCGTCCCGGAGCACCTCCATGCGGTCGATCGCATTCGACGGAATCGCATTCAGGTCGATGGGGCTCGACCCACCCTGCACGCCCGACCCAAGACGATTAACGAGCGCCGTCTTGTGGCGACGCTTCCCGTTGACCAGCACGAGCGACTGGTCCGGACTCAATCCCCGCATGGTAAACGAGCGGAGAGCATCCATCCCATCGGACAGAGTGTTCTGCGGAAAGTTTACCGACGGGGCGATCTGTTTCAGAATGCGACCGGTCTCGAACGCGCCCGAAATTTCGATCTCCTCGCTGCCGTACACGTCCACCGGCACGGCCATGTCCTCGGCGGCCACGTTGCGGGCCCGGGACCCCACGGTAACCGTCACCCCCTCTCCCTGCAGCGCAGCCCGCTCCAGGGTGAAGATGCGCGTTACCTCCGCGCCCGGTTCAAAGGTAATCTCCTCCTCGACCGTCTCGTACCCGACGAACGTGACGCGAAGGGTGTACGTCCCCGGCTCAATGCCCGTGATTGTATAGGAGCCATCGGGCCCGACCGCCGTGCCGTAGTCGGAGTCCAGGAGCACGACATTGGCCCCCGGAAGGGGCGCCCCATTCGGGTCCTCGACACTTCCGGTGAGCGAAGCGGCTTGCTGAGCCTGTGTCGGCCCCACCCCAAGGAGGCCCCACAAAAGACCAGCGAGCACGAGGAGTGAACCGTAGCGTAACGTCATGGGTGATGGATCGGTGGCTTCGAGAAAACGAACGGACAGCGGCCCTCGGCAAACTGTGGTGACGGAACGGTCCCGGTGGGGGGTCGCCGAAGGGGTCTCTTTATATAATCTTGGAGATTCTGACTGTCAATGTTTTGGAAACGCTTCGATAGCGGCCCGGAGGCGCTCTCACCCGAAAATGTGTGAAATTACAGAAAAGGGACGGTCTGATCTTCTCGGATTGGCGTTTGTTGGGAGGAGTGCTTCCCGCGAGTCCCTCAGTTCCCATGTGTGGATCTGCTCCCTCTTCGGGTCTCGACAGTCGACTTCGCACCGCCGCTCGTGCCAAGAGCACGTCGTCCGTGGCGGTACTGGCACAGTGCCTGCTCGGCCCCCTGTCCGCCCCCGATCGGCCCGGCACCCGCCACACCCTGCTGGCCGTGTGCCCCAACTCGGAGGCCGTGGCGCGTGCGGCCCTGCTCGCCGCGCAGGAAGCCCATACACCTCTCCTCTACGCCGCCACCCTCAACCAGGTGGACCGCGATGGGGGCTACACCGGCTGGACGCCCGACGCCCTCGCCGCCTTCGTCGCGGACGAAACGG
>CAYLMT010000169.1:0-4218 GCA_964384855.1 uncultured Salinivenus sp.
TCCCGGTCGACACTCTTCTCGACCGTGTGGCGAACGACGACACCCGCCGCCCCCTACTGGAGGACGACACGGGCACCCGGCTGCCACGTGCCGAGCAGCGCGCCCGTATCGAAGACATGCTGGAAACCCGGCGCCCCACCTACGAGGATGCCCACCATACCCTCGACGCCGGCCGTCCGGTGGAAGAAGTCGTGAGCCGAATCACGGAGATCGTTTCGGACCAGAACGAGTCGGGGTGAGGTCCTGAGGCCCCTTTTGACGATGGGTCTCCGCGGAAACCTCGACCGGTCCTTTTGCTTCAATGGGGTCGCCTGTCTGCCCGCTTTGGACACTCGCCTCCCCGTTCCATGGATGCCTCCACCGACGCCGACTTCGCCGACGTGGCGGCCGGCGACGCCATTCGATCGCTAAACCCGTCGATCCGGACCGTCTGGAGAATCAAGATGGCCGCGGTTTCGATGATTCTCTTCCTTCCCGCGCTGTTTTACGACCTCACCCACCTGTTCTCTCCCGACGCCTGGCTCCCCTTCGGGGTGCTTTCGGGCACGGTACTCGTGGGAGCCCTTCTGTACTGTGTGGCCTGGCCGCGCCTTCGATACCGGGCCTGGGGGTTCGTGCTTCGGCCGGAAGAGCTGTACATGGAGCACGGGGTACTGCAGCACGTCCGCACGATCGTGCCGCTGCGCCGCATCCAGCACGTCGACGTGTCCCAAGACCTGATCGAACGCGAGTTTGCACTCGGACGCCTCGTGGTGCACACCGCCGGGTCCCGCAGCAGCGACGTCGTGATCCCCGGCCTGCCCCTGTCGGAGGCCGAGGCGATCCGGGACAAGATTAAACGCTTCATCCTCGAAGACCCACTCATCGAAGAGCCGGTGTAATGCCGTCGCCCTCCCCCGCGGAGCCCAATTCTGATGACCGCCGGGACCCGGCGGAAGCGTCGAACCACCCCTCTGACGACGCCCCAACCGCGCCGGGGGGGACCGAGGGCGCGGCCGCAACGACTCTCGGGGCCGTCCGCGAGCCGCAGCGCCTGCATCCCCTCACGCTCCTCCTGCGGGTGGGGGCCAGCCTCCCCGCGCTGCTGATCATCCTGTTTCCCATCCTCCGCAACCCCGGCTCCACGGAGAACGTCACTTCCCTCGTGCTCGCCGTGATGTACGGCGTGTTCGCGCTGCCCGCGATCCTGCTCCAGTACTGGCGGTTCAGCTACCGCATCACGCCGAAGCAAATTGTCATCCAGAAGGGTGTGCTGAACCGACAAAACCGGAGCATTCCCATCGAGCGCGTCCAGAACATCCAGATCGAGCGCAATTTGGTCGCTCGAATGCTCGGACTGGCAAAGGTTAAAATTGAGACGGCGGGAAGCTCAAGCACCGAGGGCAGCTTGGAGTACGTGCATCAAGACGAAGCCCGCAAGATTCGGCAGGTCGTCCGGTCGTTCCAGCGGGGATCGCAGGAGACCGACGCGGAGGCCGAGACCGAGGACACCGCCCACACGGAAACGCTGCTCGACATGCCGCTCCGACGGGTGCTACTGTCGGGGGCGTTCCGGTTCTCTCTGCTCTATCTCGCCGTCATTTTTACGGTGCTCGAGCTTTTTAACCCGGAGGCACTGATCGACCGGGTCCTTCAGGCCCGGGGCCGGATGGAATGGGTATCGGAAGTGATCTTCAGCCACCCGGCCCTGGCCATCCTCGCGACGGTGGTAGTCGCCATTTTTCTGGGGTGGGTTAGTGGCATCGCCGTTCACGTGGCACGCTACTACAACTTTCGGCTGTGGCTCGACGGTGACAAGCTGCGCAAGAGACACGGACTCTTTACGGTGACGGAAGGCACGATCCCCCTCGAAAAGGTGCAGGCACTCATCCTCCGCACCAACCCGTTCATGCGCGCCTTCGGATGGTACGAGCTGAAGGTGCAGACCGTGGGACTGAACGTGGAGGAGCAGGGGCACCGGGTCATCGCGCCCTTTGCCGGCGCCAAACGCATTCTCGAGCTGGCCCGCCGCGTGCGCTCCTTCGACCTGCCCGAGTCGTTCGCACACGTCTCACGCCTGACCATTCGTCGCCGGTTCATCCGCTACACGGCGGTGTTATCCGCCCTCCTCCTGCCCACCATCTATTTCTGGCCGACGGACTGGCTGCAGCTGGGCGGCGTTGGTCTGCCCTGGTGGGGCTTTGGGCTCGTGCCGTTCATCCTGGGATGGGCCATCCTTCAATACCGCAACCACACGTACGCCGCCGGCGAGGACGGCTTCTACATCCGCCGGGGTGTGCTGTCGCACTACCTGTGGATCCTCCCGGTCGAGAAGTTTCACGTCTTCCACGCCACCGCGTCAATCTTTCAGCGCCGCCTTGGCCTCAAGACGCTCTTCGTGGACACGGCCGGGGCCGCGACGTTTGCGTACCCCGAGGTGATCGACGTACCCGCCGCCGAGGCCGACGCCCAATTCAGCGTGCTCTATCGGCGTTTTCGGCAGCTGTACCGGACCCGCGTGGAGGCCGCCACCGGTGCCCCCGACACGCGCCTCGCCCCCAATGAACGTCCCCGTCTCCCGGTCGACGAGGCCTCCGAGTGAGCTGTTCCTTGCGGTGCCTCTGTCACGCCGACACTCCAGTTGGAGACTCTCGTCCCCGTTTCGTTGACTGTGACGGTCCCCCACCCGACGCTGACGATTCTCCCACCAACTGCTCCTTTCCGTGGATTCTCGACGCACGAGCGGGCTTCTCCTCCCCATCAGTGCCCTTCCCAGCCGGTACGGCATCGGCGATCTGGGCCCGGCCGCCTTCCAGTTTGCCGACTTTCTCACCCGCACCCACCAGCGGCTGTGGCAGGTGCTGCCCGTGGGGCCCATCGGGCCCGGCGCCTCGCCCTACTCCAGTCCCTCCACCTTCGCCGGCAACCCGCTCCTGATTAGCCCGGAGCCGCTCGTGGAGGACGGGCTGCTCACGAACGACGACCTCGCACCCCTCACGGAGCTGCCCGACGACCACGTCGACTACGCGCGCCTCGTCCCTCGCAAACGCGAGGTGCTCCGCACGGCCTTTCGCCGGTTTCGGGCCGACGCCTCAACCACCGATGCGACGCGCCTCCGACAGTTTCGGGACGCCCAATCTGCCTGGCTGGACGACTACGCGCTCTACGCCGCCCTGAAGGACGCTCACGACGGAACGGCGTGGACAGAGTGGGATCGGCCCCTCGTGCACCGCGACCCGGACGCGCTGGCGCGGGCCCGAGACGAGCACGAAGCGGCAATCGAGCGGCACGTCTTCTGGCAATACCTCTTTCACCGGCAGTGGACGGCCCTGCAGGCCTACTGCCACACCCGCGACATCCACCTGTTTGGGGACCTGCCGATCTACGTCGCCCACGACAGCGCCGACGTGTGGGCCCACCAGGACCTCTTCCACCTCGACGATGACGGGAGCCCCTCTGTGGTGGCCGGCGTACCGCCCGACTACTTCAGTCCCGAGGGCCAGCGGTGGGGCAACCCCATCTACCAGTGGGACCGGATGGCGGAGCGCGATTTCGAATGGTGGACCGAGCGGCTGCGGCGGGCCTTCGACCTCTTCGACCTCGTCCGGCTCGACCACTTCCGAGGCTTCGACGAGTACTGGGCCATTCCCGCCGAGCACGACACCGCCATAGACGGCTCGTGGGAGGACGGGCCGGGCGCCGCCTTCTTTCGGGCCATGGAAGAGAAGTTCGGGGAGCTACCCGTCGTCGCCGAGGACCTCGGCATCATCACCGAGTCTGTGGGGGCCCTGCGGGACACGTTCGACTTTCCGGGCATGGCCGTCCTCCAGTTCGCCTTCGGCGGCGGGCCCGACAACGACTTTCTCCCCCACAATCACCGCCGCAACCTGGTCGCCTACACCGGCACCCACGACAACAATACCATCGTGGGCTGGTGGCAGGAGGACCTTTCTGAGGAGAAAAAGGCGTTCGCCCAGAAGTACCTCAACCTGCCCGACGAGACCCCCGACGACGTCATTCATCGGCAGGCCCTCCGGGCACTGATGGCGTCGGTGGCCGACCGGGTCGTGACACCGCTGCAGGACGTGATCGGTCTGGGGAGCGAGGGCCGTATCAACACCCCAGGTACGGAGGAGGGCAATTGGGCATGGCGCGTCACACCCGATCAGATCACCGACGAGGACGAGGAGATGCTGAAGGAGCTGACCCACCTCTACGGCCGGGCATCGAGCTACGACT
>CAYLMT010000170.1:0-4164 GCA_964384855.1 uncultured Salinivenus sp.
CTACCCGATCTCGGATGGAATTAGGTAATTGCGGGCAACTGCCGTGAAGGCCTCGACTTGCTCCTCGGCCCAGGAGGAGGGACAATCGCGTTCTTCTGCGAGGAGTCTGGCGACCTGTGGCGCCACGTCAATGCTCGCCTGGGCATCGAGGAGAAGGCAGCGCGTGCGTCGTGACAGAACGTCCTCAACCGTTCGGGCCATCTCGTGTCGGGCCGCCCATACCACCTGTGCGCCCCGAATGGGAAGACGATTGTCGAGAGGCTCTCGAAGGTTGGGGCGCGAGTCCATCAGGGCTTCTACCTCTTTCGCGTCAGCACCATACGGTGCGAGGTCGCCGAACTGTTCGGGATTCTGGTGCCACCCATGAAGGCGGAGGTCGCGTGTGTTCGAGGCCTGCCAGTCGAGTTCCGCGTCCTGGACGGCCCTGTCAATTGTGTCCTCCGCCATTTTGCGGTAGGTCGTCCACTTGCCTCCCGAGATGGTCACGAGACCGCTCTCAGACACGTGCAACTCGTGCTTCCGAGAAATTTCTGCCGTATCGGCGTTGCTTCCAGGTGAGGCGACGAGGGGACGAATGCCGGCGTAGACGCTCCGCACGTCCTCGGGCCCGGGATCGCCGACGAGGTAGCGTTGGGCGTGCTCGATGAGAAATTGGAGCTCCTCGGCGTTCGGGATGGGCTCCAGGCTCACCTCGTCGACGGCGGCCTCGGTGGTGCCGACCACGACCCGGTCGTGCCAGGGGATGGCGAAGAGTACGCGCCCATCGTCCGTTTCCGGCACCAGGAGGGCGCTGTCGCCGGGGAGAAATGACCGGTCTAGGACAATGTGGCTCCCGCGACTGGGACGCAGGGTCGGGGGGGCGTCCGGATCGTCCATCTGCCGAATGGTGTCCGTGAAGATGCCGGTCGCGTTGATGACCGACCGGGCGTCAATTTCGTACGTGGTGCCGGTTTCCTGGCACTTGGCCACGACTCCATTCACCTGACCGTCGGTCTTGGTGAGCGTCGTGACCTTCAGGTAGTTGAGGGCGACGGCACCCTGTTCGATCGCCGTCTGGGCAATGTTGATGGCCATGCGGGCATCGTCGAACTGCCCGTCGTAGTACTTTACGCCGCCCCGGAGCCCCTCCGGCTCGAGGGTAGGAAGGTGGTCGAAGGTTTCCTGGCGGCTTAGGAGGGTTGAGCGCCCGAAATTTTGTCGCCCGGCGAGCAGGTCGTACACCTTCATTCCGAGGCCGTAGTACGGCCGCTCCCACCATCGGTAATTGGGCACCACGAACGGCTGGCTGTGGACGAGGTGGGGGGCATTTTCCCGAAGAATGCCCCGCTCATCGAGTGCCTCAAGTACGAGAGGGATCTTGCCCTGCTGCAGGTACCGCACGCCGCCGTGAACGAGCTTCGTCGAGCGACTCGAGGTGGCCTTTGCAAAGTCGTGCATCTCCAGCAGCAGTGGATCGTATCCCCGAGCCGCTGCTTCGAGGGCACATCCGAGCCCGGTCGCTCCGCCCCCGATAATCACGAAATCCCAGGGCTCACGACGGGCGTTGAGGGCTTCGAGGCCGTGTGTGCGGTCCATGAGTCAGGAAACGAAAAACAACAGAGTAAATGCGGAGCACTGGGGCCCGAACTCGTTCGCTTCGTGACGTCCTTGGGAATACCTCCGAGGACGGGTCCATCTCCGCTCGGTATCGCCAAGGAGTGGATTCGGGCATCGTCGGTGGATTTGAGTCTCCGAATGACGCAACGAAAGGACTCACGAAGGGGAACCCGACTCGTTCTCCTCGGGCGATTCCCAAGCCTGAGCACGAGTTACGGCCTTCGACCAGCCCGCTCGTAGCTCCTCGACCCGCTCGTCGGACATTGAAGGTGTAAACTTCCGATCCAGCACCCACTGATCCTGGATGTCGGTCAGGCTGTCCCAGAAGTCGACGGCGAGGCCCGCGAGATAGGCCGCCCCGAGGGCCGTCGTCTCCAGGATTTTGGGCCGTACCACGGGTCGGCCGAGGATGTCTGACTGAAATTGAAGGAGGAGGTCGTTGGCGGAGGCCCCGCCGTCCGCACGCAGCTCCGTGGTCTCGATGCCGGAGTCGGCTTCCATCGCGTCAATCACGTCCGCCACCTGATAGGCCATACTCTCGACGGCGGCCCGGGCCAGGTGTCCACGGTTGGCCCCGCGTGTGAGTCCGGCGATCGTACCCCGGGCGTATTGGTCCCAGTACGGGGCGCCGAGCCCCGTGAATGCTGGCACGAAGTAGACCCCGCCATTGTCCTCGACCGTTCGGGCGAGTCGTTCCACTTCGGAGGCCTCCCGAATGAGTTTGAGTTCGTCGCGCAACCACTGCACCACGGCTCCCGCAACGAAGATGGATCCTTCCAGGGCATAGTAGGTGGTGCCGTCGAGCTGGTAGCCAATCGTGGTGAGCAGATTGTGCTCGGAGGTCACGGCGGTCTCGCCCGTATTCTGGAGGAGGAAGGCCCCGGTGCCGTACGTATTTTTGCCGAGGCCCGGACTGGTGCACATTTGTCCAAAGAGGGCGGCCTGCTGATCCCCGGCGATGCCCGCAATGGGGACCTCGTCGTCGAATGGTCCCTTCTGAGTCGTCCCGTACACTGTACTGCTATCTCGCACCTCCGGCAATAGGGCTCGGGGGATGTCGAGGAGATCAAGCAACTCATCGTCCCACGTCCCCTCGTGAATATTGTAGAGGAGGGTCCGCGAGGCGTTGGTGGCGTCGGTGACGTGGCGTTCTCCGTTTGTCATGCGCCAGACGAGCCAGCTGTCGACGGTGCCGAAGGCCAACTCACCGTTCTCGGCACGTTCTCGGGCCCCGTCAACCTGGTCGAGCAGCCACTTAATTTTGGTTCCTGAAAAGTAGGCGTCGAGGATGAGCCCCGTTTTCTCCCGAAACAGCTCGAGGTGACCCTGGTCTTTGAGGCGGTCACAGAGCCCAGAGGTGCGTCGGTCCTGCCAGACGATGGCATTGTGAATGGGGGTTCCGGTGGCCCGGTCCCAAATGATGGTGGTTTCTCGCTGGTTGGTGATGCCGATAGCGGCAAGCTCATCGGCACTCACGCCCGCCCGACTCAGCGCCTCGGAGGCCGTGCCCATCTGAGTCGACCAAATTTCATTCGGATCGTGCTCGACCCATCCGGGAGTGGGATAGATTTGCTCGAACTCCGTCTGGGCGACCGTCTTAATTTCTCCATTGTGGTCGAAGAGGATCGATCGCGAGCTGGTCGTTCCCTGATCAAGGGTGAGTACGTACTGCATGATGGGAGCGAGGCGGGAAAGATGAGAGAGGGCATTACGAGCACCCCTATCGACCGGTCAGGCGTTCTCGGTCTCGCATCTGGCGGAGCGACCTCAGGGTGTGGGAATCCAAACCGCTGTGCCGAACACGCCCGTCAGGTGGAGCCCTGCAATGAGGAACGTGCCAAAGACAATCGCTGCCGCAGGCGGGTCCCAGTGGGTGTCTCCGTGGGCGTAGAAGATGCGCTGAAAGAGCTCTCCGAACAGCCCGCACAGAATGCCAAACACAGCCCCCACAACAAGTGCCTCTACGGGAGAGGCACCGCTGATGAGCGCAGGCTCGACGTCAGCACCGCTTGCTGTGACTGCGAGGGCGGCGGTGCTTGATGGAAGGGTAACGTGGTGTGTGACGGGAAATTGCACTACTCCCAGGTTCAGGAAGAGAAGACTCGCGGCACTGATGCCGAAAGCCAGAAAGGGGCTTTCCGTTTCAAGTGCGATATAGGCACCGAGGAGGCCTGCGACAAGGCCCAGCATCGTGATGCCGCCCCACTTGTATTGGTGTGGAAGCCAGGGTTCAACGACGAAACGGTCCTCGGGCGTCCGGGCATTGGGATCTGTGCTCTCGTCGGGTCGCTTCTCCCCCCGACCAAATGGAGACATGTCGAGAAGTCCGTTACCGCCCACGGGACCAATCAGGTCGTATCCGAAGGCCAGCCGGTGGGCGAGGGCTGAGAGGACCACTCCCATGGCGATCGGGTCCCAGGGCAGCCCGAACGCGGCTGATCCTTGCCGGATCATTGCTCCGAGTACACCGAAGAGGCCCCCGACCATAAGTACATCCACCTTCGTCCCATGGGCAAAGGTGATGTCCTTCGCCATGTGGAAGGGAAAGCCTGTGTTCATGTAGCCCTT
>CAYLMT010000171.1:0-4087 GCA_964384855.1 uncultured Salinivenus sp.
GGTGCAGGAGCCATCCCGCAGCAGCTGTCCCCCCGAGACCGACGAGGAGAGGGAGGAAAGTGGGCGTGGAGACGTCGTCCGGGTCGACGAGTCCACCTGTTCGGCCGATGTCTTCGATTTGGGGGACTGTGGCGATCCCTTCCATTGTGGAGGTCACCGCCGCCTGGACGGCGGCGGCCGCGACGTATTCAACGGGGAGGGGGCGACCGTCTACCGACGCGTAGGGATGAGGGGCGATGCCCTGAACCTGTTGTAGAACGGCGGCGAGAGTGGACGTGCCTGGCTTGCGAAGTCCATAGACGAGGTTCGGCCGAAGCGAGACAGAGCGCAGGTTTGAATACTGCTGGTGCAGGGCCCGCTCGGCTCGGCGTTTCGCAGCCCAAAAGTCACGAGATACGCCCGGGGGCTTGTCGCGGACCGACAAGAAAACGAAGGTGTCAACTCCGGCGTCGGTCGCCTCCTCGGCGGTCAAAAGCGTAGATTCTGCGTTTACATGGTCAAATGTGCGACCGTGGTCAGGGGCTTCCTGGATTGTCCCAATGCAGTGTACAACCGCGTCGGCTCCGTCGAGCAGGTCCCGCCACGTGTCTGGGGCGAACACGTCGGCGGCGCGCCACTCCACCTCCTGGACCCAGGGATGTCGGGCGGGAGTGAGTGCAGGACGGCCAGTGCGGCCGAAGGCGGCCACCTCGTGGCCGTTCTGGACGGCGATGCGGCAGATCTCGGTGCCGATGAATCCGTTCCCGCCGGGGATGACGATCTTGGCCACGGGGGTGAAGGCGTCAAGTGGAAATCACAGTCGAAAACGACCGGGCGAGCTGCATCGACCGGAAAACTAGAAAGTCAAGTACACTCAGCGAGTTCCGCGTTTCGGGCTGTCCGGGGTGTGGGTATGTATTGGGGGCTGCAGGACACTTCAGGGGAGGGAAACCCGTCTACCCCGGAAGGGAATTGGGAGTGTGCTTTGACGGTGTACCTCCCGTTTGCCCGTTCTCCCTGCCGCCAATGATTGAGAATAGTCAATTTGCCTACGACTTTTCGGCCCTCGCACCCGCGGGGGTACAGTTTACGGAGGACCGCGACATCGATCTCATTGTGATGGGAACCCAAGGGACTCGCGGGGTGTCTCGGGGCTGAAGCGTACCATTCTTGGAAGCGTCGCCGAAGGGATTTTGCGAGGGGCCACCGGTCCCGTAATCTCGGGGTGTACGTTTCCTGAGGGGGACGGACGGGCAGGCGGAGCTCAAGCGACGAGAATAGCACTCGACCGTGGAGACAGGGAATAGTGATCCTGCTGGTCGAGCGGCACGGCCTCCCCGAGCGGGTGGATGTCAGTGGGCGAGGGACGGGACGTGTCGGCCTTCCGGGCCCAGGTGTGGCCACCTTGGAGAGCAGGTAACTCGAAGGTCGTTGATTCAGTGTCGGCGTTGAAGATCAACAGCACTGCCAGGTCTTCTGTCTCCGGCAGATAGCATCCGACCGAGTGTGCATCCGGAGAGTCCCATTTTGGAGGGTGTCCCTCTGGGCTGAGCCATCGGAGCGTCTCGTCCGAGTAGAAGCCGGCGTGTCGGAGGGGGGAGTGGGCTTGGCGAGCTGTGATGAGTTCGCGGGTGAAGCGGTGGATCTCGTCGTGCTTCTCGCGTCGGTCCCAGACCCACCAGCCGATCTCGTTGTCCTGGCAGTAGGCGTTGTTGTTTCCTTCTTGAGTGCGTCGGAACTCGTCTCCACCCAGCAGCATCGGGACGCCGTGAGAGACGATGAGTGTGAGCAGGAAGTTTTTGACTTGTCGGGTGCGGACGGCCTCAATCTCAGGATCCGCCGTGGGCCCTTCTACCCCGTAGTTTCGGCTGTAGTTGGCGTTGGTGCCATCTCGGTTCCGCTCGCCATTAGCCTCGTTGTGCTTCTCGGCGTAGCTGACCAGATCGTTTAGCGTAAAACCGTCGTGGCTCGTCACATAATTGATGCTCGATTCGGGGCCTTTTTCGGTGTCGCCGTAGAGGTCCGAGCTGCCTGCAAGGCGCGACGCGAAGTCCCCGAGCATTCCGGAATCGCCCCGCCAGAAACGGCGCACGTCGTCCCGAAATTGGCCGTTCCATTCGGACCACCGGTTGTGGAACTCCCCCACCTGATAAGCGCCGGCCGCGTCCCAGGCCTCGGCGATCATTTTCACGTCGCGGAGCACCGGATCGTTGGCAATCCGGTCGAGCAGGGGCGGATCGGCCAGCAGGTTGCCGTCCTCGTCCCGTCCGAGAACCGAGGCGAGATCAAATCGGAACCCGTCCACATGCATCTCGACCACCCAGAAGCGCAGGGCATCGAGGATCATGTCGCGCACCACGGGGTGATCGGACTTTAGCGTATTGCCCGTGCCGGTGTAGTCTTTATAGAAACGTCGGTCTTCCTCCAGCAGGTAGTAGATCTGATTGTCGAGTCCCCGCCAGCTAAACGTCGGACCGCGTTCGTTCCCCTCGGCGGTGTGGTTGAACACCACGTCGAGAAGCACCTCGATCCCGGCTTCGTGGAAGGCTTTCACCATGTCCTTGAACTCATGGACTTGCTCACCACAGTGACCATCATGGGCATAAAGTCCATTGGGGGCCATGAAAGCGGCCGGGTTGTAGCCCCAGTAGTTCTTCAGCGGCTCACCAGTATGGGGATTCATCCGTCCGAGCTCGTTTTCGTTAAACTCCTGCACCGGCATGAGCTCGACGGCCGTCACGCCGAGGTCCTTCAGGTACGGAATTTTCTCGATGAGTCCGCGGTAGGTGCCGGGGTGGTCGACATCGGCGCTCGGGTGCTTGGTGAAGCCCCGCACGTGGAGCTCATAGATCACCGTCTCGGACCAGTCGTGCTGGAGGGGGCGCGTGCGTTCCCACCCCGTCCGGCGTTGGGTCACGACGCACTTGGGGGCCGATTCAGCGTTGTTGGTCGTAGACCGGGAGCGACCCTGCTCTGGGGCGTCGGGATCGTAGCCGAGGGCCTCCGCAAAATCCCATTCGTCGAGGTGCGTGATGGCAGTGGCGTAGGGGTCGATCAGGAGCTTGTGCGGATTGAACCGGTGTCCATCGTCGGGGGCGTACGGCCCGTCTACCCGGTAGCCGTATAGCTGGCCCGGGCCGATGCCTTCGATCCAGATGTGCCAGATGTCGCCCGTGCGATGGCGATCTGAGGACAGCGAAAACCGATGCGACGGCACCGCGTCGGTTTCATTCTCGTAGAGCTCTAGCCATACGTTGTGCGCATTGCGACTAAACACGGCAAAGTTCGACCCCCCTTCTCGGGGGGATACGCCGAGGGGGAGGGGCAGGCCCGTTCGCGTGGTCGGTGACTGATCGGAACGGGGCGAGGGAAGAGCGAGATTACTCAAAGGGGACGGCATCGGTGAACAGGGGGGGGCCGGGCGGGAGGGCGAGAGGGAGTGAGATTTACGAACGGCTCGCCGCGGACGGTCCAAAAGCGATTCTTAACGGTTGGATATGGTCTGCATGTCGGGGGCACTCGTCAATGCGTTCCGCGCGATTTCCTGGGTGTGCCGATTGGTCGATGGCCTGACGTTCTGCCCTCACTCTTCGATGTACCTCTCAATTCCGCTGCTCTCTGGGTTCTACCTGGACGTTCGCGGTTCTGACATGCTCTGGGGCCCGGAGCGTGTGCAGAGGGAGAGAGGGGCGGGCAGGTTCCATGCAACGTGACTCTTTCCCGTACGTACCCGTTACGGAAGCGCTTTTCTTCTCCTTCACGAGTCGCCAGCTCTCATGGACGTCGATCGCTATCAGCCCACCCATCCGGTTCGTTTTGTGACGGCCACGAGCCTGTTCGACGGGCACGATGCGGCGATCAACATTATGCGCCGCATCCTTCAGCAGACGGGGGCGGAGGTGATTCACCTCGGCCACAACCGCTCGGTTCAGGAAATTGTGGACACGGCCATTGAGGAGGACGCGCAGGGCATTGCCGTGTCGAGCTACCAGGGCGGGCACATGGAGTACTTTAAGTACATGCACGACCTGCTGGAGGAACGGGGGGCAGAGCACATTCGGGTCTACGGGGGCGGTGGCGGCGTCATTGTGTCGGAGGAGAAGAAGGA
>CAYLMT010000172.1:0-4055 GCA_964384855.1 uncultured Salinivenus sp.
CGAAATCCAAGTGCAGGCCTCTGCCGACGAGCTCGAGTCGGACACCGTCACCATCGAGGCGGAGTAAGGCCGTCACCGGAGAGGCGCGCCTAACAGTGAATACGGCACTTCCTGCCGGTCCCGCCGGACGAGCTTGTTTCACTTTTTGACGGTTCCTGCATGTTCGCGACACGATTGTGCCCACTCGGGCGGCCTTCATTTATCGGAACGGGGCTCGGCCTTGTGATGGGTCTTTTGGCCGTAGCAGGTCCGATTCCTGCGTCGGCCCAGAATGACGCCGCGGTTGATTCCGCCGCCGTCCCCTCCGAAATTCAGGACCTCGACGTGCTGCGCCGGGGCACCGAGGAACCCACGGCCGCGGGCGTTCCCTTCGCCACTTCCGACGCGGCCATTGAGGGGAGGCGCTTCACCAGTCGCTACGTCCGCTCGCTCAACGGCGCGTGGCGCTTCCATTGGGCCCCCGATCCCCAGAGCCGTCCCGCCAATTTCTACGAGCCGGATTACGACGTGAGTGGCTGGGACCGAATTCCGGTGCCCAGCAACTGGCAACTGGAAGGCTACGGCACGCCCATCTATCTGAACTCCCGGTATCCCTTCAAGGTCGATCCGCCACGGGTGATGGGGACGCCGCCGGACTCGTTCACCACCCACGACGCCCGCAACCCGGTCGGTTCCTACCGTCGCACCGTCACGGTGCCCGAGTCGTGGGACGATCGCCATGTGTTTCTTCAGTTCGAAGGGGCCGACGCGGCGCTTTTCCTCTGGGTCAATGGCGAACGGGTCGGTTACAGCCAGGGCTCGCGCACCCCGGCGGTCTTCGACGTCACGAAGCATCTCCAGGAGGGGGAAAATGTGATCGCCGCGCAGGTCTACCGATTCAGCGACGGCAGCTACCTGGAGGACCAGGACATGTGGCGCCTCTCGGGGCTCTACCGCGACGTGTTTCTGTGGTCGGCCGGGGCGGGGCACGTCCGCGACCTCTTCGTCCGCACCGACCTCGATGACCAGTACGAGGACGCCGAGCTGGAGGTGGGCGTCGAGCTGACTCAGTTCGGGACGAACGACGGGACGTACACCGTGGAGGCTGAGCTTCTGACGCCCGACAGCACCGCTCACGTGCGCACCTTTACGAGCGAGCCCCAAACAATCGCACCGGGTGACTCGGCGACGGTGACCCTGTCCGGCACTGTCGAGAACCCGGCGACGTGGACGGCCGAGACCCCCACGCTCTATCCGCTCCTCCTCACGCTACGGGACGCGGAGGGAAACGTCGTCGAAGTGCGACGGGAAAACGTGGGCTTCCGGGAGATCGAGAAGCAGAATGGCCGAATGCTCGTTAACGGCGAGCCGGTGCTGCTCCGCGGCGTGAATCGGCACGAGCACGATCCAGAGACCGGCCACTACGTCTCCCGCGAGACGATGGTGGAGGACATCAAGCTCATGAAGCAGAACAACGTCAACGCCGTCCGCAACAGCCACTACCCGATGCGGGCCGTGTGGTATGAGCTCACCGACAAATACGGCCTCTACGTGGTTGACGAGGCCAACATTGAGTCGCACTACTTTGGCCTCTGGGACGAGAACCCACTGGCCAGCGACCCAGACTGGTACCAGGCGCACCTGAACCGGACGCAGCGGATGGTGGAGCGCTACAAGAACCACCCGTCCGTCGTGGCATGGTCGCTGGGGAACGAGGCCGGGAAGGGGGCGACCTTCGAAAAACTGTACGACTGGGTAACAGAGCGCGACCCGACCCGTCTCACGATTTACCGCCACACCGACCCCGAGCACACCGACGCCTACAGCCCCACCTACCAGACGGTCCCCGAGATGATCGACTACGCGCACGGGGACCACGAGGACCCATACTGGCACGTCGAGTACGCCCACGCCATGGGCAACAGCCTGGGCAACTTTCAGGAGTACTGGGACGTGTTTGAATCGCATCGTCTCCTCCAGGGCGGCTTCATCTGGGACTGGGTCGACCAGGGCATTCGCCGCCCGGTGCCCGACAGCGTCGAGAACCCGGCGACCGACACCTACTTTGCCTACGGGGGCGACTTTGGCGACGTGCCCAACGACGACAACTTTGTCATCAACGGTGTCGTGAAGGCCGACCGGACGCCCGATCCTGAATTGCGGGAACTCAAGAAGGTGCACCAGGAGGTCGACATCCGTCCTCTCGACCTGGCGGCCGGGCAAATTACGGTCGAGAACGAGCACTTCTTCACGAACCTCTCCGCGTACGAGGCCTCGTGGACGCTCCGCCGCAATGGCCGGGTCGTAGAGGAGGGATTACTGGGCCAGCTCGACGTGCCGCCGCGCTCGGAAACGCGCGTGTCGGTGCCGGTGAACGGCGTGGCAGGCCCGGGTGAGCACCACCTCACCGTCTCGTTCGCCCTGGTGGAGGACACCCGATGGGCCGAGGCCGGGCACATCGTGGCCTGGGAGCAGATGGCACTCCCGGGAGCGGACTGGAATGCGAGTGTGGCCCGCGGGGAGGCGCCGGACGCCGGGGCGGAGCTCATCCGTGAGGCGGACCGCTTCGTCGTAGCGGCAGGATCGGTCCGGGTGGCCGTCGATCGCGAGACGGGGGCGCTGGCAAGCTACCGCGTGGGTGGCACGGAGCTCTTGGCAGCGCCACTCACGCCGAGCACGTGGAAAGTGCCCAACGATAACCAGCGCGGCAACGATTACCGCGAGCGCCTCGGGCCCTGGCGCACCGCGGTCGAGAACCGCACCGTACACGATGTGGCGGCTGAACGCGCCGCCGACGGGCGGGTCGTGGTGACGGCCGACGTGGCCCTGCCGGTCGAGGAGGCGGATCTTCGGCTCCGGTACGTCACCTACGGAAATGGGACCGTGCAGGTCGATGCCCGCTACGCGCCGGGCTCCTATGGCGATGTGCCGTCTCTGCCGCGCCTAGGACTTGAAGTTCAACTGCCCGAACGGTACGACCGCACCACGTGGTACGGCCGTGGCCCGCACGAGACGTATCCCGACCGCAAGACCAGCGGCCGGGTGGCCGTCCATTCACTGCCGGTCTCGGTGTGGCCACACCCCTACGTGAAGCCGCAGGACAATGCCAATCGCACCGACGTGCGCTGGGTCGAGTTTGCGGACGAGGTGGGGCAAGGCCTCCGGATCGTGGCAGGCGAGCCCCTCAATGTGTCCGCTCGTCCCTACACGGACAGCACCCTGGCCGCGGCGGACCACACCTACGACCTGCGGCGGGCCGGCGCCACGACCGTGCATCTCGACGCGGCCCTCCACGGCGTGGGGGGCGACGACAGCTGGGGCTTGCGGACGCATCCCCAGTATACCGTGCCTGCGAATGAGCCCCATCGGATGCGGCTGTGGCTCCGGCCAACGACGGCGGAGGCCCCATAGGTACCACACGTCCGGACCCCCACCATCTTTCTTTGTCATCCACAAACGCGCCATGACGCTTTTCCGCGCCGGATGCTTTTTGTGTGCCGTGCTTGCTGCCGTGTTGGTTGAGGCCGGGTCGGCGCACGCGCAGGCGGACACGAGTCGGGCAGCGCTCGTCTGGCAGGACGAGTTTGAGGAAGAAGGCCGGCCCGACACGACCAAGTGGCGGTACGAGACGGGCTTCGTGCGCAACCGCGAGCTGCAGTGGTACCAGCGCGAAAATGCCCGGGTCGAAGACGGGTACTTAGTTATTGAGGGACGGCGGGAGGAGGTGCCGAACCCGAACTACGACCCAGACAGCGACCACTGGCGGGAAGAGCGTCGCGTGGCCCGTTACACCTCGGCCAGCCTGACGGCTCGCGATGCCTTTGCCTTCCAGTACGGACGGGTCGAGGTGCGGGCGCGCATCGAGGCCGAGCCCGGGCTGTGGCCGGCCATCTGGACGGTGGGGCTCCGCCATGGGTGGCCGGAGGGGGGCGAAATCGACATCATGGAGTACTACCAGAACTCCATCTTAGCCAATGTGTGCTGGGCCGACTCCGAGGGCGAGCCGGCGTGGGACACAGTACAGAAGCCGATGGCGTGGATTCGCGAGAAGACCGGGCAGGACGACTGGGCGTCCC
>CAYLMT010000173.1:0-4041 GCA_964384855.1 uncultured Salinivenus sp.
TTTGCGGGGCTCGGCATCGGCGCGGCGATGAACGGGCTCCGGCCCATCGTCGAGTTCATGACGTTCAACTTTTCGTTCGTCGCCTTCGACCAGGTCATCAACAACGCCCCAAACATGCGCTATATGTCTGGGGGACAGTTCGATCTGCCGATTGTCTTCCGCGGTCCCAACGGGGCGGCCGGGCAACTCGGCGCCACCCACTCCAACTCCACGGAGGCGCTCTACTCGAACTTTCCCGGCCTGAAGGTCGTGGCGCCCTCCATTCCCGACGACGGCAAGGGGCTGCTTAAGACCGCCATTCGGGACGACGATCCGGTCGTCTTCCTCGAAAGTGAGCTCATGTACGGCATGAAGCGGGAGGTCAGTGAGGAGAGCGACTATACGATCCCACTCGGCTCGGCCCGCGTGGCCCGAGAGGGCAATGACGTGACGATCGTGGCGCACAGTAAGAGCTACCACATCGCAATGGACGCTGCGGAAGAGCTCGCAGAACAGGGCTACGAGGCAGAGGTTATCGATCCCCGCACCATCAAGCCGCTCGACATCGAGACGATCGTGGAGTCGGTCGTGAAGACCAACCGGCTGGTCGTCGTCGACGAGAGCAACCCGTTCACCAGCGTCGCCTCGGAGATTACGCACCAGGTGCAGGACCGGGCGTTCGATTACCTCGACGCGCCGATCCTCCGCGTGACCGCCCCCGACACGCCAGCTCCCTACGCACCCAACCTTATGGATGAATACATGCCGGGGGTCGACGAGACCGTCGACAAATGCCTGCGCGTGATGTATGCAGAGTGAGGAAGGGGGAGTTCGGAGTGCGGAATGAAATGTAAGGGACAGTTTCGTTCCGGGCTTGCGATTTGAGGGTGCCCTCGTTTGCCCGTCCCGAAGGCCCAACTCCAAATTCCAACGTCCAAAATCCCAACTCGAAACATGGCGATTCCAATCGAAATGCCGAAGCTGAGCGACACCATGGAGGAGGGCGTGCTCTCCGCCTGGCTTGTCGACGAGGGGGAGGAGGTGTCGGCGGGCGACGTGCTGGCACAGGTGGAGACCGACAAGGCCACGATGGACCTGGAGGCCTTCGACGAGGGCGTGTTGCTCAAGCAGCTAATCGACGAAGGGGACGCAGTGCCCATCGGGGAACTGATCGCCGTGATTGGGGAGGAGGGGGAAGACATTTCCGATCTCGTGGGGGAGGCAGGTGGCGATGGGGCTGCCACCCCGGAGCCGGACACAGAGGACGCATCGGCCGAACCCACCCCCGAATCGGAGCCGGAGGTGGAGGCCGAGCCCACCCCGGAGCCGAGCGGTGACGGACAATTGGCCGAGCGGACCCCCGAACCGGTCCCGGCCGGCACCGACGCGGAGGGCCGCCGCATCAAGGCGTCCCCGCTGGCTCGCCGCATCGCGCAGGAGCACGACGTAGAGTTGGCACGGGTCGATGGATCGGGGCCCGAAGGCCGCATCGTGCGCCGCGACGTGGAGGCGTACATCGAGGAGGGCGAGGCCGCCCCCGAACCGGCCGTCGCAGAGGAGCCGAGCTACGCAATGCCGGAGGAAGAGGCCGCGTACGAGGCCGAGGACATCTCGCAGATGCGGAAGACCATTGCCCGGCGTCTCGCGGAGAGCAAGTATTCGGCCCCGCACTACTACCTCACCGTAGACATCGACGTGGAAAAGGCGATTGAGGTTCGCGAGAATCTCAACGAGTTGGCCGAGGAGCAGGACCGCCCGAAAATTTCCTTCAACGACCTCATCACCAAGGCGTGCGCCGTCTCGCTCCACGACCATCCCTACGTGAACGCCTCGTACCGTTCCGACGAAGGCGAAATTCACAAGCACAACCGCGTTCACATCGGCATCGCCGTCGCCATTGACGAAGGGCTCATCACGCCCGTCATCCGGGATGCAGATCGCAAAGGCCTCGCCGAGCTCGCCCGCGAGACAAAGGACCTCGCCGAGCGGGCGCGTAACCGCGACCTGGAGCCGGAGGAGTTTGAGGGGGCAACCTTCACCACGAGCAATCTCGGCATGTTCGGCATTGAGGAGTTTACGGCCATCATCAATCCCCCCAACTCGGCCATCCTGGCCATTGGGGAGATCCGCGATACGCCCGTCGTGGAGGAGGGCGAGGTGGTGCCCGGCAAGCGCATGAAGGTGACTCTCTCCTGCGACCACCGTGTCGTGGACGGTGCGAAGGGCGCGGCCTTCCTCGACACCGTGAAGTCCTACCTGGAGGAGCCAATGAATTTGCTTCTGTAGGAATTCGCCTCCGAGATGAGAGGAGAGCGAAATTCGAACGTCGGACTGCTCGAGGGAGGTGGTATCGCGTATCTCGTATTGCGTATCTCGGGGTCGGGAAGTCGCAAATGGCATAGAGAAGATGATCGCGCACTACGCAACACGCAATACGCTTCTGTTTCGAAAGGCAGTTTCGACCGTCGGTTTGGCTCCACCGCCGTAGGAACGCATCAGACGAGGGAGCCATCTCCATGACCATCGCTCACATCTCCGACCTTCACTTTGGGCGCATCGCGGGCTTGGGGGTGGTGGAGGCGCTGCTGGAGGAAATTAACGAGAGGGATGTCGACCTCGTGGCCTTGAGCGGCGACCTGACGCAGCGCGCCCGCCCCGCAGAATATGAGGCGGCCCGAAACATGATCGACGCACTCGGTCCTCCGGCCCTCGTCGTGGCGGGGAACCACGATGTCTACCCGTGGTGGCGGCCTGTCAAACGCCTGTGGTCGCCCCTGGAGCGATACAAACGCTACATTACCGACGACCTTGCCCCCACCTTCGAGGCTCATGGCGTCGCCGTGCTCGGGCTCACCTCCGCCTACGGGCCGTCGATCAAAGGGGGGCGCATCGGCCCGAGCGATCGGGCCGTGATGAAGGAGTTCTTTTCTGAACAGGGAGACGAGTGCTTCAAGGTGCTCGTGGTGCACCACCAGCTTCACCCCACGGCCATCGGGCCCATCAGTCCGCATCCGGTGGCTCGGCAGGCTCGGGAAACCCTTGAAGTTGCTGCGGACGTGGGCATCGATCTGATTCTTTCGGGACACCTGCACATCTCCGCCATCCAGCCGATCGAAATCATCCCCGGCAGGCCCCGGATTGTCGTTGCCAGTGCGGGCACGGCCACCAGCGACCGCTGGCGCGAGCCGACGGGACCGGTCAACTTCTACAACGTCGTCACCGTCGAGCCCGACGCCTTTTCGATCGAGGAACGGCGGCACGTCCCCGACGAGGGCCGCTTCGTTCGCGACGGGGTGACGCGTTTCGACCGTAGGAGCTGAACAGGGTCGGTTCCTGGGGGAATGCGAACGCTATACGCCGCGACGAACTTTTGCCGGGATTGGATCGTCAAACTAGTACTCCACACCGGTCACGCCGGTCGTCTTTTCCAACCGGACCCTCGCTTGCTTATGCACCGCAGCGACTGGATCGGGCTTGCCAGCACCGTTCTTCTCCACGGAGGGCTTGCCCTCCTCTTCGCGTTTCTGACGGCCTCGCGACCGCGCCCCGCCCAGTTGGGCTACGTCGAGGTCGAGTTTGGCGAGTTTTCGCCGGGGCAGCCCGTGGACGCTACGGAGGAGGTGGAGCAGACGACCGCGCCGGAGCCACAGGAGGAGGCGCCCGAGCCGGAGACCGAGCCCGACGAAACGGCGGAGGAGCCCGAGTCGGAGCCGGTTAACCTCCCGGAGGAGGAACAGAGTGAAGAGTCCGTGCCGCCGACCGAGGAGGAGACAACCGTCCCGGAGGCCGAGGCCCAACCCGAGACGGAGCAGCAGTCGGAGCAGCAGGAGCCGAGCGAGGAGCCCGGAGACGAGTCGGGCGATCCGGGGTCGGGCACGGAGGAAGAGGCCGCTGCGCCCTACGACATCGAGGGGCTCGACCGGGATCCCGAACGGGCGCCACTTCCGCAGTACGCCGAGAAGGTAAACGCCCGCATTCGGGTGCAGATCACCGTCAATCCGGAAGGCCGCATCGTGCGACGCGTGCCGCTCCTCAAGGGCAATCCGAAGCTTGAGGCCGCCG
>CAYLMT010000174.1:0-4031 GCA_964384855.1 uncultured Salinivenus sp.
TCAATCTGAGAGAGGTATGTGTCGAGGTGCCGGATTCTCCGGTGCGGGTCGTTCGCGTTGACTCGCTGCGCCGCGACTCGCTCGATATCCCTGCGGAGCAGGGGTACCTCTATCCGGTGGACGTGTTGCTGGAATGGCCGGCCGGGGCGCTTCCTCCGGGAGCAGACACGACCCACTGGGTACGGCCGCAGCTCAGTCCGGACACCACCGAATCCTCCTCCCGCGTCGTCAACTTTTTCTTGGAGCCCGTGGACGTGCGGCGAGAGGACCAGTTTCGGACCCAAAACGGGCAACGGACGTGGCGGGGGGTCTACGCAGTGCCCGTCGAGGATAGCACCTCGGCGTTTCCCGGCCACGATCTCACCGTGACGCTTACCCGTGGCGACACCGCGTTCGCGGCGTTTGCCCGAAGCCGCGACGACCCCGAGCGTCGCGAACCTGTCTCGAACGTGGAAGGGGGGCTCGGCATCGCCACGGCGGTCGCCATCGACTCGATGCGACGCGCCGTTGCCTCAGCAGGGGAGAAGTGCTATGCTCCGTAGAGAGGAGGGCCACGGAGAATCCAGATCGGAATCCGGGCATACAACGGGCCAGGTCATATGTGGATGTACTTCGACGTACACGCTCCACCACAAAACGACGCAGCGACATGTCCGAGGGGACGCCGGAGGGAACGATTACGCGCCTTGACCCCCAGGTCAACAACGAAGACCGCGTGTCGGTCTTCGTCGATGGGGAGTTTGCCTTTGGTGTGCACGAGGACCTCGTGGTCAAGCATGGGCTGACGGTGGGGACGGTCCTCACGCCCGAAGACGTGCGCGACATCGAGTCCGACGAACAATACGTAAACGCCAAACAGGCGGCCCTCGACTACCTCGCGCACAAGCCGCGCACGGAGGTGGAGGTGCGGCGGAAGCTTAAGGGGCGGGACGTGCCGGCGTTCGTGATTGATGACGTTATTGCTCGTCTTTATGAACTAGAATACCTCGACGACGAGGCCTACGCGCACGACTACGCCCATAACCGCTTTTCTAGCAAGAAGTACGGCCCCGTGCGCATTCGGCGGGAGCTGGAGGAGCGGGGCATTGATCGGCATCTGGCCGAGTCGGCGGTTGACACGCTTTTTGCAGACGAAGATGCAACCGCTGCGGCCTGGGAGCACGCCGAATCTCGATGGCCGCGCCTGGCCGACGAGGACGATCCGCGTCGCCGGCGGCAGAAGATGTACCGTTATCTTCGCCGTCGCGGTTTTACGTCCGACACAATCCAACCCATCCTCGACGAACTGGAGCGAGATGGGGGACGCCTCGCCGCGTAGTGAAAAAACGCGGAAGGCATGATTTTCCCCGGTCCGATTGACGACACTTCATCCACACGGTAGGTCCGCTCGCATGCCTGACGGCTCCGTTCCGTCTTCTTCCGGTCCCGAAGAGTCCACGGGTGCCGATCAGAGAGAAACGTCCTCCCCTGAGACGTCGACGGCGCCTCAAGGCCGGACGACCACGGCTCCCCGGAGGGGACGCGCTCGAGAGCGAATGTCGCGTTCCGGCGAGGAGAGTCCCGGCACGTTCACGTTCGACCGGCTCGTTCGCTTTCTGCTTGGGGCTGCGGTCGTCGCGACCGTCGGGTGGATGCTCTGGTACTTCGCCGGCATTGTGCTGTACTTGGTCGTCGGGGGCGTCCTCGCGTATCTTCTCCGGCCCCCTGTCGATTACATTCAGGGACTTGGCCTGGGACGGGTCCCCGCCATTTTGTTGGCGTTCACGGTCTTTCTGGGGGTGATCGCGGTGGTCGTCACGTCGGTGGTGCCGTTCATTACGCGTCAGGTGCAGGACCTCTCACAGCTCATTACCGTCGACACGGCCGCGTACGTGGCCAATCTCATTGAGGCGCAGATTCAGCAAGTTCTCCCGATCGAACCGGGGGTGCTGGAAGAACACGTGCGCCAGGTGGCCGAGTCGCTCATGCGGGGCGACCTGGTGGAGGGGCAACAGGTGGCCGAGACCGTCGGCTCCGTCCTGAGCGTCTTTACGAACATTGTGTACGCCGTCGTCATCGTGCCCTTCGTCACGTTTTTCTTGCTCAAAGACGAGCTCAAAATCCGTCGGAGTCTTCTCCACCTCGTGCCCAACCGGTACTTTGAGGTTACGCTGTCAATCCTCGCGAAGGTAGAGCTGAACATCGGCCGGTACTTTCGCGCCCTGCTCGTGCAGGGAACGGCGATTGCTGTGATTGCCTCTGCTCTCCTGTGGATCGTGGGCCTGCGCGGGGCAATTGCAATCGGCATCTTTACCGGCCTGGCCAACACGATTCCCTACTTCGGCCCCTTCCTGGGCTTCCTGGCGGGAACGCTCGTGGGCATCGCCCAGACGGGGGACGTGTCGCTCGTGCCGGGGGTCGCCCTCGCCATGGCCCTCACTCAGCTGGCCGACAATGTGTTGCTACAGCCCCTCATTTTCTCACGCGCCGCACAAACTCATCCGCTCGTGATCCTCTTCGTGGTGCTGGCCGGCGCCCAATTGGGAGGCATTTTGGGGATGCTCGTGGCCATTCCTCTCACCACGACGCTGCGCGTGATCGCGGAACAGCTCCTTTGGAGTCTCCGCAACTATCGGATTTTGCGGGCGGGATAGGGGAGCGAGGATCGAAGATTTTGCCTGGACGTTTCCCGGGCTGTCGCCATCGTTTTTCTCATCGAAGCCTCGTTGCGTCCATGCCCCGCCCGACTGCCGCGTCCATGCGTTCTGATTCCACCGTGTACGACGAGGAAGACCTTGACGCTGCGGTCGCGGCGGTCCGGGAGCGTGTCAACTGGGCTCCCGAGATGGCACTCATTCTGGGGTCGGGGCTAGGACGCCTGGCCGAGGTGGCGGACGAGACGACAGAGGTGCCCACCGCCGACATTCCCCACTATCCCGCGTCGACTGTAGAGGGCCACAGCGGGAAGCTCGTGTTTGGAACCCTGGAGGGCTCTCGGGTCGTCTTCGTGCAGGGCAGAGTGCACCTTTACGAGGGCTATCCGGTGCAGCAGATTGCGATGCCGGTGCGGCTCGTTCACGCCCTCGGGGCCGAGCGTCTGCTCGTCACGAACTCGGCCGGCGGCATCAACCGCACCTTCGAGCCCGGCACGCTCATGTTCATCACGAGCCACCTCAATATGGCCTTTGCCAGTCCGGGTGTGGGATCGGGCACGGTGCCGGACCGGGAGCGCCGGAGTGGGGACAGGGCAGCGGAGGCCTCGTTCTATGATCCTGCGTGGACAAACCGGGCCGAGCAGGTGGCGATCGACCTCGGGCTGGACGCTCGGCGTGGCACCTACGCCTGGACGTTGGGGCCCAGCTACGAGACCAAGGCAGAGGTGCGGGCGCTGGAGCACCTCGGCGCCGACGCGGTGGGGATGAGCACAGTGCCGGAGGTCATTCAGGCGCACCAGCTTGGAATGACGATCCTCGGCCTCTCCACGATCACGAACCCGGCTGCGGGGCTGGCGGCCGGCGCCCTCGACCACGACGACGTGCTCGAAGTGAGCGAGCGCGTACGGGGGGACCTGATGAAACTCGTCCGCGGCATTGTGCGGGTGGCCGACGAGTAGAGAGAAGTGTTTTGGGAGGGGCGAGAGCCACGTCTCGCTCATTATCCCATGCGGGCACGGGCCGTCTTGAATCGGTTGAGCTCCTTCTGGAGGCGATCCCGCATTGGATCGAGACGCGGGTCGTCGTGTGCCCGTGAGGCCTCCATCACGGCCCGGTGAAACCACTGCTGCGCCTCGGCATCGCCGCTGAGAATGGACAGGATGTTGTCGCCCGCCTCCAGGCTCTGGGTGATGGACCACAGGTTGTGGATCTTGTCAGCCAGGCTGATGGCCGCCGCTTCCGGACTGCTCGTGCGGATGCTGTCCAAGTAATCCTCCTTACGGTCGCGCCAGGGACGCATCTTCCCGTCGTCGTCCAGCTTCTGTTCGGAGACCTGTGCCACGAGCCGGGCCACCTCGGCCCCCACGGTCTCGCGAAGCTGTTTGCGTCGCAGACGTT
>CAYLMT010000175.1:0-4030 GCA_964384855.1 uncultured Salinivenus sp.
GTTGTCCGGTCACGTCGAACCGATTCTCGGGCTCCGCCCCGTCCACCGCTCCGTCAGGGAACGTTAGGTTGAAGCGCGATTCCACATAGAACGAGGCCGTCCGGCTCAACTGAATGTCCAGGCCGCCTCCCACCGAGGGTCCACCTCCGATGCTCGTCGGGGGACGGTCCCCGCCGAGTGTGGCGTGAATCCCGAGGTCCACGTACGGGGCCACGGTCCCGCCCGAAATCGTGTACCGCCCCAGGAGCTGCGGTGCGTAGCGATACGAATCCGAAATGCCCTCAATCTCGGGGTAGACTTCAACGGGGTAGTTCCCTCCCTGAATCCCAATGCCCAGAGCCCAGCTCGGAGAAAACTGGTACCCGAGCTCCCCAACGAATACGAACGGAAGTCCCGCTCCCTGGACAAACTTATGTCCCCCAAACGGATGCATTGGACGCCACGACGAGATGTCGCTGGTATAATCCGAGAGGCCTCCCCCGAGCTTGACGTAAAGCGGGCCACTCGTCCGCTGGGACTGCGCATACGCGGACGACGCCCCAACAACCAATAGGACCGCGAGAAGCATTACTGCTCCCAAAGAGAGTACGAACTCACGTACAGCACGAGGTGAGGCCATGGAGACGACGCGGGGACCAGTGGGGCGAAAGCGATCGCTGCCGGAAGAACCAGTGTCCCAACGATCGCCGCTCTTTTGTCTGCACTCCGCTCCGTGCACGGGTTTTCGGGCGGCGACGCGTTGGGGCATACGCGTTCAGAGCAAAGATCTTGCCTCTCCTCAGTACGGCCGACAGCGCCCCCTCACAGCGGGGATGCCAGCTGGAAAAGGACGTGCGCACGGCCCCTTGTTCGCCTACATGGGAACGATGGCGGGATGTCTAGACCACGAGAATGGCCGCAATGAGCATCGCGGAGACCGCGGCGAGCATGAAGTCGTCGAAGTTGGACGCGTCGTGGAGACGGTCGTCGCGAGAGTGGGCCATGGCAAAAGACGGAATGTGGGTCCAATCGGAAGAGCGAATGGGAGAGCGAGAAGCACGGGACGGGGTATCCTCCCGCAATCGGTTCCCGCCTCCTCGCGTGGATCGGACCGAGAAGGGGACCTGCTAGGTTCGGGCGCTCCGGTGAACCGGCAGGTTCGTGCGACGAGTGAAACGACCCGATAGGTCAGCCGCTATAGCCGGATGTCCCGACTGAGCGTGAGAGTGCGAGCCCGCCGTTCCTCCCTGAGCTCTAGTCCTCTGGACGGACCCGTCGAAGCGCTCCACAACCACGAGGCACATGACCTCAAGGACAGAGACGGCAGCAACTGCCTCTCGTTACAGACTCATTCGACGAGGGCTTGAAGGGGGCACAGCCCGATCGGGACTAGTCCCCAGGACTGGTGCTCTGCGCTACCTAATAACGGCCTCCAGAGTGGCCCGCGGCAAGAAACCCCCTGGAAGTGTGTACGACCGGCTGCTGGAGGGGGGCACGCCGCGTCCTAAAAACGGACTACAGACGAATGATTTGGCCCGGGACTCCCGCTACGGTTGTGATTTACACCTCCACCTCTTCCTCGTCCAGCACTTCCTCCGGACGCACGTCCCAAAGAAGCATCGTCTCGATGTCGACATAATCCTCCTCAACGGCCTCCTCCTCGTCACCGTAATCGTCGACGAACTTGTAGTCGCCGTAGGTCGAGCGCTGAAAGGGCGGGAGGCGGTGCCACTCCGTTCCCTCTCGGTCGATGAAGTGATCCGGGAAGGGGCTCTCGACCTCGTAGCTGGGGTGGTAGGAGTGGTACGTCTTGCGCGCCTCGTGGATGGCGGCGCGACGAGCACCGGCCTTCGTTCGGCTCTCCCCCTCGACGCTGAACGGAGAAATCTCGATCTTGGCCGTGATGAAACCGTCGTCATTCTCGTAGTACGTCGGCCGCATCACTTCGAAATCACTCGGCTCGGGATATGCACTACTCTCGTCGGCCATGGGGAGAAGTCGAATCAGAATGAGCGGTACGCGCGACGGCGGTCCTCAGAGATCCCGCCAAGTATCATTTGCTTTACGACTGCCCCCCAAAGAGGATTCCACGAGGGGAGAAACCGGCGTTGCCCTCGTCCAGAATTCGCACAAGCCGTCGGACGATTTTTGCTCGACAAGGATACTACCGTTATTGGGAACGCCAGTGCGACTCGATCCTCCGTTGACTTGTGGATGGTCTTGTGGATAACTTTCCAGCGAACGGCCCCGGTGGGCGAGACAGGGACAATAACGGACTTAAACCCCGAGATTTGTCTCGAATAACCCGTTCAAACGCCCCGAGACGGACTTCCGTTATTTATTTTAGAGGCGCCGGCGCGTGGACAACTTGTGGACAACGTCAGCGCTCTCGCACGGCGTTGTTCTTTCGGCCGAGACTCACCTGCCGTCTGAATGACCGTTATTTTTTTTATTCGAGGTCCGGATCCCTTCTCACGACTTCCCGAACGGACTGGGGCGAACAGCCTCCTCTACCCCGGATTGGATCTGTAGCTTTTCGGCCGTCGTCGCTCGTCAACCTTCAAACGTTATGCTTCCGCCATCTCATGTGTCTATGAATTCCGCTTTGAACGTGCGGAATTGGTGCTGAAGGTCGGAGAAACTCAAACGTTCACCCCCACGGATCCTGTCATGTCTGCTCTTCGGTCGATCCTCGTGGTAGTATTGCTCCTGTCCACTGCACCCGTCCGCGCCCAGACTGCCTCGCCCGACTCCGTCATGCTCCCGGCCGAATCGATCCAGGCCCTCCAAACAGCACTCGGTGACGTCCAGGAATCGCCTGCCTCCCAGACTCGGAGGGTTGGACAGTCTCAGGGGGTGTCGTCTCTTCCTGCACGGAGCAGAATGGACCGTACCAAGGTCATCAACGTGCTCTTCTTGGTGCTCGCCCTCTCCCTGGTGTTCGAGTCGGCCATGTCTGTACTCTTTGACTGGCGGATCTTCATTCGCTACTTCGAAGGCCGCGGCGTCAAAACCCCGCTCATCATCGCGGTCGCCTTCCTGGTATTTCTGAACTATGACCTCGACATCGTGGCCGAACTCCTGAGGCTTCCCGGGAATCCACGCACAAAACATCGGGGACGCGACGCTGCCGGGCCAGATCCTCACAGCCCTCCTGATTGCGGGAGGAAGTGGTGGGGTCTTCCGGATTTTCGCGCGGCTCGGCATCCGAAGTCCCGAGGAGCGCGAGCAAAAGGCTCGGGAGGAACGGGCCTCCATGGAGGAGAATTCGGAGCGATCCTCCGACACGAACTCGTAATCCGTCTTAATACGATCGGGATCCATGCCGCGCCCTGCGCTCCCCCCGCTTCGTCGTCTTCCGAAACGTGTCCCCTCGACGGTGAGGGCCGCGCTCCTTGGGCTCCTGTTGCTCGCCGGGGCGGCCTGCGGTCCGACCATCTCTGAATTCAATGCCCGGGCGTACGAGCAAGCCACCTCCCTGAAGGTAGAGGCGCTGGCCCTCATGGACGAGGCCACCGGGCCCTACGCGGAGCACGCCGACGCCGTCCAACACCTCAAAACCGAGCTTGAGAAGGCCCACGAATTCGCGAAGGGACGGCCCAACAACGAGATTTCGGCCCGGCAGTGGCGCATCCTCATCAATCCGGAACGGGATCTTCTGGGGGGCTTCCTGGCCGACTGGCAGGAGCAATCGTCGTTTTCCCCCGCTTTCGTTGAGGAGAAGAAAACACAGGTTGCCCGAGCCTTCGATACGATCATCGAACTGGAGAGCGGAAAGCGAGAGCCCGAGGAGGTCGGCAACGGCTCGTAACACCAAACCACGCCCACGCCCCCGCACGCATCCATTCATCTCGTCCCACCGGTCCGATGCCCGACGTCGATGACTTTCTCGACGCTCTCAAAGACGAAATCACCGACTTGGCCGAGACGCATCTTCAAGAAATGAAGGAGGCCGCCCTCCAGGACGGCGAGGCGTTCCTGAATCGGACCCAGGATGACCTGAAACGATGGGCGCACCTGCTGGAACAGGGCGAACTCTCCCGGGAAGAAT
>CAYLMT010000176.1:0-3995 GCA_964384855.1 uncultured Salinivenus sp.
GTACGTCTCGTGCTCCGGTTTCATCAGTACGCTGCGCAGGACGGCCGCCTCGTCCCGGTCCACCGTGAGGGCCGGATCGAGCGTCGTGAGGGCGTCGCCGGAGAGACGGTAGACACTGGTGAAAATGGGATCGTCGGGGTCGTTCATGGCCACATCGAAGAGGGTCTGGCTGGCCTGATGGACCGCGGAGAGGGTCATTTCCTCGGTCATGGGCCTGTACGCGACGATGTCAGTCTCCGGGGGAGCAACGAGAGTGAGCGCATCGGAATCCTCAACGGCATCGGCCCAGCTACGAGCGGCCCGGACGCACGCCGAGAGGATGGGGCCAAGTCCGTCGTCTGGTTCGAGTGGCAACGCCCGCAGCGTGCACCAGAGCGCCCCCGCTGCCGCTCCGGCCCGCGAGCACTCCAGACTGATTTCGCCAAGGTGCAGCTCGTCGGACGTGAAGTAGGTGTAGGGCGAGTCGTGCTGGTAATAGCGCCCGACCGCGGGGTCGCGGAAGAGAATGCACCCGCAGCCGTAAGGCTGGAGCCCGTGCTTGTGCGGGTCGATGGCGACGGAGTCGGCCTCCGCGATGGCCCGAAACCGGTCCGCCGGAAAGCCCTCGATCTCGGGCGCTGCGTCCTCCGTGAGCAGGCGAAAAAAGCCCCCGTACGCGGCGTCGACGTGGACGCGAGTGTCGTGGGCTTCACAGAGCGGAAGGGCCTCATCGATCGGGTCCACGGCCCCGATCCCCGTCGTTCCGGCCGTTAACACGACCGTCCCGATCGCGTGCTGCTCCAGGGCTCGGTTCAGAGCGTCCAGGTTCATCCGTCCACGGGCGTCGGCCGGGACCGGCACCACCTCCACATCGAGCACCTCGCTCATGCGGCCGTGGGTGTAATGAGCGTTTTCCGCGACGGCGAGGGCCTGATCGGGATGCAGTTCTCGTGCGACCCAGAGTGCCTCCAGGTTGGCCACGGTGCCGCCGCCGGTGAGGTGGCCGAGGGCGGTGTCGGGGAGGCCGAGCATGTCGGCCAAGTCGGCCACGACCTCTTTTTCCATTTGGCTCGTGGGCGGCCCCCCGTCGAGGGCGTGGTTGTTGGGATTGATGCGCTGGGCAGCCGCGTACGCCGCGAGGGCGATCGGATGGGGCGGTTTTAGCATCTGCCCTGCGTAGCGCGGGTGGTGGAATGGGTAGTTCCCTTCCAGTCGCTCCAGATACTCGTCGAAGGTGTCGTCAAGGCGGTCCGGGTCGACACCGAGGGAGGGATGGCGGTCGAACGCGCCCCAGGATTGTTTCCAATCCTCGACGTGCTGAAGGGCGCGGTGGAGGAGGGAGTTGGCGGTGGGGGACGGCTTTTGTGACACGGTCGAAGGAGAAAATTAAAGGGGGAGGATAGGGGGACGAGGGCTCCGGGACCACTACGCGTTCTTCGTGGAGACGGGTGGAGGAATGGTTCCAGGATCCTGGAGATAGGCGGGAAGATCGAGGGCGAGGAGTGGGGCGGTGAGCAGTCCCTTCGAGCCGAGGGCGGTAAACGTCCAGAGGCGCTCGCGTCGCGGGAGGGGGCCGAGCAGGGGCAAATTCGTCTCGGAATGCATCACGCGGACGCCTGCTGTTTCGTCGAGCACCTTCGCTTGGTCAAGCCCCGGAATCATTGTGCTCGTTTTATTTCGGATATAGTTGGTCGCGTCCGGATCGGGCGTCAGGTCGTCGTAGTCGTTGTCGTAGTTGCTGCCGAGAATGAGGCTGTTCCCGTCGGGCACGACGTAGCCCCGTCCCGACATCGGGGGAATGGAGCCTGGAAGGTCCGCAGGACGACGGACGCGGACGGTCTGTCCTTTCACGCCGTCCAGGCCGAGTCGTCGCAGTTCGGGGAACGGGGGAAAGCCCTGTCCGAGGGCGAGGAGTACGCGCTCGGCTCGCAGTTCCTGGGTGTCGTGCTCGCGATCGACCTCCACCACCGCGGCGTCGGGCGTCTCACGCCAGTACAGGACGGGCGCCTGCGTCTCCACGGTCGCGCCGCGCGTCTCCGCTGCGTCCAGCAGTGCCCGCACCATCGTCCCTACGTCGGTGGCACCGCCCCGAGGAACGAAGAGTGCCCCGCGGTCGGGTTGTACTTGGGGATACTGCTCTCCGACGGTCGTCGGGGACAGCCACTCCGCGAGATCGGGGTGCTCCTCCGCTACGTCCTGAAAGGGGTCCACCTGATCGGGTTCGACGGCGGGGCGAAGCACGCCAGTATCCGGAAAGAGCTCCGTGGCGCCCGCCCGTTCCAGGAGCGTCGGTACCGCGTCCAATGCCTCTCGCAGGCGCCAGACGGGACGAGCGCGGCGACCCATGAACGGATTGACGAGGCCGGCGGCGGCCCCGGACGCCCCGGACGCGGGGTCGTTCGCTTCCAGCACGTGGACGTGATGATCGCGGCTGAGCGTGAATGCTGCGCAGGCCCCGGCCAGGCCTGCGCCCACGATGATGATGTCGGCGTCGTGCTGCATGAGTGCGGAGGAAAAGCGGCAAAAAAGTTCCATTTCCACACGTGTGGCGTTCGCCAGCGTTCGGGACATTCTCGGGACTTGTCTCGTTGGTACCATGAGCTTGAGCGTCCACACAGGTCCGTGCTGGTCATGACTGAAACACACGCTCCTGAGTCCTCCCGCAAGACGCTTCCGGAGCGTCCGGTCTCCTACGACGAGTTTTTGGAGTGGGCCGACGAGGATACGCACGCGGAGTGGGTGGACGGAGACATCGTATTTATGAGCCCGATCTCCGATGCACATCAAAACATCGTCGAGTTTTTTCTCACGCTCCTCCGTCACCACGTAGAGCATCACGAAGAGGGTTGGGTGCGAAGCTCCACCTTTCAGATGAAGCTCGACGTGATCCCGAGTGGACGCGAACCGGACGTCGTGTATCTCCGGGAAGAGCATCGGGACCGCATGACTGGCACCTATATCGACGGGCCGGCGGACCTAGCGGTGGAGGTCGTCTCGCCGGAAAGTGGCCCCCGCGACCGGGGCGAGAAGTTCTACGAGTACGAAGCGGCCGGCGTCCCGGAATACTGGCTGGTCGATCCCGATCGGGAGGAACTTGTCGTCTACCGGTTGCAGGACGATCGGTATCAGACGGCATTCGAGGGGCGTGAGGGTCGGGTGGAATCGGCAGTGGCAGATGGGTTCTGGATTGAGGCCCAATGGCTATGGCGGGAGCAACTGCCCCCCGTGCTCGATGTGCTGCGTCGCTGGGACATTCTCTGACCGGATTTGTCGGATAAAAAGACCGTTCGTCCTCGAAGATTAGGACTGAAACGCGCTCTCCCTTCCAGGCAACATTCGCTGCACCATGGACCGGGACGTGATCATTGTCGGGGGCGGGACGATTGGGCTGGGCATTGGTTTTGAACTCGTCCGCCGGGGAACGCCCGTGACGATTTTCGAACGGGACCGGGCTGGGCGTGGGACGTCGTACCAGGCCGCGGGCATGCTCGCTCCGGATGTCGAAATTGAATTCGAGGAACTGGAGCTCTATGACCTCAATCGGGAGAGTTTGCGCCGGTGGCCGGACTTTGCTGCCCGAGTAGAAAAGGCAAGTGGCGAGTCCGTGGACTACCGTGACGAGGGGACGCTCCTCGTGGCCGACGACCGCGACGCCGCCGAGGCCCTGGAACGGCTCTACGAGTTTCAGCGGGAGCAGGGCCTTAATGTGGAGTGGCTCACCGGGGAGGAAGCTCGCGAGATCGAACCGTTCGTAGCTCCCCGATTATCTGCGGCCGTGTTCGCGCCGTCCGACCACCAGGTCGACAACCGCCGACTCGTCGATGCTCTCCGTACGGCGTTTGAGTCCGAGGGAGGCACGCTGCACGAGAACACTCCCGTCGAGGCCATCGTGCCGGATGCCGACGCCCCGGCGGTGCGCACGGATGACGGCGAACGGGTGGTCGGTGATCGGGTCGTGGTGGCGGCGGGCGCCTGGTCCCGTGAGCTCGACGGACTAGAGCCCGACGCGACACCGC
>CAYLMT010000177.1:0-3963 GCA_964384855.1 uncultured Salinivenus sp.
GTGACCGACACCCTTGATGTGGGGGTTCAGCCGTGGCATCCGGTCATCGGTCGGGAGAGTGGACTGGCCTACGTGCCGAATAAGATGTCCCACTCCCTCAGTGTCGTTGACGTCGACAACGCGTCGGTCCAGGCCACCATCCGTGGCGATGGCCTCGCCCAGCCCCACGGTTCGGTCCTCTCCGCCGACGGACGGTATCTCTTCGTGTCGAACAACAACCGCGAGGGTACCTACGAGCCCCGTGGCGATAATCCCGACGCCGGGACGGTGACGGTGATCGATACGCAGACCCACGAAATTGTGGAAATCATTGAAGTAGGGACCTATCCCACCGGCATCGGCACCTTTGGCGGGACGCAGCCCGTCGGTCCGTAGCGGTCCGCTGGGCGCTTTCACTCCGCTGATGTGACAGTTCTGTTTTCCCTGATGCCGCGTGTCCTTACCATTGTCATCGGCCTCGCCGGGCTCGTTCTGGCGGGGTGTGCTGGCTCCTCGCAAACCGTGTCCTCGGACGCTTCGTCTGCTTCGTTTCCGGAGGACTACCAGCGGGTGGTCACTCCGTCGGTTGAGGTGACCAATGCTGAAGGAGCTCCAATTCCCCATCCGTTCTACGGCGGCTTCAACGCCCCGCGTCCCCAGTTCGTCGACATTGACGGGGATGAGGATTCGGATCTTTTTGTCCAGGAGCGCCCCGGTCAGCTTGCCTTTTTCGAGCACGTTACCGAGGGGGACTCCTCGCGTCTCGTCTGGCGCACTGACCACTACCGGGATCTGGACATCGGTGAGTGGTACCGGTTTGCGGACCTCGACCAGGACGGCGTGCCCGATCTCTTGACGGAGCAGCCGTACAGTCACATCCGTGCGTACCGGAACGTCGGTACGGCTACGGCGCCGGAGTTTGAGCTATACACGGATACGCTGCGGACGGTGGAGGGGGAGCCGATTTTCTCGGATCGCCAGAACATCCCGAACGTCACGGACCTCGGGTGCAATGGCCGATTGGATCTCTTTCTGGGACGGCTCGACGGGACCATCACGCGGTACGAGTCCGTCGAGGGGGGGGAGGGCATGCCCCGGTTTGCCCACGTGACGGATGAGTTTGAGGGCATTAAGATCGTCGGGCAGACCGGACAAAAGAGCGGGCCGTCCCTTCACGGGGCCAACACGCTCACCTTCGCCGACGTGGACGATGACGGCGACTCAGATTTGTTCTGGGGCGACTTCTTCGAGCCTGGGCTCCTGATGATCGAGAACACCGGCTCCTGTGGGAATCCCGTCCTGAGCGGCGAGCCGGAGCGCTTCCCCTCATCGAATCCGCTCCTGACCAGCGGATACAACGCGCCTGCCTTCACCGACTGGTCGGGGAATGGGCGCCCGGACCTATTCGTCGGCGTCCTCGGGGGCTCCAACGATTCCAATAGCAGCCTCTCCGACAACTTCTACTTTTACGAGCACACGGCGGACGGCTACCGACTTCGGACCCGCCAGTTTGCCGGGGGGCTCGACGTGGGAAGTGAAAGTACCGTGGCGCTGGGCGACATACAGGGAGACGGCCAGACCGACGTTCTCGTGGCCAATAAAATTGATCCGACGCATGGCGAAACGTCTCTGGTGTATCCGCTGACACCCACTGGCGAGGGCACCCCTCGGCTTCAGAAAGGATCGGCGTTGGACCTGCCTGAGGCATACCGCTACGCCCCGGCCCTCGGCGACCTGAACGGCGATGGGGTGGACGATCTCGTCCTCGGGACTTGGCAGGGGAAGCTCTCCTACCACGAAAATCAGGGCGACGGCTCATTTGCTGCGCCCGAGGGCGCCTTGGACGGACAATCGGGCGGAAGCAACGTGGTGCCCACTCTGGGGGATGTGACGGGCAACGGGGCACTGGATCTCGTAGTGGGAACCGCCAGTGGCACCCTTACGCTCTACCGCAATACGGGATCGGAAACGGCCCCCAACTTTGCCTCGGAGGCTGTCGAGCTCGCCGACATGGATGAGCGGGCGGCCCCCACGCTCCACGACGTGACTGGTGACGGCCTTCTGGACCTGCTCGTCGGTACAGACAACGGACTGCTTCTGCTTCGCAATCAGGGCACGCTTGAGGATCCGGACTTCGGGCCCCCCACCTCGATCGATCTGGACGGCATCCCTCGACACGCCACCCCCACTTGGGGAGATCTAGACGACGACAGACAGTCGGAGCTCGTCGTGGGCGGTCAACGCGGCGGACTCGTGCTCTTTCAGCCTCAGCCCGGAGACGAGTAGGGGCGTGACGGAGTGTTTGGTGGGGGTTACCAGAGCCCCGTGAATACGTCTCGCAGAGAGGTGGACGAAGGGGAGGAGGCTGTGTCTTCGTCCCGCTCCGGTGCGTCCGTCTCGTCGATTGCCCGGTTCAGGGCGTGGAGGCCGGAGCGGAACTGCCGCGTGAGTCGTTCGCGCGTCTCGGCAGAGAGGGCCTCGTACGCTCCCTCCTGAAGGGCCTTCAGGGCCCGCCGGTGATGCGTGCGCGCCCGTCGGAGTTCGTCCTCGGGCCGACGACGCAACTGCTCGACCGCCTCCTCCATGTCCGACGGGGGATGGTCGAGGGGCAGTCTCGAAGGCGAAAGGGAGTCAGACGAAGCGAGGAAGGCGTCGTCAGACTGGGAGGACACCGTGGATGTGTGCATCTTGGAAAGAGCGTCGAGTGGCGGGACTGAGGTGCAGTCAGATGTCGCAGAAGAGAATCCGTCGACCCGGAATCTCAGGTCGGCATAGAACAGACGGCAGTTCTCCTCAATTGTTTGGAACCGCTTCCAAAAGATAGCAGCACGACCGCACTTCTGTGTCAGAAACCGGTCAAGATTCGGCGACGAGTTCTGGAATGTACGGTTATCCTCCATTGAACGCTGTCGGGAATCATTTCTGGTCGATTAGAGCAGTCGCGGACCCGGACGTCGGTGACATTTCCGTCGTCTCGGTCGCAACCCAACAGATGCGAGCGGATTCAAGGGCTCCTACGCTGCATTCCTGAGATGCTTTCGCTGCGGATATGACCGAGGTCCTTGACGACCGGACGGATCAGTTTCAGCTCGAGTCGGACTTTGAACCGATGGGCGATCAACCCCGGGCGATCCGCGAGCTCGTCGACGGGGTGGAGCGGGGGGACGAGCATCAGACGCTGCTGGGGGCCACGGGGACGGGCAAGACGTTTACGGTGGCGAACGTCATCGAGGAGGTGAACAAGCCGACCCTCGTGATGAGCCACAACAAGACACTGGCCGCACAGCTTTATGGCGAGCTGAAGCAGTTCTTCCCCAACAACGCGGTGGAGTACTTCATCTCGTACTACGACTACTACCAGCCCGAGTCGTACATCGTCCCGAGCGACACGTACATCGAGAAGGACGTGTCTATTAACGATCGCATCGAGCGGCTCAGGCTGCGGGCCACGTCCGAGCTCGTGAGTGGCCGCGACGACGTGATTGTGGTGGCGAGCGTGTCCTGCATCTACGGTCTCGGGTCACCGGCGGAGTTTCGAAAGGAGATTCTCCGGCTGGAGCGGGGCCAGGAGGTCGAGCGCAATGACTTGCTGCGTCGTTTCATCGACCTGTTCTACGAACGCAACGACATCGAATTCACGCCGGGCACGTTTCGCGTGCGGGGAGACGTGGTCGACATTTTTCCTGCCTATCGCGAGGAGCAGGCGCTCCGGATCGAATTTTGGGGCGACGAGATTGACCGTCTCGCGTTGTTTGAGCCGGAAAGCGGTCGCGAATTGGAGGAGTTAAACCAGTTTACCCTGTACCCGGCACAGATTTTTGTCACCCCGGAGGATCGGCTGGAGCGGGCCATTGAGGACATCAAGGAAGAGCTGCGGTGGCGACTGGCGGTCCTCCGGGAGGAGGGCAAGATGGTAGAGGCGCAGCGCCTGGAGCAGCGCACCATGTTCGACATCGAGATGATGCAGGAGGTGGGCTACTGCTC
>CAYLMT010000178.1:0-3931 GCA_964384855.1 uncultured Salinivenus sp.
TCCTCCTTACCCTGCTGGGGTACCTCCCCGGCCTCGTCCACGCCATCTGGATTATCGCGCGGCGGTAGTGTTCGTCATCTACACCGGACTGCGGGTCCGATCTGCCACCACTGGCGGGGGTCGATGAGGCGATGATGGTGAATGCGTGACCTCCCCTGGGACCGCCGGCGACTCGTCGATCCGTACTGCAACTCATCGAACACCCCGGATCGACACGGCAGCTGCGCGTACGATTCCGCGGACGCTCGTCCGGGCGGGACGGGGCGTCCGTTTCACCTCTCTCGACGTGAACGCGCAGTACAAACCAGACCGCAGCCATGCAGAACAAACGCCCCCCCTCCCTGCTCCGTCTGATTCTCGCCAGCCTCCTGTTTCTGGGCCTGGGCGCCCTCGCGACCGTTCAGGCCCAGGACGCCGACGCGGACGCTTCCGCCGACGAATCCGCCGTGGAAGAACGAGGGGCCGGATTCTTCGCCGTCGGCACACAGCTCACGGATCTCGCCCCCCTCAACAATCGCCTTCGCGGGGCCGGATACCCAACCTTCGCGTCGGAAATGGTCTCCCTCGGCGGGGGCGGCTACGGCCTCGTCGCTAATCGTTTGATGCTGGGCGGTGAGGGACACGGGCTGATTACCGCCGACGGGGCGCGACAGGGACGCACCGTCTCCGTAGGTGGGGGCTATGGCCTATTCAACATTGGCTACCTGTTTCGTCCGGCATCCAGCCTGCGAGTGTACCCGCTGCTCGGATTCGGCGGGGGTGGGCTTCAGCTCGACATTGAGAGCGCGGGGACGGCGGACGACTTCGAGGAGGTGCTGGACAATCCCAATCGCAGTGCCACCGTGGGACGGGCGAGCCTCCTCGTGAGCCTCGGGGCCGGCCTCGAATACCAGTTTGGCACGCCGGGCGACGGACGGAGCGCACGGATCGGCCTCCGGGCCGGATACATGATTTCTGCCCTCAACTCGGACTGGCAGCTCGACGGCCACTCCCTGGCTGGCGGGCCGGATGCGTCGATGCAGGGACCGTTCCTCCGACTCACCATCGGCGGAATCGACAATCCGGATGATGATTAACACTCACGGACACGCCTCCGAGGGACGGACACACTATCGGAAGGCCGCAACGGGAAGCCGTCCCGCCTGCACTCCGTCCTCCGGACTCGTCCACGCCGCGTAGAGGTGTTGCCCGTTCCGCACGAGGCGCGGCATGCCCACGCCCCGCGAGGCCGACGAAAGCTGGGCCATCACGACCGAAGTCCCGGCCGTCTCCCCAGGGTCTACGGCCCGGACTCGGAGTGCCGCCGCGCCGTTGGCCTTGCCTAGCCAGCTCACGGCGGCGTGCCCGTCCTCCAGCCATACCACGTCTACACGCCCCGTCGGTGTCCCTTCGGCCACCACGATGGGCTCACTGAACTGCTGCCCACCGTCCGTCGAAAACGCCACCTTGACGCGCGGCACACCCTCCGGGGCCGTGTACCACGCGGCGGCCACCCGATCGCCCTCCGCCGCCAGGGCGGGCCCATTGACCGGACACCCCTCGATCCGCCACCCGTCGTCGTGGAGGAGCGTGGGCTCGGACCATGACTGTCCATCGAATCGCACGAGTTGGATGTTGCGAATCTCTTTGTCGGATCGGTCCCGATACGCCACGAGCGCCTCGCCGTCTGTCCGCACCGCCGTGGTGGGACAACACTCACAGGTCCGGTCGTCCAGCAGCGCCCGCTGCGTCACCGTCCCGGTAGAATCCAGGACGGCCCCGCGGAGCGTCATCTCCCCCCCGTGTCCGTCACGATCCTCCATCTTGCGCCCGTCGAGCCACACGGCCAGAAGTCGGTCCTCCGGCCACGGCAAGAGGGAGACGAAGCCATGCTCCGTCTCCGTACCGTCATCGTGCGGCGTGACGGCCGACTGCCACGTGCCCGCTCCGTCGGTCTGCACGATGCGCACCGCGTAGGCGAGCGGGCCAGGGCCGTTGCTCTGAAGATAATGCGCGGCGAGGCGACCGCTGGGAAGGGGTCGAAGCGAAGGCACGTCGGCCCAGTTTACGAACCAGTCAGCCCCACGCGCCACCGTGTGCGGCTCCGTCCAACTCGTGTCGTCGACGGTGGCGTACCGGAGGGCGTGCTCGTCCTCCCCGGTTGACTCGACCCAACTCATCCATACGGTCCCGTTCTCGCCAGCGTGGAGATGCGGCTGCCCGCTCTCGGCAGGCGCCGGTGCGTTCAGCCGCGTGCCGACTTCGGGGGACGATGACGTGGCCGATGACGCGTCGGACCCGGACTGGCAGCCCAGCGCGAGCAGCGCCCCAACGAGCACGAGGCTTCCAAATACAACTGCGCGAATCATTGGTGGCATGGATGGAGTCACAAAACGACAGGGGATCTCTGAGGCGGGGCAAACGAACGCACTGATTATGCGTCGCGGACGAAGTAGATGTAATCCGTAGGAGGTGGGGCAATGTCGACCTCGCGGAGCAGGAGCGCAATCTGCGCGCGGTGGTGTGTGCCGTGATTCACGACGTGACGACAGATGTCCCGGAGAGGGGTCTCGAAGCGAGTGCCTTTGGAATTGGTGTACACAATGGGCTTGTCGAAGGCGTTCGCGGGCCGATCCTCCAGTACGGTCTGCCAGCGGGCGGCACTGGCCTCCGCCCGCTCGGCGCAGGCCCCCAGATCCTCGTCGACCCAGAGGTCCAGGTCCGCGTGGGCCGTGTCCTCCACCCGCCCGTACCACACATCCTGGGCGCGGAGGAGGTGACTGAACAGTTCCACGGCCCGCGCCGGCACGACGTCGGCCGCTTGCAGCGCCTTGAGCATTCGGGCATTGGCCCAGCGGGTGTACTGGAACAGGGTCTGAACGTCGGCGGCCGTGCGGGACTGGGAAGCGGACATCGGCGGTACCGGTCGAGTGCACGGTCAGCGTGCGTTCTAAAATGGACCGCCCGCTGTTGCTTTTCAACCCTGCGACTCATCTCGCATGCCCGCCCAGAAAGAGACCCGAGATTTTGCAAGTGTCCTCGAACAGTCCGTCGTGCCCGTCGTACGCCGATGTGCCACGTCGGGCCCGTGTGGTCCGACCACTCGTCGACTGCTCACTTATGCCACCGATCGCCTATGCACGACTTTCTCGACCTTCCCGACCCCAACCTCGTCGGCATCAAGCTGAGCGACACGCTGACGGAGGACGACTACGAGGCGTTCGTGTCGGTGCTCGAAGACCAGTTCGAGGCCTCCATCACGACACGCGTGCTGATCGTAATGGAAGACGTAGACGATTGGACCCCTGAGGAGCAATGGGAGGAGCTTGCGTTCGACATCCGCCACCTGAACGACGTCGACAAGGTGGCCATCGTGGGTGATGACTTGTGGGAGACTTGGCTGGAGAAGGTTGAGATACTCTTTCCGATGTCGACGATTCAAACCTACGACGCGGCCGATCAGGAGGAGGCGCTCGACTGGATTCGGGGCGACATGGACGTCCCTGGTGTGGGTCCCGGGAGCTCGTCCGACCCGAATGCCTCTTTCTCGGACGAGGAAGAATAGCGACTGTCGAATTGCCCCCGAGCCCTGATGTCTTCCCCCGACCTCTCCGACACGGAGGCCGCCGTGCTCCGGGCAGTGCAGGCCGAGGATACCGCCGACCTCTACGACCTCGCCCAGGCAGTGGGGGCGGGGCCGCGGGCGGTCCAGGAGGCCGTGCAACGCCTCAGCCGGCACGACCTCGTGCACGTATCCGGGCGCCACGTTCGGTGCACGAAGGCGGGCGACCAGTGGGTTCGCTCCCACTCCTAGTTTGTCAGCACTGAGGGTTGTCCCAAAATAGAAAAAGCCCCGCCGGGCAGAACGGGGCTTCAACGGAAGGTCGAATGGGCGGTGAAGAGCCAACGACCGGACTCGAACCGGTGACCTGTCCCTTACGAGGGGACTGCT
>CAYLMT010000179.1:0-3863 GCA_964384855.1 uncultured Salinivenus sp.
TGGGAGGGGCTCGTGGCGGGGGAGAGCGGCGCCGACACGATCGAGTCGTTTGATCCGGAGGGCCTCCGGGTGACCTTTGCCTGCGAACTCGACGGCTTCGACGCAGAGGACTACCTCCCCGCGAAGCAGGCCCGGCGCGTCGATCCGTTTAGTCAGTACGCCCTCGTCACGGCCGGGCAGGCCGTGGAGGACGCCGGCCTCGACCCCGACGCGATGTCCCAGGAGGAAAAAGACCGCATCGGGGTGATCTACGGCACCGGCATTGGAGGCATTAAAACCTTTCGGGACCAGACCGAAGAATTTATTGAGGGGGGTGAGAAACGCACGTCGCCCTTCTTCATCCCGACGCTGATTCCCGACATTGCGGCCGGTCAAATCGCAATGGCCCACGGCTTTCGGGGCCCCAACCACGCGATGGTCTCGGCGTGCGCCACGGGCAATCACAACATCGGCGACGCCTACCGCTTGATTCGGGAGGGCGACATGGACGCGGCCCTCTGCGGTGGCACCGACGCCTGCGTGACGCGGCTCGGCATCGCGGGATTTGCAAGCATGCGAGCCCTGTCGACGCGCAACGACGACCCGGCTCGGGCCTCGCGTCCGTTCGACGCCCAGCGTGATGGTTTTGTGATGGGGGAGGGGGCTGGTGCGCTCTTTATCGAGGACCTGGAGCGGGCCAAGGCTCGTGGCGCCAACATCTACGCGGAAATTGTCGGCATTGGCATGTCCGCCGACGCGCACCACCTAACGGCGCCCGACCCGGAGGGTGGCGGCGTGTGCCTCGCACTCGACCGTGTACTCGATAACGCCGGCCTCGAGCCGACGGACGTTGACTACATCAACGCTCACGGCACCTCCACGCCCCTTGGCGACGAGGCCGAGACGAAGGCACTCAAGAAGGTGTTCGGCGACGACGCGTACGACCTCAACGTCTCCTCCACGAAGAGCATGACGGGCCACCTGCTCGGGGCGGCGGGCGCCATCGAGGCCATCGCCACCATCCAGGCCCTCCGGCACGACGTGGTGCCGCCGACAATCAACTTTGAGGAGGCCGACCCGGCGTGTGACCTGGACTACACCTTCAACGAGGCAGAAGAGCGACCCGTGAGCGTGGCCCTGTCCAACGCCTTCGGGTTCGGCGGGCACAATACCTCCCTCGCCCTCCGCGCCTACGACGAGTAGCGGCTGCGGCGTCCGGAGTCCTCAGCGAAAGACGATCTCGTCGACCAGTTCCGCGTCGAGCGCGCCGTTGAGGCGCTCGCGCCACTTGCGCCGGTTCATGTGCAGCTCTTGGCGCCAGGCGGCCGACGTGATTTTCACGTACAGTGTCGAGCCCTTCATCCAGGCCGACTCGGTTACGCTGTTGATCTTTTCGCCTGCCAGGCCGGCCCACGTTTCGACGACGCGGGCCTCGTCGACCTCCTCCTCGATCCCAAGCTCGTCGATGACCTCCTTGAGCACTTCTCCGAGGGGACGGGGCCCGTCGCTTGCAGACATGGGGACGGTGGGCAATAATTGGGGAGGGATGGGGGTTTTCCCTCCTACGCCGGACGGTCCCGCATGTGCCGAGGCGGTGTGGGAGCGTTACCTTCGGCCGGCGACAGGCGGCTCCGCTGTCGTTAGAGAAGGATGTCTTCATGCTCGGTGTTCTCCCACTCGTAACCCTGGTCTCTTCGGAATGACCGTGTCCTCCGTTGCTCGTGTGCTCGGGGCTGTCACCCTCGTTGTGATCTTGTTCGGGGCCGGGCCCGCCGCTTCTCAGTCTGGTCCTCCTGCGCCTATGGACACGGTGGAAGTGGACCTCACGGAGGCCATGATCCGCACCCTGGAGGAGAGTCCGGAGGTCGACCAACGCCGGGCCCAGCAGCAGTTTGCCACGGCCCGAAGCGAGGAGGCTCGGGCCAACCGGTTTCTCACCGATGTCTCGCTGAGTACGGCGCACTCGTTTGCGCCGGGGCTGGACGGGTTGGACACCGTCCCGCCCGGTACCACCTACGACGAACTGTACCTGCACCCGGGGGTCACCAACGACTGGTCTCCCGGCGCGCTACGTCCGTTCAGTCGGTTCGAGATTGCGGTGGAGCAGCCCCTCTGGACGTGGGGGGAGCTCTCGGGCTCCATCGAGGCGGCCCGGCACGGGGTGGACGTGGAGGCCGCCCGCGTGGAACAGAAAGCCCTGGAGGTAGCCGTCCGGGCGGGCGAGACCTATTTCAACTTGTTGCTCACGGAGGCCCTCGACCAGCTCGCCGATCGCACTCAGGAGGTCATCGACCGGGCGAAGCAGGAGATTAATCGCCTGCTCGACGAGGGAGACGAGAGCGTGAGCCAGGCCGACCTCTTCCAGACGCGCCTGACCGAGGAGGAAACCAAGCGCCGCATCGCTGAGATCGAGCAGAATCAGAAGACGGCCCGTTCGGCCCTGCGGCGCCAATTGTTTCTGTCGGATCGGGTGCGGGTGGAGCCGGTGGCCGATGAGCTACAGCCCCTCTCGTTCTCCGTCCATCCCGACTCGCTCGACTACTACATCGGGCGGGCGCTTCAGAATCGCCCGGAGGTGGAGCAGGCCGAGGCCGGGGTAAAGGCGCGCCGTGCGCTCGTGGACGTAGCACGGTCCGACTACTATCCCCAGATCGGCGTACAGGCCACCCTATCGCAGAGCATCACGCTGCCGGAACGACCCAACCCCGACAATGCCTTCGTGGGCGACTCGTTCATGGGTACGGGCACGCGCACCGGAATTGGCATCCAGCAGAATCTCAACTTCGGGCAGACGCGCGCTCAGGTGGAGCAGGCGGAGGCCGAGCTCAACGCAGTGCAGTACCAACGCACCGCGGCCGAGCAGCTGGTGCGCTTCGAGGTGGAGGAGGCCTACCGCTCGCTCCTCACGGCCAAGGCGGCGGTCGAGTCTCGTGACCGCTCGACCACCATCGCCGGCGAGTGGCTCCGGACCGAGCAGGTGAACTTCGACCTCGACCTCGGCGACACGGAGGATCTTATAAAGGCCGTTCGCGCGGATTTGGAGGCGCGGGCACAGTACCTCCAGGCAGTAAAGCAGTACAACGTCGCCGTGCTCAACCTCCTGCGCGCCACCGGTACGCTCGCTGACCGGGCCCGGAGCGGTACGCTTCTTGATACGACGGAAGCCCAGGAGTAGTCGGGACCGGATCACCGTGCACGCCCCACGACAACCCCCTGCGGGAAACGCGCGATCGTCCGACGCTACGAGGGCCGTTGGGCCTCCGCCGAACAGTTCTACTCATCATTCACGCCACTCCGATGACTCGTCTTCGTCTGCATCTTTCTGCCGTCCTCGCCGCACTTCTACTTCTAAGCGGGGGCGTCTCTCCAGCATGGGGACAGGGCGAAAGCGCCACAGCAGCCGAAATTCGGCAAATGCTGGAGCAGCGGGACCAGCAAATCAAGTCCATCCTCGGCGAAACGGACGACTACACCGCCGAGCAACGCGCACAGCTGAAGGAGCTGATCAACGGCGTCATTGACTTTCGGGTCATGGGTCAGCGAGCCCTTGGGCCGCACTGGGACGACCTCAGTGCCGAACAGCGGGAGGAGTTCGTCAGCGTCTTCCGCGAGGTGGTGCGCGCGCAGTCCATGAGCGACCTCGGGGTGTACAATTCGGAGGTCACCTACGACCAGATTGACGTACATGGCGACAGTGCCTTCGTGCGCACCCGAACGAAGTACGAAGGCCGAACGACGCCCGTCGAGTACGTACTGGAGCAGCGTGAAGGCGAGTGGCGGGCCGAGGACATCATCATCGACGGCGTCAGCACGGTGGAAGGATACGAACGCTCGTTTCAGACCGTCGTTCGCAAGCGCGGCTTCGAGTCGCTAATGAAGAGCCT
>CAYLMT010000180.1:0-3862 GCA_964384855.1 uncultured Salinivenus sp.
AGGAGCGGCGTCTCCAGCGCTACGTGGAGCACCGGATTGACGACCTCGACGACCAGCTGGCCCGCACCCGCGAGAAAGTTCAGACGCAGCGGACGGAGCGCGAGCGCATCGAGGAGCGGCTCAATGAGATGCCCGTTCTCACCGTCGGCCGATTCGTGCGCTACCTCCTCCGGCTCGACACACTGCCGGATCGGACGGAGGGCCCGCCCGACCCGACGCCGCGACCCCGAACGGAGTCGTCCAACGAGCGGGAGCCAGTGCCGGAGCGAATCGAGGACGACCGCTCGTGGTGGGAGCGCGCGTGAAGACTCTCACCGATGTCTCGACGGCCCGCGGGACTTACTCGTCCTCGTCCCAGAGGTCTTCTAGGTCCTCAATCGTCGTGTCCGACGGCTCTTCCTCGGGGGTCTCGTCGCCGCGCACGAGGGCCAGAATGGCATTGTGGTGGACGATCATGTAGTTCGTCTCCTCGTAACGGAGGTCAATCGCCTCGTTGCCCATGAAGAAGGCAAAATCTCCCGGTTCGGCCTGGAGGGGCAGGTACCGGACGGGCGTTTCGGATTCCTTCCAGGTCTCGCTCTCACTGTACTCGGGATTTTGGGTCAGGTAGCCCGGGCCGGTTTTCACGACCCGACCGCTGAGCACGTCCCCTTGTTGCGACACAGACGCAGGGAGCACGAGGCCGGTGTCCGTCTTGTCTTCGCCAGTCTGCGGCTCGATGAGAACGCGGTCGCCGACGACAATCAGGTCCGCCATAAACGGGAGCGTGAACTCGTAAAGAGAACGGGGAACGGAGCAAAAAAGACGGCAACCTTAACGAGGCCATCGAGCGCAGGTTCATGCTCCTGTGCGGTTTGCACAAAAACCATACGTGCCCTCGAGAGCGAATCCAGGCGAGCCAAAAATATACGGCTCAGACGAACTGAAAAACTACATAGACGAGAAGACTCACAACGCCCGCAGCAACGGCCATCAGCCGGATCGTGCGGTCAATAGGGTTCTCCATGGTGGGGGGAGTGGAGGAACCGAAAGTCGACAGGAAGATACCGCTATGTCCGTTCCAAATGTACAAGCATCCCTAATTTATTCAAACCGGGTACACCGAAGGTTTGCAGTTTCTTTTCAGAGGCAATGAGACTCCATCCCGGGATACAATACGGTGAGAGGGCCACTGACGAGACCCTCGGACCTGAGAAGTTGTTGAAATGGGGTCTTCGCGTGTCGTCTGTCTATTCCGAGGGATGGGGGCGGGCCGCAGCGTCCACGTACCAGAGCAGGGCGTCACGAGGGTGAATTTGGGCGGCCGGGAGTGAGGAATCGGCGCGGTCGAGCACTTGGGTGAGGGCGTCTCGTTTCTCTTCTCCGGCCGCGAGAAAAACGGCCCGCCGTGCGCCATTGAGCGTCGGAAGGGTGCACGTAAGACGGCTGGAGATCTCGTGCCGAGGCGGGGCGGTCACGGGGCGGACCCATGCCGCATCGGTGCGGCGCTGTTCGGGCGTGCCGGTTTCGGGAAAGAGGGAGGCCGTGTGTCCGTCGGCTCCGAGGCCGAGGAGGACGGTGTCGAATGTGGCGGAGCGGTCGGAAAAATACTGCTGGAGCGTCTCCGTATAGGCCGCGGCGGCCTCGTCGGGGGACTCCATGTGGGTCGGCATCGGGTGCACCTGGTCGGTCGGAATGGGAATGGAATCAATGAGCGCCTCGGCCGCCATATGTGCGTTGCTCTTCGGATGGTCGGGAGGCACGAACCGTTCGTCGCCCCAAAACAGGTGGATCTGGGACCAGGGAAGTGGTCCTTCCGTCTCCCTTGCGAGGAGCTCGTAGAGGCGCCGCGGCGTGCTGCCACCCGCTAGGGCGAGGGTGTAATGGTCTTGTGTGCGCAGGGTCTCTCGAATGTCAGTCGTCAAGTCGCGGGCCGCCGCCTGGCTCAGAGCCTCCAGGTCAGGCAGTCGGTTGACGGTGGGAGACGAGGACATAGGGACATGCGGATTCGAGAATGCGGGAGGGGCCTGGGAGAATACAACCGAGCAAACGCATTCGACCTCCGGGACGATACAGGTGGGTCAGGCCGGCTGCAGGCTGGGTTGGGGCGAGGTTGGCAGCGTGAACATGAACGTGGAGCCCTCCCCGGGCGTGCTCTCGACGTGGAGTTCGCGATCGTGGGCGCCCAGGATGTGCTTCACGATGGCGAGGCCCAGACCGGTTCCCCCTTGGTTGCGGGACCGACTCTTGTCCACCCGGTAGAACCGTTCGGTAAGGCGGGGGAGGTGGTCCGGTGAGATGCCAATTCCGTCGTCCACGACCCGAATCTCTACCTCGTCGTGCTGAACCTCCGCCTCCAGCCGCACGGTGCCGCCCTCTTCGTTATACTTGATGGCGTTGTCCACCAGGTTGACGAGGACGCGGCGGAGACGGTCGAAGTCACCGTAGACCCGGGGAAGGTTCGGAGCGACCTCCTGCTGAGGTACGATGCCCATCTCTTCGGCCCGAATTTCGACCGACTCGATGGCGGCATCGAACAACTCCGTCACCTCGAACGCCTCGTTCGACATGTCCAGCTCGTCCGTCTCGATTTTGGTAATGGTCGAGAGGTCGCGGGCCAGGTTGTCGAGGCGGTTGGCGTGGTGGAGGATTTTTTCGAGGAAGGTGCGGTTCACCGATTCGTCGTCGAGGGCTCCGTCGAGCAGGGTTTCGGCGAAGCCCTGGACGGAAAAGATTGGCGTCTTGAGCTCGTGGGACACGTTCCCGATAAACTCGCGCCGGTAGCTTTCCATTTCCTTCAGTTCCTGGATTTCGGTCTCCAGGCTCTGGCCGGTGCGGTACACCTCCCAGAGGAGCGTGCTGAGCTCGTCGCCGTGGGGGTTAGAGGGAGGCGTCTCGACCTCAAAGTCGTGGGTGCGAATCTGGTGCAGGATGGACTGGAGGTGGCGAAGGCGGCGGTGAAGCCACAGGTGGCACCCGGCGTAGACCGAGACGGCGGTGCCCAGTCCGAGGAGCGCGGCGGGCCCGACCGATATGCTCGACACGAAGGTCGCACCGACTCCCGCGACGACGCCCGCCGTGCCTCCAATTTTGAGGCCCAGGCGACTGACGAACGGGGGAAGACGCGGAACGAACGACACGGGAGGAGTAGGGCTGTCGGGAGCGCGGGAGGGTGCCGGATCAAGTCGTACTTTCACGCCCCAGCCCCACGTTCCTGGGTTTGGGGAACGTGGCGTTACCAAACCGAAAACCGCTCCGGGGGCTCACGGGGGACTGGGAAGGCCGGCTCCCTCGTCGTAGGTCGGCAGGTGGTCGAGGAGTGAGGACAGCGGGGGATCGTGGGTCTCCGCGAACAGCTCGAATGAGATGTGGTCGCCGATGGCGTCGAGGGGGCGGTGCTCCTCGATGACGGGGCGGTACGTCTCGTAGCAGTAAAGGGCCTCACGCCCGGTCTCCAGGTCCTCGTCCTGAACCGGGAGCTGGCAGTCAATGAGATCCGGCGGCGAGTGCGAAAGGTGGGCCGGTCGGTCGGCGTCGTCGGGGGCGGGGGGAAGCGTATAAAACGCGAGCCGACGGGGAACGGTCACCCCGTCCTTGCGAAGGGCACACACCACGCGTTTTACGACGGCGTGGGTGACGAGGTGATCGGGGTGTCCACTAACGCCATGGACCGGGTACGTGACGATCACATCCGGTTCGTGGGCGTGGATGTGGGAGGTAATTTCACTCTCTAGCACCAGCGGGTTGAGCTCGGCAAGCCGCCCGTCCGGGTATTCCAGGACGGTCAGGGAACTTAGGTCCAGGGTGGTCGCCACGTCCTGCATCTCTTGGAAGCGCGCCTCCGCCATTTCGGCCTTCGAGAAGCCCAGGCGATCCCGTTGCG
>CAYLMT010000181.1:0-3851 GCA_964384855.1 uncultured Salinivenus sp.
GATACCTCCGTCACCGTCTGCCCGATGGCGCCCTCAAAGAGAGTTGCTACATTGCGCCGCGCCTTGTGGTAGCCCGGGCGGCGGAAGAGATACAGAAACGGCCGCTGCACCGAGCCGCGAACCATCCAGTCCTGTTCGGTCCCGCTCAGCGCGACGGTCAGCTCGTTCTTGGTCTGCGAGTAAACATCACGGACCGTCGTGCCCTCCAAGTCGGAGTGCCATTCGCGAACGAGGGCGCGGAGGGTGTAGTAGTTGTTGACCACGGACGGTGTCTGTCTGCACAAAAGGACGGGGGCGTCGGGCGGAAACTCCCCCGGCCAAGCGGCAACGGACCGTCACCATCCCCTCGTTCCCAGGCCTTCTCGCGGTTTCGCCCCGCGCGGCCCCGGAACGCCTGATGGAATCCGCCCAGCCGACCGGACGTCTTCGCCGCTACAGCACCTCGCGCACGGGCACGACCTCGAAGTCCGGATTCTCGCGGAAGAACTGCCGCAGCGACCAGATGTGACCTTGGCCCATGAGCAGCATCACACGGTCGCTCTCGGCCCGGGTGGTCCGCCAGATGTTGGCGTAGATGCGGAGGTTGCGCTTGTACCATTCCCCCACGAGATCGGCTCCAATGTGGTGGTCTGGGAAGCCGACCCAGAGCCGTCCCTTCCGAAAAATCATTGCCTGAGCCTCCTTGGGAGAAAGCACTTCGGCCCCGATTGCCTCGGCCCGTTGCACCGCCGCGTCCGCCCCTTTCCCCCGAATGAGGTAGTCGGTGTCGTCATCGACCGCGTCCGTCACCCGGGCGCCCATGCTTTCTAGGATGCCCGTGCCCCGCTCGATCGGATAACCGCCAAAGTCGCCCGCGACGGCAACCGTTTGCCCGTCCAGGTCGCCTTCCCACTTCGTCTCCCTGCCAGTGTCGTCGAAGCTGCCCATGCGGGCGTAGTAGTAGACGTACGCCTTGTGGTTCTTGTACAGCGAGCTGTCGGTGTTCATGATGGTGAGCCACTCGCCGAGTGTATGTTGGGCACGGATCTCGGGCATCTGCCCGACGACCCGCTGGGCATAGGTCCGGTAGGCGCGCAGTACTTCGGGCGTGTGCTTCTCGGCCACGGCGTGCGCCCGATCTCCCAGCCACACGCCCTCGGCGTCTACGGCCCCCAGTCGCTCCAATCCGCTCCGGTCCCCGGCGCGAAAGGCAAGTTGGTAGACCTCGTTTCGGTCCCCTGCAGCCGTGGGGTCGTAGTCCCCGGTGCGATAGGCCCGATACAGCGAGTCGAGGCGGGCCTGCTGGTCGGGTGTGCGCTCCACGTAGAACTGGTCTGGGGCGAAGTGAGCAATGGCCGTGGCCACCGAGTCCAATTCGCGCTGGCGACGCACTGAAAGAATGTCTTCGGCCTCGGTGGTGTACTCATCGGTGGGGCTGCCGGCAAAGTGGCTCGTGCCGAGCAGTACAATCTCAGTGGCGTCCTCGCCGGCCCGGCCGGGCGTAGGGCGGTCCTGGGCCATGACCGGTGGTGCCCACCCCACAAGAAGAACCAGGATCGCGAACACACTCGGGCTCGAGCCACACGCAGGGACACATCTGCGGAGCATAGAAGCAGGGGACCAATGACGGAAACGAATGAGGATGCCCCGCCCGTTTGCGGGAGACAGCCCCATACACCATATGGTTGCACCGCGTCCCTACGCCGTCGCCACCGGCAGTTCGTCCCACCGGGTGGTGTAGCGCTGGGAGGCGTTGTCGCGCGCCATGGTCCAGTCGCGGTTGCCCGGCAGCCTCGCCGCCGCGACCCCAACGGTGCCCCGACCCATCGTGCGGTTGATCTGATCCACGGCCGCCATGAGGGCCTCGTCGCTCTGGACGGAGCGGCCGAACAGACTGCCTTGATGGGGCCGCCGGGGTCGGATGGCGTACAGTGTCACCCCCGCCTTCCGGTAGACGGGTCCCGCCCGATAGACTGCCTCCAGAAGCTGCCGGGACGATCGGACGAAGGGCGGGGCCGCCGCGGTGTGCTCCTCGAGCGTGGCCTGAGCCTCGTTTGTGTAGTGGGGCGGCGCCCCGTGCGTCTTGGTGGAGATAAACACGCCGATCCCCCGAGCCACCAGGTCCTCCTCGCGCAGCTTCTCGGCGGCCCGCTGCGCGTGCTTGGCGAGGGCCTGCCGGAGGTCCGCCTTCGCCTCTACGGGCGACCCGAACGAGCGCGACCGCACGAGGGATTTGCGATCCGGGCCCACGAGGTCCAGGTCGAGGCACTGCCGCCCTCGCAGCTCGCGGGCGAGCCGCAGTCCCACGACCGTCATCTTCGAGCGGATCCACGCATCCGGCAGGGCCCGAAACTCCGCCGCCGTGGTGACCCCGTGCTCGTGGAGCGTCTCCTCGTAGCCAGGGCCAATGCCCCACACGTCGCCCACGTCGGTGCGGGAGAGCAGTGCCTCGAGGTCCGGCCCCGGCGGGCACACGTAGACGCCCGTGCCGTCGCCCGCCCGCTTGTCGGCCTTGGCCTTCTCGTCGGCAACCTTGGCCAGCGTCTTGGTCGTCCCGATCGACACGCGCACGGGCAGGCCCACCCAATCCCGCACGCGACGGCGGATGCGCTCCCCCAATGCCCGAAGGCTGTCGCGGTCGAGAGCGGGCAGCGTCACGAAGCACTCGTCGATGGAATACCGCTCCAGGTCGATGCACATCGTCTCGAGCACGGTCGTCACGCGACGGCTCATGTCGGCATAGAGCGCGTAGTTGCTCGACCGAATCGCCGCGTTCATCGCCTCCAGTTCGTCGCGCCACTTGAACACCGGCGCGCCCATCGGCACGCCCGCCGCCTTTACCTCTGACGAACGAGCAATGATGCAGCCGTCGTTGTTCGACAATACGACGGTGGGGTGTTCTCGAAGTGCGGGATCGAAGACACGTTCACAGCTGACGTAGAAGGCCTGGCAATCGATGAGGGCAATGACGGAATCCATGGGCACAAGGCAGCAGTGCAGGAAGTGCAACGCAGCGCGATTCCGGGGACGGCGTCACGACACCTCGTGAATCACGTGCTGCACGACGCCCCATACCAGGAGCTCCTGTCCGTCCTGGATCGGAATGGGGTCGTGCTGCCTACTCTCGGGGACGAGGCAGGCCCGCCCGTCGCGCACTCGGAGCCGCTTGACGGTCAGCTCGGTGTCGAGCGCGGCCACCACGATGTCCCCGTCCGCCGCCTCCACGGCCCGGTCGACCACCAGGATGTCCCCGTCGTGGATGCCGGCCTCCGTCATGGAGGTGCCCGATACCCGCAGGTAGTAGGTCGCGGCCTCGTGCTCGATCAGGTGCTCGGCCAGGTCGAGCTCCGTTTCGACGTAGTCGGAGGCGGGCGACGGAAACCCGGCCTCGATCCGGGAGAGGAAAAACGGCTGGCGCAGGCTCGGGGCGCGTTGGACCGGGCGCGCGGCCGTTACGACGACCGCGGACTCGGCTCCGAGAGAACGATTTGTAGAAGCGTCGGCGCTGAACAGTGGTGGACTGGGCACGGTGAGGAGAAGTACTGGATGCAGCAGAGGATCGATGCCCCACCACAATACAAATCAGCACACATACTTCAAACATGTACCCCTGGATCCTCCGTCTTCACTGTTTGTTTCCGTATTCGTCGCTATTCCAAAAGCTGCCCTGAATGTAATGCCCACAACCAAAACTCGCGCGGAGACGCACCAGGAGCGGTGGCAGGAGATTGTTGCGGATCCAACCCTCCGTGACCTCCCTTACAAAGTCGAAACCAACTATCGAGGCCAGATCGTTTTGAGTCCACAAAAGAACCAGCACTCCCGCCAGCAGAAGCAGATCGAGAAGCAACTCGACAGCCTTCTCCAGTCGG
>CAYLMT010000182.1:0-3823 GCA_964384855.1 uncultured Salinivenus sp.
GACTCGGACGAACTCGTTGTGTACAACGGCCGGAACGAGGCCCTCGTCGACTCGCTGGTGGCGCAGTTTGAGCAGCAAACCGACATTCCCGTGAGCGTACGGTACGGAACCGACGCCCAGTTGCTGTCGGCCCTGCGCGAGGAAGGTGACCAGAGTCCGGCCGATGTCTTTTGGGCCAACACGACCGGCGCACTTACCCAGGCCCGCAATGCGGGGATGCTCACCACCCTCCCCGACTCGCTCCTCTCCATTCCGGGCTCGTTTGTGCCCGAAAACGGCCAGTGGGCCCCCGTAACGTCTCGGTTCCGCGTGCTGGCCTATAACTCCGATCGTGTGGATCCGGACGACCTCCCCAGTTCTGTCCTCGACCTGCCCGACCTCGATCAGTTTGAGGGCCGCGTGGGGTGGACGCCCCCCTACTCCAGCTTTCAGGACTTCGTGACGGCCATGCGTGTGCTTCACGGGCCGGACACGACTCGCACGTGGTTGAATGGGATGCAGGACCTGAACCCGAAGGCCTATTCCTCCAACACGCCCATGATTCGGGCGCTGGCAGCCGGAGAAATTGACGTGGCCCTCACCAACCACTATTACGTGCTGCGCCTGAAGTACGGCGGAGCCGAAGGCGAGTACGAGGAGGAAGAGGGCGAAGAAGAGGAGGAGCACGAAGAGGAAGAAGAGGGGCCCTCGCCGCAGTCTCCCGTGGAGACCTACCACTTTGCAGACGGGGACGTGGGGAATCTCGCCCTCGTAACCGGCGTGGGTGAACTGACGACCAGCGACCAGCCCGAGGACGCGAAACGCTTCATTCGATTCCTGTGGTCGGAGACCGCCCAGCGGCTGGCGGCCACGCAGGTCAACGAGTACCCGGTGGTGGAGGGCGTGCAGGTGCCCGAGTACATGACCCCCGTGGAGGAGGTCCTGCCGCTGAGCCCGACGTTCGACTTTGAGCGCCTGTCGGACCTCGACGCCACGCTCCAGATGCTTCGGGACGAGGGGGTCCTGTAGGCCCGCTGCGCCGCTCCAGGCCCACCCGCTGAGTGGTTGATCGGTGGGGGGCACCGGGGGTGGGCGGCGTTCCCCGAGATGGAAGTCGATCCCGTCTGTGGTTGAGCGACAGCACGAACATTCGACCGACACGAAGACGCGCGGGCGAGCGACGGAGCCGATGGAGGCTTCGTGGGCTCGCCCGTGGTCGATGGGGACGAGTGTACGGGAATGGTATCTGTGGGCCCCGGCTCTGTTTGTGGCCGTGGGCGTTTTGATTCCCGTCATCTACCTCGTGCTCCGGGCGCTGCAGGCCGAGCCGGCCCAGTTGGCGGATCTGGTGCTGCGGACGCGCACGCTGCGACTGCTCTGGAATACCGTCACGCTTACCGCCGGGGTGCTCGCGTGCACGAGCGTCATCGCCTTCCCGATGGCGTGGCTCACGGCGCGCACGAATCTGCCGGGGCGCCGGTTCGTGACGCTGTGCGGGGTGCTGCCCCTGGCGGTGCCGGGGTACGTGATGGCGTACGTGCTGCTGGCCACGACGGGGTCGTACGGCACGCTGGCCCAGGGGATCGGCGTCACGATTCCCCGCCTCAGCGGATACACCGGGGCGCTTCTGGCGCTCTCCCTGTACCTGTTTCCGTATCTGTTTCTCAACTTGCGCACGGCGCTCCTCGATCTGGATCCGGCGCTTGAAGAGTCGGCCCGGGCGCTCGGCTACAGCCGGTGGGAGGTGCTTTGGAACGTCGTGTTGCCGCAGTTGCGGCCGGGGTTTCTGGCGGGCGGGCTGCTCGTGGGGCTCCACGTGCTGGGCGACTTCGGTGTCGTGTCGCTAATGCGGTTCGAGACCTTCAGCTACGCGCTCTACCTGCAGTACACGGCCGCCTACGACCGCATCTACGCGGCGTGCCTGGCGCTAATGCTGCTGGCCCTCACGATTGCGGTGCTGTTCCTGGAGGCTCGGCTGCTGAAGGGGCTGCTGCTCCACCGCACGGGCAGTGGGACCAGTCGCCAGCCGTCGCGCCTTCGGCTCGGGCCGTGGAAGTGGCCGGCGTACCTGTTTGTGGGGGGCGTGGCCATCGCGTCGGTGGGGGTCCCGGTGGGAACCGTCGGCTACTGGATGGGCGACCTGGCGATTCCGTGGAGCGCGATGGGCGAGGCGCTGTGGGGCTCAGTGTCGGCGTCGGTGCCCGCGGCGCTGCTGGCGGCCGGGCTCGCGCTTCCGGTGGCGTACCTGGGCGTGCGCCGCCCCTCCCGCGGTACGCGGGCGCTGGAGCGGCTCGCCTACTTCGGATACGCGACGCCGCCCCTGGCCTTTGCCCTGGCGTTCATCTTCTTTACGCTGGGCGTGGCCGCGCCGTTGTACCAGACGCTCGCCCTGCTCATCGTGGCCTACGCGCTGCACTTTCTGGCCGAGGCCGTCGGCCCCATCCGCACGGCGCTCTATCAGGCCCCGCCCCAGATGGAGGAGGCAGCGCGCTCGCTGGGACGGTCGCCGCTCCAGGCGTTCGTGGAGGCGACGCTGCCGCAGCTCCGCACGGGGATCCTCGTGAGCATGGCGCTCGTCTTCCTCTCGGCCATGAAAGAGCTGCCCATCACCTTTCTGCTGTCGCCGGTCGGGTTTCGGACGCTGGCGCTCAAGGTGTGGAGCCACGCAGAGGCGGCGATGTTTGCCGAGGCCGCGCCCTACGCCCTCGCCATCATGGCCGTGTCTGGGGCGTTCGTGTGGCTGTTGCTGGTGCGCGAGCAGCACTGAGAAGCGGTGAAGTGCGAACGCGTCGCCCCCCGAGCGATTACATCTACCGCACCCACGACTCGTCTTTTCCCGACCGCGGCCGCCGCGAATTATGAGCCCGATCCTTCGCGTGGATTCGCTGACCAAGCGCTACGAGCGGGACGCGCCGCCCGTCGTGCACGACGTGTCGTTCGACGTGGGCGACGGGGAGATTTTTGCGATCCTGGGCCCGAGCGGCTGCGGCAAGACGACGACCCTTCGCTGCATCGCCGGCTTCGAGCGCGTTTCGGGCGGCACGATTGAAGTACGGAGCCGGAGCCTCTCGGGGCCCGGCGTGCACGTATCGCCGGAGGGGCGGAAGATCGGCATTGTCTTTCAGAACTACGCCCTTTTCCCGCACCTGACGGTCTTCGAAAATGTGGCGTTTGGGCTTAATGGGGCCTCGCAGGCCGAGCGGGACGCCCGGACGCAGGAGGCCCTGGAGATGGTAGGGCTCGACGGCTTTGAGGACCGCCAGCCCCAGCACCTTTCGGGTGGGCAGCAGCAGCGGGTGGCCCTCGCGCGCACCCTGGCTCCGGAGCCGGACCTCATCCTGCTCGACGAGCCCTTTTCCAACCTCGACGCCCTGCTGCGGCAGGAGACGCGGCAGGAGGTGCGGGAGCTGCTGAAAAACAAGGGCATGAGCGCCGTCCTCGTCACGCACAACCAGGAGGAGGCCCTCTCCTTTGCCGACCGCCTGGCCGTAATGCGGGGTGGGCAGATCGACCAGATCGGCGCGCCGGAGGAGGTGTACTACCGCCCCCGGACGCTCTTCGTCGCCCAGTTCATGGGACGCACCAATCTGCTGCTCTCGCAGGCTGCCGGCACGGAGGCGGACACGGCCCTGGGCCGCGTGGGGCTCAACGAGACGGCGGAGGGCACGGTGCTCGTGTCGATGCGGCCGGAGCACCTCGCGCTGGAGGCGCCGGAGACCTCGGACGGGGCGGTGGGGACCGTCGTGGGTCGGGCGTTCAAGGGACACGACATCACGTATCGGGTGTGCTGCGAGGGGACCGAGTACCTCGTCCACACGAACAACCGGCAGCTCTACGAGCCTGG
>CAYLMT010000183.1:0-3797 GCA_964384855.1 uncultured Salinivenus sp.
TCGAGAACACCTCCAAGTATACCGTGATGGCCTACGACACTGCGATCCGGGAGACGCTAGACTGACACCGGGCACGGCGAGTGTGACGCACTCCGGACTTGCTGCGGCAACACTACCGCGCAGCCGACCCGGATCTCCACTTCCTCCAGTCATGTGGGCACGCATTTCATCCTCAGCCCTCTATCTAGTCGTCGGGGTTCTCTTCCTCACCGGCGGGTGCGCACCGCATGTGCCCGTAAGCGAGTCGGTGATGTTTCACCATGGGACGACCCTCCCCACCCACACGAACGAGTCCGGATTCGGAGTGACAGGCACCATGGCCCCCACGCTTGCCCCGGCTCGGGACGTCGTCCCCGAGATCCGGTCGGGACGGGAGCACCGGCGCCCAGACCTCATCAACGGTCGGCAGGCGGGCGCCGGATTCTTCGTGGCAAGGTATGACCGGGAGGGCCACTTCGCGATGTCCGGCGCGCTGGGATTTCCGATGATGGGCCTGGACGCTACGGTACAGATTCGAGATCGGAATTATCTCACCGCCGGGTTTTCGGCCCCTGGCCAAGGGCAGGTGTTTCTCCAGCATCGCACGTTCAACCGTCCGCGGTTCGGCGCGGCTGTCGGCGTGGGCGGACGCTACACGGAGTACGCGTATGAGGGCGGATCTATGTTCGCAATTGACACAAAACGCGCGGCCTCGGTCGGAGCCCGGCTCTTCGGCCTCTTGCGGGAGCAGGGCCACACGGAAGGGGGGCTCAAATTCGGTACTTACGTCGGATACGCCCCGCGACTACACCGCCCGGTCGTGTCCCTCACACTGACCGTGGGGCAATTTTGATGCGCCCGGAACCGTGCCCCCGAGGTTGAGGACGTGGAACCGGTAAAGGGCCGTGGTCACTCCAGGGCAATTTGCGTGTACCAATTGTGAAGCTTCCGTCTCGTCTCGCGCCAATCGTCTCTTCTTGGCTTGCCCCGCGCCGCCGCCATGCCTGCCAATCGTCCGACCGGGATCCGCCCCCTGACGCTTAGCGAGATCGTCGTCCTTCTCCTCCTCGCCTGGGCCATCTGGGCCATGGGGGCCCACGCGCAGCTCGTGCCGATCAAGACTGCTCCGGTGGCCACGGGCAGTCAGTTTCAGCTCTACCCCTCGCAGGCCCGCGGCATGGGGGCCGTCTCACTCGCCGTCGACGACACACTGAGCGACGCCTTCGAGAACCCCGCGACGGCCGCTCGGCTGGACGGCACGTGGGCCTTCAGCACGCCCAGCTACTACACGATCACTGGGCCCGACGGTGGTGCTCGGACGCTCTCGGTGGGTGTGCTGGTCGATCGGGGCCGGTGGTTTGGAGGACTCGCCGGGGCCCTTCAACAACTGAATCCCGGGCCCGAGCCCCGTCAGGGGGTCGTATCGACCACTCAGTTGACATTCCTTCCCCGACCAGAACCTCCCGCCCTTCGTCCCCTCGGCGAGACGACGGCCGAGAACCACTACCTCACGGCCCTCGCCGGACGACAACTGACCGATCAGTGGGCCCTCGCCGGGCACCTTCAGTGGGCTCGCCTCACTGCCATGGAGGGCGTAGATTTATTGTATCCTGGCAACGAAGGCCTTCGCCAGGAGGGCCACCGTCTCGATCTGCGTCTGGGACTCCTGCGCGAGTGGCGTGACCGCTCCCTGCAGCTCCTCCTCGTCCACGACCGTGTTCACATGCAACACGACGTTCGGTACCTGAACTACATCTGGCGAGACGGCACGGCCGAGTCGTTCTGGGACACCCGCTGGGAGCAGCACTACGATCGCACGAACACCTGGGGCTTACACTTGGCGTATGACCAACCGCTGGGGACGGAGGGATGGCGGCTCGGCACGGTTGTGACCGGCAACCGAAAGGACCATCCCAAAATTCCGAACTACGACCTAATGAGCATCCCCCGAGACCCGGGCACCTCGTGGGCTTCCAACGTAGGTATTGGCGTGTCCCACACCGGTGCGCACACCACCGTCGGGGCCGACCTCGTGTTCGAGCCGATCGTGAGTGAGACCTGGGCCACCGCCCAGGAGCCCGTCGAACAGCCGGGAGGCGGCGTCATCGAGTCCGGCGAGCGGACCGTCGTGAATGACTTCACGTTCGCCAACACGAGTCTCCGGACCGGGCTGCGCCACCGGCAGGACTGGTGGGCGCTCCAGGCGGGCCTTGAGGTGCGGACCATCCGCTACTGGCTCACGCAGAACGACCGGGTCGTGGAGTCCAAGCGCGATCAGTACGAGGGCTGGTCGGAGTGGATGCTATCGTGGAGCGGGAGCGTAGAGTGGAACGTGCTCACGCTCCGCTACACCGGAGCCCTCACTCTCGGCACGGGTCGGCCCGGAGTCACGTCTATCGGGGTTCCAGCGACGGCTGAGTTCGCGACGGCGGGAGACTTCGTGCCGGCGCCTGAGGGCACACTGGGAGTCCGGACGTCCCGGGTCTTCACGCACCGGATCGCCCTCACAATCCCACTCCGACACTCTGCCCGCTGAGTGCCGATCCGCTCGTCGTTGAGCAGGTGTGATGATAGTGACAAACCTGCGGTTGCGGCGTAAAGGAAGGAAAAGGTTCACGTGATCTGCGTCTAACACTTGCACAAGTGTCCTCGCAGGCAGCCCTCTTCACGGCCCTCCTCCGTCCTTATGCCGTTTGACGTGCCCTCGCCCCCCTCCGAGCGTCCTCACGTGGTTATCGTCGGTGCCGGCTTTGCAGGTCTGGAGGCCGCCAAGACGCTACGCGACCCCCCGGTCCGAGTCACGCTCGTCGACCGCAATAACTACCACAAGTTTCAGCCCTTGCTGTACGAGGTGGCCATGGCGGGATTGGAGCCGGCCGATATCGCGCACAACGTCCGCAACATCTTCCAGGGGGACGAGTCGGTCCACTTCCGTCTCGACACGGTGACCGACCTGGACCTGGATCAGCAGCAGGTGCACCTGCACGGCAGCACACCCATCCCGTATGACCACCTGATTTTGGCCGCGGGCGCGGCCTCGACGGACTTTGGGATCCCCGGCGTCGAGGAGCATGCGTATCCGCTCAAGAATGTGCCCGACGCCGTCAACCTGCGCAACCGCGTCCTGCGGCAGTTCGAGCGGTACGATCAGCAACGTGCGGCGGCGGGCGACGGCGCCCTCACCTTCGTCGTCGTGGGTGGTGGGCCGACCGGTGTGGAGATGGCAGGAGCGTTCGTTGAGCTCTTCGATACGCTGAACGACGACTTTTCTGAATTCGACACCCGTGAACAGGCCCGGTGCGTCCTCCTGGAAATGGAGGATCACCTGTTGCCTCCATACAAGCGCCCGCTCCAGACGTACACCCGGCGCGTCTTGGAAAAGCGAGGCGTGGACGTCCGAACCGGCACGGCGGTCGAAGAGGTAGAGGCGGATCGAGTCCACCTCGGAGGTGGGGAGGTGCTCACCGCACAAACACTCGTCTGGGCGGCCGGAGTAAAGGCGAGCCCCGTCGCCGACATGGTGGGGAGCGAGCAGGCCCGGGACGGACGGATTATCGTGAATCCCGACCTGAGTGTGCCCGACCATCCAACCGTATACGCCGTGGGCGACATGGCCGCCATTGAGGGTGAGGATGGTTACGAGCCGCAACTCGCACAGGTAGCCCTCCAAAGCGGCCGCCACGCCGCGGCCCAGATCCAGCGCGACCTCCGAAACGGGACTCGGGAACCCTTCGAATACTGGGATCTCGGTCAGATGGCCACAATCGGGCGCAACGCAGCGGTGGCCGAATTTGCCGGTGGGGTCTCATTTAAGGGGT
>CAYLMT010000184.1:0-3778 GCA_964384855.1 uncultured Salinivenus sp.
CCCGGGCAGGCCGTTTCCAGTCCGTCTTCCCCTCGGTCTCTTTGTGAGGCCGAGGGTTTTTGTTTGGATCGGGGGATCACCTCTTCAGAGGGCCGACCCATAGGATTGACCCCGCGCGGCGTGGGGACTACGTTAAGGGGTGAGCACTCTCGTCGTCCGAATTTTGTCCCCACCATGGATGCCCTCGTCCGCCCCGTCCGTTCTGTTGCCTGGAGTGTCGGGGTCCTTCTCATTGCCACACTCCTGAACGTCCCGGCGACCGTTGCACAAGTTCCCACCCCCGAGTCTGTCCTCGGCTTCGAGCCCGGGGCGGACTACAAGCTGGCCAACTACGATCAACTGCTCGACTACTACTCCCGACTCAATGAGGCCAGCGACCGGGTGCAGGTGCAGACCATTGGCACCACGTCCATGGGTCGCCCGATGAAGCTGTTGTTCTTATCGAGCGCGAACAATCTCGACGACCTCGACCGTTGGCGCGACATTAGCTCCACGCTGGCCCGGGCTCGCGTGGCCGAGGAGAAGGCCCGGCAGTTGGCGCAGGAGGGAAAAGCCGTCGTGTGGATCGATGCAGGCATGCATTCTACCGAGCGTGCGCCCGGTCAGGCCATGATGACGCTCGCCCATCGCGTGGCGACCGAGGAAAGTGCCGAGATGCAGAAGATCCGGGAGAACGTGGTGCTTCTCCTCATGCCCATGATGAATCCGGACGGACTCGACATTGTCGAAAACTGGTACGATCGCGTCCTCGACACGCCCTACGAGACGACCAGTCCGCCGTGGCTCTATCAGAAGTACGTCGGCCACGACAACAACCGCGACTGGTTCATGAACAACATGCCGGAGACGCGAGCGGTGACGGACGTGATTTACAACGAGTGGTACCCGCAGATCGTCCTCAACCACCACCAGACGTCGCCGTCCTGGGCCCGCATCTTCGTTCCTCCGTTTACGGGGCCGGTCAATCCGGACATTCATCCCGGCGTCGTGACGGGCGTTAACCAGGTGGGCACGGCCATGACCCAGCGCTTCGCGATGAAAGACATGCCCGGTGTGGTGTCGAACGACATCTTTACCATGTTTTGGAACGGGGGCATGCGCACGGCGCCGTACTTTCACAACCAGATTGGGATTCTCACAGAGGTCGCCCACGCCACGCCCACCCCACGTTATTATGAGCCCGACTCGCTGCCGTCCCACGTCGGTGAGCGCAATCCGACGGACGGAACGGCCCTCTTCTACACAGATCCGTGGAAGGGGGGCGAGTCTCACTTCATGGACGCCGTCCGGTACACGAACACGGCCTCGATGGGGGTGCTCGACGTGGCCGCGGATCGGCCGCGGCAGTTTCTCATGAACATGTACCGGATGGGGCGGGACGAGATTGCGGCCGGAGAGAACGGCGACCCGTACGCCTATGTCATTCCGCCCGAGCAGTGGCATGACCGGGAGGCGCACAACCTCGTCAACATTCTCCGACAGGGGGGCATTGAGGTAGATCGGGCGACGGCCCCATTCGAGGCGGGGGATGAGACGTATCCGGCCGGCTCATTCGTGATCGAGGCCGCGCAGGCCTTCCGTCCGTTCCTCATGGACCTGCTGGAGCCGCAGGAGTACCCGACGCGGCGGACCGCGACGGGGGCTCCGGAGACCCCGTACGACCTGGCGGGCTGGACGCTGCCCATGCAAATGGGGGTCACGGTGGACCGCATTGACGAGGGCTTCAGCGCACGCCTCGAAGCCGTGACCGACTCGGTCGCTCCTGCACCGGGCACGGTTCGGGGGGATGCGAGCTACGGATACGCATTTTCGCATCGCCCCAACACCGGTGTGGAGGCGGCCACCGAGCTTCTCGCCGATGGAGAATCCGTCTACTGGGTTGAGAACGGGGTGTCCGTCGACGGGACTGAACTTGGGCGCGGGGCCTATGTGGTCGAGGCCGGGGCGGCGACTGTGGATCGTGTCGAAGCCGTCGCCCGCGAGCATGGCCTAGAGGTGTACGGGCTGTCCCAAGAACCGGACGGCCCACTCCACGAACTCGATCAGCCCCGCATCGGCATCTACAAATCCTGGGTGCCGAGCATGGACGAGGGGTGGACCCGCTGGGTGCTCAAAAACTACGATGTCCCGGTAGACACTCTCCACGACGCCGACGTACGGACCGGCGACCTCTCGCAGTACACCTCCATCCTTCTTCCCGACCACTATTCGACTGACATTTTCCTGCACGGGCACGAGTCGGGAAGCATGCCGGAAGAGTATGTTGGGGGGTTGGGGCTGGAGGGGGCGCTTGCCCTGGAGGACTACGTGAAGAACGGCGGGCACCTCGTGGCCCTCGACGGTGCCAGCGTGTTTGCCATCGAACAGTTTGGGCTGCCCGTCCGGGACGTGACGGAGGGCGTCTCGAGCTCCGAGTTCTTCATCCCCGGCTCGCTCATCCGCACGACGGTGAATACTGAGCATCCACTCGCGTATGGCATGCAGGATACGGTGGCCGTTTCGTTCCAGCAGAGCCGAGCGTTTGAGGCAGTGCAGCAGGACATGACCGGGGAAGGGGGGCGTGAGGATCTTGCGCTCGGCTCCCCACCCCCGGTCGAGGTTGTGGCCCGGTACGCTGAGAGCGATCTCCTCATGAGTGGGTGGGCGCTTGGGGAGAAGGAGCACGTCGGGGGAAAGCCCGCCATGGTCAACGTCCGCCATGGGGACGGTCACGTAGTGCTCTTTGGCTTTCGGCCGCAATTTCGCGGCCAACCGCGCGCCACCTACAAGCTCCTCTTCAACGCTCTTCACGCCGGTACGACCGACGGCCTGCCTCAGGTGGGACGCGTCCCGGCAGATCCCTTTGCAGAGACGGACGAGTAGGGTCCTTTGACTCTTTCCCCTCACCATTCGCTCTTCGTGTCCCTATGCGTCGCTGCTGCCTCCTTCTGCTCGCATTCATTCTCGTCGGCTCCGCGCAAGCTCAGGATCATGGGCTGTGGACCATGTATCAACATCACCTGAAAGGGGCAAAATACGTGGACCTCACGTTCGCCTTCAGTCCCACGAGTCCCGTCTGGCCGGGGTTTGACCACGCGGAGTTCCGGGCCACGGCCGCGGGCAACGCCATTCCCGGGTACGTGGAAGAAGGAGAAACCTTCACCTACGACGAGCACGGCTTTGTGGCGACCTCGTACGTGCTTCCGACCGACCAGTATGGCACGCAGCTCGATCCGCCGGCGCACTGGAATAAGCGGGGGGCTACGATCAGCGACCTGCCGCCCACCTATGCCGTACGCCCGCTCGTGGTCGTGGACGTGCACGAAAAGGTGGCCGAAAATCCCGGCTATCACGCCAAGGTGGCCGACGTGAAAGCCTGGGAGGAGGAGCACGGCGAGATTCCCGAGGGGGCCGTGGTGATGTTTCGGTCCGACTGGCACGAGCGCTGGGCGACCGAGCCCGACCGCTACAACCAGAAACCATTTCCCGGGGTGGCCTTGGAGACCGCCAAGTACCTCCACGAGGAGAAAGACATCCTTTTCCACGGCCACGAGCCGCTCGACACGGACACCACTGCCGGCCTCGTCACGGAAGACTGGATCCTGAACAACAACTACGCGCAGGCCGAGGGCGTGACGAACCTGGACAAGGTGCCGGAACAGGGGGCCCTCATTGCGATCGGATTCGCCAAGCCGAAGGGAGGCACGGGCGGCTATGCCCGTTATGTGGCCATCTGCCCACCCGATTGGGAGCACGGCGTGACGATGGAGGAGGCCCCCGGCGCGCCCCTTCCCGAACA
>CAYLMT010000185.1:0-3731 GCA_964384855.1 uncultured Salinivenus sp.
CCGGGGCCGACGTGGCCCGCATCATCTGGCCCAACGGCACCGTGCAGGCCGAGTTCGACCTCGTCTCCACCCAGACGGCCCTCGCCCGCCAGCGCCTGAAGGGGTCGTGCCCGTGGGTCTACACCTACGACGGCGACGGCATGCGCTTCGCCACCGACTTCCTCTGGCGCACCGCCCTCGGCCTCCGCATCAACGCACAGGGAAAGGCGCAGGTCATCCACAGCGAGGACCGCATCTTCATCCCGGGCGAGCACATGGCGCGGCGCGACGGGCAGTACGACGTGCGGATCACCGGCGAGCTGTGGGAGAGCCACTTCTTCGACCGGGTGGAGCTGATGGCCGTGGACCACCCGGCCGACACGGAGGTGCGCATCGACGAGCGCTTTCACCTGCCGCCCCCCGACCAGACCGTAACGCCGCTCACGGACCCCGAACCCGTCGCCCAGGCCTGGGACCAGGACGGGCGTGACGTGACGGACCTCGTTCGGTCGAAGGACGGGCGGTACCTCGACACGTTCGCGTTTGGGCCGTTCCAGGGCCGGGCCGAAGAGCACTTCGTGGAGGTGGACCTGGGGGACGACGCCCCAACCGACGGGCCGCTCTGGCTCGTGGCCGACGGTTGGGTCTACCCCACGGACACATCCATCAATCTCGCCATCGGCCAAAGCGATTACGCACCGCCGCAGAGCGTGACCGTGGAGGTGCCGGACGGCGACGGCGGCTGGACGGTCGCGAAGTCGGACATTGGCTTCCCCGCGGGCAAGTCGAAGACAATGCTCATCGATCTTTCGGACGTCGGGGGACCGGACGGCCCCGACCGCGTCCGCCTGCGAACCAGCATGGAGATCTACTGGGACCGGCTCGCCTGGGCCACCGGTCGCCCCGACGCAGAGATCCACACCCACCGGATGACGCCCGACTCGGCCCGCCTCCGCGACCGCGGCTTCTCAAAGGTCGTGCAGACCGAGCGGCGCACACCGACGGTGCCGGTCTACGATTCGATTGCCACCACTACCCGCCTCTGGCGGGACCTGGAGGGCTACCACACCCGATTCGGTGACGTACGCGAGCTGATCACGCAGACCGACGACCGGTACGTCATCATGAACGCGGGGGACGAGATGGCGCTCCGCTTCGACGCGCCACCGCCCCCACCGGAGGGATGGACGCGCGACTTCGTGCTCATCGGGGACGGCTGGGTGAAGGACGGCGACTTCAACACGGGCCACTCGAAAACCGTGCGCCCCCTGCCCTACCACGGCATGGAGGATTACTCGACACCGCCCGGACCTCTGGAGGAAGATCCAGCATATCAAATGCATCCCGAGGATTGGACAACCTATCACACGCGCTACGTGGCGCCCAGGGACTTTCACCGCGCGCTGACGGTCACGGACGAGAACGAGGCGTCCCCACGGCCCGAGTAGCCGCCTTCTAACTGCCGTTCGACGCCCGCCATGAACCGTTCGCTCCTCCGCGGCGTCCTCGGCCTGATCTTCGTGGGCCTCCTCGCCGTTCCCTTCTTGATCCACCAGTGGTCCTCTGGGGCGGCGGGTACGGGTACGGACCGAGACGCCGCTCTCGAACGGTACGGCTTTGCACTCGAAAACGTAGCCTCTGAGGTGGGCCTCGACTTTACCCACCACGCCCCCGACCTCGACTCCTCGCTTGCCCACATCATGCCCGAGGTCGCACAGGCCGGCGCGTCGGTCTCCATTGCCGACGTCAACCAGGACGGCTACGCCGACCTCTACGTTACCAACAGCAAGCACGGCACACACAACGCGCTGTACCGGAATCAGGGCGACGGCACCTTCAGGGACGTGGCGTCCGAGTTGGGAATCGCTTCCCTGAATCGGCCCGAGACCGGCACCTCAATGGGCAGCGTCTGGGGCGACTACGACAACGACGGGGACGAGGACCTCTTCGTCTACAAGTGGGGCCGGTCCGCCCTCTTTCGGAACGACGGGGACGAGGGCTTTACCCGCGTGACCGACCGGCTCCAGGGCCTGCCCGACTGGATGAACGCCAACACGGCCATCTGGCTCGACGCAAACCGGGACGGCCACCTCGACCTCTTCGTCGGCGGGTTCTTCGGGGAGGACGTCAACCTCTGGGACCTGGAGACGACCCGCATGATGCCCGAAAGCTACGAGTACGCCAACAACGGCGGGCGCAACTACCTCTTCCTCAACCAGGGTGACGGGACATTTCGGGAGATGGCTGCAGAATGGGGCCTTACTGGCACCCGCTGGACGCTCGCCGCGGTGGCCTCGGACCTCAACGGCTCCGGCTACCCGGATCTATTTCTCGCCAACGATTTTGGGGCCGACCAGCTCTTCATCAACGAAGGGGGAACGCGCTTCCGTGAGGCCAGCCGCGCCTCCAACGTGGGACGCGTCCCCAAGAGCGGGATGAATGCCTCCATGGGCGACGTGATGAACCAGGGCACTCAGGCCCTCTACGTGAGTAACCTGACCGAGCAGGGCGTCCTCGTGCAGGGCAACAACCTCTGGATGGCTGACTCGGTGTCGGGCGGTGGCACGCCCACGTTCGAGAACCTCGCCGGCTCCATGGGCGTCGCCAAGGCGGGCTGGAGCTACGGCGCCCAGTTCGGCGACCTGAACAATGACGGGTGGCAGGACCTGTTCGTGGTGAACGGATTCTACTCCGGCGAGACGCGTGACAGCTACTGGTACGACTTCTCCAAAATCGCGGGGGGCTACAAAGACATCATCGAGGATGCTGCCAACTGGCCCGCCATGGAGGGCCGGAGCCTCTCGGGCCACCAGCAAACACGCATCTGGCTCAATGACGGGGCCGGCCAGTTTCAGGACGTGGCGCCGGCGGTGGGCGGCGCCTCCACCCACGACGGCCGGGCCGTGGCCCTCGCGGACTTCCAAAACCGGGGCGTGCTCGACGCCGTGGTGGCCAACCAGCGCGGGCCCGTCGAGCTTTACCGAAACACCGTGGACCCGAAGCACGATTGGATGGCCTTCGAGCTGGAGGGCACCGAGAGCAACCGCAGCGCCATCGGGGCGCGTGTGGTGCTCCACTGGACCGACGCCCGCGGCAACACGCAGCGGCAGACGCAACAGGTGTACGGAGGAAGCGGGTTCGGCTCGCAGAACCAGCGCCGCCTCCACTTCGGGCTCGGACCTGACCCAACCGTCAAAAAGGCCGTCATCCACTGGCCCTTGGGCACGACCCAGACCCTCGAGGCCCCCGCCACAAACACGATCCACCGCGTGACGGAGCCGTAATCGCAGCCTCGCCCTGAGCCCTCTCCACAGCGCGCCATGATGGACAAGATCGACGTCCGGCTCGTCCCGCCGGTGCTGATTTCCCTGATTCTCGTGGCGGCCCACTACTCGTTTGGCATCCTCCGCGGGTTCGACGCCATTCTACTGGCCATCGGCACCGCCATCGCGGTCGAACTCGCGGCGGGCCGTCTCATGTACGGCAGCTGGCCGCACCCGGCGAGCGCCTATACCTCCGGCATCAGCGTGGGCATCCTGGTGCGCGCGCCTATGCTCTGGCCGTTCGCGCTGTGCAGCGCGCTCTCGATCCTGTCGAAGTACGTGCTCCGCGTAAAGGGCCGTCACCTCTGGAACCCGTCCAACTTCGGCCTCTGCGTGCTCTTCTTTCCGGCGGCCTACGGCCTGCTCGACGTCGCCCCCCTCAACACCCAGTGGGGCAACAACATGTGGCCGATGCTGGTGATCTGGATC
>CAYLMT010000186.1:0-3718 GCA_964384855.1 uncultured Salinivenus sp.
ACCTTCCGGAAGGAAATGTACGATGATTACAAGGCCAATCGAGATCCGCCGCCGGACGAGCTGCTGGAGAACCTTCCCTACATCAAGGAAATCGTAGAGGGACTCGATATTCCTGTGCTGGAGGTCCCGGGCGTGGAGGCCGACGACGTGATCGGGACCCTCGCGAAGCAGGCCGAGGCCGACGGGGCGGACGTGGTGATCGTGTCGCCCGACAAGGACTTCAAGCAACTCCTTAGCGAAAAGGTCTCGATCTACAAGCCCGCGAAGGGAGACCAGGATTTTGAGATCAAGACCGGGGAGACGTTTCGGGAAGAGTATGGCCTCGACCCCGCCCAGTTCGTGGATATGCTGGCCCTGATGGGTGACAGCAGCGACAATGTGCCGGGCGTATACGGCATCGGCGAGAAGACTGCCCAGAAGCTCCTGCGGGAGTATCACTCCGTGGAAAACCTAATCGACCACGCCGATGAGCTCAGTGGCAAGCGGGCGCGAGAAGGCATGCAGGAGCATGCTGAGGAGGCGCGCCTCAGTAAGCGACTCGTCCGCATTCGTACCGATCTGGACGTGGGGCTCGACTGGCATCAGCTCCAGCGGCATGAACTGGACAAGGAGAAGCTCACGGCCGTTTTTCAGGAGCTGGAGTTCGACTCCTTTGGGGATCGTCTCGGTCTCGAAGGGGAAAGTAGCTCGGAGGAGGAGACGGAGGAGGATGACCCGGACGTGGAATTTGATTTCGGCCCCTACGAGAAGGTTCAGGAGCTCGACCCGGAGGCCGTCGATTACGAGGTCATTCAAACTGAGGATGCGCTCCGCGACTTTGCCGACCGGCTTGCCGATCAGTCCCGCTATGCGCTCGATGCGGAGGCTACCTCGCGGGACCCGATGACGGCAGACCTCGTGGGACTGTCCTTTAGCCTGGAAGCCGAGACGGCCGCCTACGTCCCAACGCCGCTTCCCGACGAGACCCCGACTGAGGCCGTTCTTGACGTCCTGCGACCGGTGTTGGAAGAGGACACCGAAAAGCTAGGGCACAATCTGAAGTACGACCTGCTCCTCCTCAAACAGCACGACGTGGAGGTGGGAGGGACGCTTTTTGACACGATGGTGGCTCACTACCTCGTGGCCCCCGAGGAGAACCACAATCTGGATGACGTCGCCCGATCGGTGCTCAACTACAAAATGGTTCCCATCGCGGACTTGATTGGGGACGACGCCGACCACGACTCCATGCGAGACGTGGACGTGGAGGAGGCTGCGCCATACGCCTGTGAGGACGCCGACATTGCGCTCCGGCTGGCGGACGAGTTGGAGGCGCAGTTGGAAGAGGGCAACGTGCTCGACATCGCCCGGGACATTGAGTTTCCGCTCGTCCACGTACTGGCCGCGATGGAGCACACTGGCATTCGGCTCGACACGGACGTGCTCGACGAGATTTCGGCCGGGCTAGAAGAGCGTCTCAGCGAGATCGAAGAAGAAGTGTTCGAGCTGGCCGGGGAGGAGTTCAACATCAACTCCACGCAGCAGCTCGGCGAAATTTTGTTCGAGAAGCTCGACCTTCCCGTCGTCTCCAAGACGCCGACCGGCAAGCCTTCCACCAAGGAGAGTGTCCTCGAGGAGCTTTCGACCGAGCACGAGATCCCGGGGCTGGTCCTCGACTGGCGTTCGACCTACAAGCTGAAGAGCACCTACCTCGACAGCCTCGGCGAGCTCGTGCATCCCGAGACGGGGCGCCTGCACACTAGCTTCAATCAGACCCGCACCGCCACCGGACGGCTCTCATCCAGCGACCCGAACCTCCAGAACATTCCCATCCGCACCGAGATGGGTCGACAGATTCGACGCGCCTTCGTCCCGAAAGAGGGATGGGCCCTACTTTCGGCCGACTACGCACAGATCGAGCTTCGCATCCTCGCTTCCATGAGCGGGGACGACGCCATGCAGGAGACCTTTCAGGAGGGAGGCGACATCCACACCGACGCCGCGGCACGGGTATACGACATCGACCCCGAGGACGTGACGCCCGAGCAACGCAGCAAGGCGAAGGAGGTGAACTATGGCATTCCGTACGGCATCTCGCCGTGGGGCCTTGCCCAGCGCATGCGCATGCCGATTGACGAGGCACAGGACATCATCAAGCAGTACCGGGAGTCGTACCCGGGCGTCTCGCAGTTGCTCAATGAGCTGGTGGAGAAGGCGCAGGACAAGGGCTACGCGGAGACGCTCCTGGGTCGCCGTCGCTACCTGCCGAACATCGACAGCTCGAATAGCAATGAGCGCAGCGCCGCCGAGCGAGTGGCCGTCAACATGCCCATCCAGGGCACGCAGGCGGACATGATCAAGATCGCGATGAACCGCATCTACGACCGGCTCACGGAGGAGGACTGGGCGACACGAATGCTCCTACAAGTGCACGACGAGCTCGTCTTTGAGGTGCCGCCGGACGAGTTGACGTCGGTGGAGACAATGATCGACGACGAGATGCGCAATGCCCTGCCCCTCGACGATGTGCCCGTGGTTGTCGACATGGACACGGGTGAGAACTGGCTTGAGGCGCATTAAAAGTACGTAGTTCGGATTGCGTAGTGCGTACTGGGCGGCGTGCCCGGTGATTACGAAATACGCAATGCAGGGTCCTTCTTGATTTCAAGCACTCAAGTTTCGGCGAGTTCTTCCGTATGACAGAGACCATTCCTGCTCCGCCCCGCGATCTCCCTGCCGCCATCGATTTTCAGGAGGCGTCGGACGGCATCGAGTGCTACCGGCTTGCCGATAACGACCTCCGGGTGCTTCTGCTGCCCCAGGACGGGGCGCCCGTAGCCACCTCGATGGTGACGTACCACGTCGGGAGCCGAAACGAGCGCACGGGCCATACCGGTGCTACTCACATGCTGGAGCACCTCATGTTCAAGGGCACCAAGCGGTACCACAAGCGGAAGGGCACCTCGATTTTCGAGACACTCCAGGCCGTGGGGGCGAAGGTGAACGCCTCGACCTGGCTCGACCGCACCAACTACTACGAGATGCTTCCCACGGAGCACCTGCCGCTCGCCCTCGACATTGAATCCGATCGGATGCGGGGGGCATTGCTCGACGCTGAAGACGTGGAGGACGAGCGCACCGTCATCCTGAACGAGCGAGACCGCAAGCAGAATGACCCCGTCTCGCGACTATTCGACGAGGTATGGGGCGCGGCGTTCGTGGCACATCCCTATCATCATCCGACGATCGGATGGAAAAGTGATATTGAGCGCATCACGCCGGAAGGGCTCCGTGAGTACTACGATACGTTTTACTGGCCCAACAACGCGACGCTCTCGATCGTCGGTCAATTTGATCGCGGCGAGACGCTGGCTCAGGTGGCTGAGCACTTCGGAGGCATTGGCACGGCCCCACACGAGATTCCGCAGGTAACGACGGAGGAGCCGGAGCAGTCCGGTCCCCGTCGCGTGACGGTGCGGCAGGACGGCCAGCTCGGCGCGGTTCTTATGGGGTTCAAGTCGCCCCCGGCACTGGAGCCCGACTCCGACGTGCTCGACGTGCTGGCCCGCATTCTTGCGTCGGGGAAGGGGAGTCGCCTCTTTCAGCGCTGCACCGACCGCGGCCTCACCAGCGATGTCTTTGGCATCAACTTCCGCCTCCGCGACCCGGGACTTTTCTCGGTGTTCGCGTACCTGGCCCCCGATCAGGATCATCAGACGGTCGAGGACGCCATTCACGA
>CAYLMT010000187.1:0-3713 GCA_964384855.1 uncultured Salinivenus sp.
CGCAGCTTGTCGGGCTCGGGTGAGGAAAAGGTGACGAAGGAGGTAATGGAGGCCATGAGGGCGGACATGGCCACCCCGGCCAGCAAGAGACGGGCCACCGACACGCGAGCTCCGTCACGGGCCACGAGGTAGACGATCGTAATGGAGGCCAGTCCCCCCGCGAAGGCCGCTACCGGCATCGTCAGGGTCTTGCTGAGGAGGGGCGGTAGGAAGCCGAGGTAGAAGAGTGAGGCCCCGGCCGAGGCCCCACTGGAGATGCCCAGGATGTAGGGCTCCGCGAGCGGGTTTCGCACGAGCGTTTGCATCGCCACCCCGATGATGGAGAGCCCGCCGCCGACGACACAGGCCAGGACGGCCCGGGGAAGACGCAGGTGCCACACAATCCGGTCGAGCGTGGGGTCGGGGGGCGAGCCCATCCCGAAAAGACGGTGGGCGAGGACTCGGTACACGTCGGTCCAGGCCGTGGTCGTACTTCCCACCGCCACGGCCGCGCCGACCGTTGCGACCAGGACCGCCGCCAAGCCCAGACCGACGAGCCACGGTCGTCTCATGGGGCCGAGGGGGCCAGTGTCGAGGACGTGCGGGCGTGTTCTGTGGAATCCTCAGGAGCCGAAAACCGCTCTGGATGCAGACGCTTGGCGAGTACACGGGCGCCCTCCACCACGCGGGGTCCGGGGCGGGCAATGAGGGAGGCGGGGACGCTAAGGACACGGTCGTTCTTGATGGCCGGGACGACGTCCCACGTCGGGTGCAATTCGAGTAGACGATCTGGATCGTAGTCGTTGCCCCACAACCCGAGTATCACGTCTGGCTCTTCCTGAAGAACGTACTCATCGCTGAGCGTGGGGGCCTGGTTCTCGATGTCGGTCGTTATGCTTATCCCGCCGGCGACGTCCACCAGGGTATGCACGTAGCTTCCGCGCCCGAAGCTATAGAGCGTATCGTCCCCCACAAGAACGAGGACACGCGGCCGATCGGCGTCGGGAATGGAGTCCGTCCGGGTCCGAAGCGCATCAAGGGATGTTCGAAGTGCGTTGGCACTGTCTGCGGCGGTTGCCTCAGTGCCCAGGAGCTGCCCCATGGTCCGGATGCTAGTTAGAATGTCGTCGAGCGAGTCGAAGGAGAAGAAGTAAATCGGTACGTCGAGGGCTTCGAAGGTCTCCGTATCGCCGGGCGCGTTGATCTGATCAGTGGCCAGCACCAGGTCCGGCTCCTGCGCCACTACGGCCTCGAAGTCGACCGGGAGGGCGCTCACGTGGGGCAGCGTGTCGACCGGCGGCGGGTAGTTGCCCGATGATGTGATCGCCACCAGCCGATCCCCGGCACCGGCAGCGTAGATGATCTCGGTGAGATTGGGTGCGAGGGAGACGACCCGATGGATGGGCGAATTCAGTGAAACGGTTCGGTCGAGATCGTCGGTAACCGTTTGAGACGCGTTGTCGGGGGAGTCGTCGCAGCCACCCGCCAGCACAAAGACGAGGAGCAGGAGGCCGATGGAGCGGTGCGTCATGGAGGCGGGCACGATGGGAAGAGCGATGATCGCTCCGCTTGTACTGCGGGGCGGGGGAGGTGTTGGCGTGGCACGGTTGCGGGGCAAAATGACTGCAGGGTCGTTAACGCAAAATGGACGAATCTCGCGGGTGGTTGGACAGGAAGGAGGACGCTCTTTACATTACCTATCTCTTCTTCAAAGCACAATTAGACGCCGCGGGCGAAAACGGGCACGGTCGCCGCGGTCCATTATCGGTGCAGAGATTCCAGGATTCTTATGAGCAAGCGGATTTTCGTTGTCGACGATGAGCCGAAGATCGGCAACCTCTTCAGCAATGTGCTGGAGCGGGACGGGTACGACGTCAATGCCTTCGTCAATCCGAACTCACTCCTGGAGGCGCTCGATGAGGGGAGCGACGAGCCCGACGTGGTGGTGGCGGACATGATCATGCCGGAGATGGATGGGGTGGAGCTCATGGAGAACCTGCAGGAGCGGGAGCTCGACGTGCCCATCATTATCATGACGGCCCACTCGTCCGTGCAGACGGCCGTGGAGGCCATGCGGCAGGGGGCGTTCCACTACCTGGAGAAGCCCGTCAACCTGGAAGAGATGCGGGCCCTGCTGGAGAAGGCCATTGAGCTGTACGGGGCGCAGCAGGAGCTGAAGCAGATCAAGACGGAGAAGCAGAAGCAGTATCCCATCAAGGGCATTCTTGGGGAGAGCGACCCGATCGTGGAGGCGCGGGAGACCCTCGAAACGCTTTGTAATGCGTCGAACACTACGGTCCTCTTTACGGGCGAAACGGGGACCGGAAAGAACCTGGCGGCCAAGACTCTACATTACAACTCCCCGCGGGCCGAAGAGTCATTTACCGACATCGACTGTGCGTCACTCCCCGACAATCTGCTCGAAGCCGAGCTGTTTGGCTACGAGGAGGGGGCCTTCACTGACGCGCGAGACTCGAAAGAGGGGCTGATCGAAGTGGCCGACGGGGGCACCCTGTTTCTCGACGAAATCGACTCGATGAGCCTGGCCCTGCAGGCGAAGCTGCTGTCGTTTCTCGAAAGCCGCGAGTTTCGGCGCCTCGGCGGGGTGGAGGACAAGACCGCCGACGTACGGATCCTCTGTGCCACCAACTCCAATCTCGAGAAGAGTGTCCAGGAAGAGACCTTCCGGAAGGACCTGTTTTTCCGCATCAACGTCGTGAACGTCCAGATGCCCCCGCTGCGGACCATGGGCGATGACGTGCTGCTGATCGGAAAGCACATCGTCTCCGAGTTCAACCGAGAGTTTGGGAGCGACGTGAAAGGATTCACGGATGTGGCGAAGGAAAAGCTGCTAAACCACACGTGGCCGGGCAACGTCCGAGAGCTCCGCAACGTTATCGAGCGGGCCATGATTTTCGTGGAAGGCAACCGGATTGAAGCGGACGACTTGACGCTTGCCCCGCCCAGTCGCCTCGACAGCCGGGAGCAACCCGTAGGCAACAACGGATTCCAGTTTGCTTTGGGACAGACACTCGAGGACGTGGAGAAGGCCTACATCCGCCGCACGCTCGAAACGCGGACGGACGACAGCTACGCCGACATCGCGGATGACCTCGGGATTTCCAAGAAAACACTTTGGGACAAGCGCAAACGCTACAATCTCGACGAGGTCGTGGATCGATAATCGCCGCTCGGTCCATTTCGGGATCGGTCCGCGGTCCCGTTCGTTTCGGACCCTCCTTCGGGTTCTTGCTTTGATTTCCGCCTCGGCACAATCCTCCTCGCCTCATGCAACGGTCCCATACCGCCGCGTATCGTCCCCCGAAGGTGCCCACCGTCGACGAGGTGGCCGCCCGCGAACGGGCCTCGCGCCTCGCCAGTCGCAGCATCAAGAAAGAGGCAAAGGTGGAGGGGCTGAAGCGGCTCATCGCGATGCTCGATCTGACGACGCTTGAGGGTGCCGATACGCCGGGCAAGGTGAAGTCGCTCTGCCAGAAGGCCCGCACACCGGATCCCGACAGCAGTCGGGACTACCCCTCCGTCGGGGCCGTCTGTGTGTATCCGCCGATGGTGCCGGTGGCCCGTGAGCACGTGGCAGGCTCGGACATTCGGGTTGCCTCGGTGGCCAGCTACTTTCCGAGTGGTCAGGCCGCGCTCGACGATCGAGTGGAGGAGGTGGAGCGGGTCCGAGACGCCGGGGCCGACGAGATCGACGTGGTGATCAACCGCAACGC
>CAYLMT010000188.1:0-3711 GCA_964384855.1 uncultured Salinivenus sp.
TCTCGAAAAGAGGCACCATGTCGAGCGGGCACTGGTAGCTGCCGTCGACCACCGCGCCGAGCCCGGCCTCCTTCGCCAGCAGCATCGGCTCCAGCAGGTCGCTCACGGAGTGGGTCATGCTCACCACGTAGCTGCCGACCACCTCTGGATCCACCTCGTGCATGGCCCGGATGACCTCGAACACCTCCATCAGCTCCGCGGCGTCGGGCGGCAGGTCCGCGGAGCGATTTACCAGCGGGCGCGGGTTCTGGAGCTCCTCGGACAGCACGTCCAGCTTCTCCTCTTCCGAGAGGGCGCCGTAGTCGTCCGTCACGCCGCCGGCCGCCAGCAGAGCCGCCACCGTGTCCTCGTGGACCCCGCTGTGCTGACGCACGTCGAGCGCGGCGAGGTGAAAGCCGAACGTCTTGGCCAGTGAGCGGAGGCGGTGAAGCTGCCCGCTCCACGCCGCGTTCTCGAAGCCGTGGTCGTGGAGGCTTTCGGCAATCAGGTCGAGGTCATCGAGCAGGTCGGCGGCGGTGTAGTCGCCCGCCATCTTCTCCACGTCCGTCTCGTCGATCCGGTCGAGCAGGCCGCGGAGTCGTTCCTCCACGTAGCACAGCTTGAGCCGGTACGGCTCGCGCTGGTACTGGTGCCGCGTGTCGCCGGGCAGGTCAACCTCCTCCGCGTCCCTCTCCAGCGAGTCCTCCAGCGCGTCCGAGACGGTGAGCTGACGGGTAGAAATGCTCAGGTCGTCGCGCAGCTCGTCGATCTCCTCCAGGTAGTGCTCCAGCGTGGTGCGGCGCTGGCGGGCAAAGGTCCAGCGCGTCACGTCGGCCGTCACGTTCGGGTTGCCGTCGCGGTCGCTCCCGATCCAGGACCGGTACTGGAGAAACGCGGGCAGCTCGGCGGTGGCGTCGTAGTGGCGCCGGAGGGCCTGCTGCACGTCGCGGTGGATCGTGGGGATGGTGTCCCAGATGGAGCCGTGCAGGAAGTAGTGGCCCTGTTCCACCTCCTCCCGCACCGTGGGCCGCTCGGCCCGCACCTCGTCGGTGCCCAGGAGGAACGCGATCTGTCCGTAGAGGCGGTCCAGCGTCTCCGCGCGCTCGTCCGGCGTGGCGTCGGGGCGGCGGAGGGTCGCGAGCAGGTCGGCGATGTGCTGCTCCTTGCGAAGCACCGAGCGTCGGCGCGCCTCCGTGGGGTGGGCCGTGAGGGTGGGCTGGATGTCGAGCTGTCGGAAGAAATCGACCACCTCATCGAAGGAATAGCCCTCCTCTTTCAGGTCCGCCACCGCCGCGTCGATCGACTGCGGGCGCGGCTCCGCCTCGTCGGATCCATCGCCGTCCCCCGGCCCCAGCGGCCACTCCGAGGGGCCGGACTGCCGGGCGCGCTCCCGATTGATCCGGATGATCTCCTGTTGCTCCGCCTGGTTGACGAGGTGAAAGAAGGTGGTGTAGACGTGCAGCAGTCGCTCCAGCGTGTCCTGGTCGAGCGCCGAAATGCGGCGGGCGGCTTCCTCTCGCTTCTCCGGATCGTTCTCTTGCTCCGCCTTCTTGCAGAGCGCCCGCAGCCCTTCGACGTGCTCAAAGAGGGCTTCTCCACTCTGCTCTTCCGCAATTTGCCCGAGCAGGCTCCCCACCAGGTTCACCTGCCGGCTCAGTGGCTTGGAGATGCCAGTGCCCTCCGTTTCAAGGTCGAGTTCGTCCCAGCGGCGCATAGTGAAACCCTGAAGAATGTGAACGGACTGTGAGAGGACGCTCAAGGTAGGAGCCCGCCGCGACGGTGCCAAGTGTCGGGGCACGTCCGGGCGAACCTTCAGAGAATCGTAACACCCTTTCAACGCCTGCGCGGTGTAGAAGCGCTCCCACGGGTTTGGGGACGGTGCGAGAGGAGGAAGAGGGACCGGCCGCGCCGTGTCGCGAAGTGCTCCCTGTCTAGGGCCGATGGGGGGACGTCCCTCCCCTCCCATGGCACTCTGTCGAGGGAGCGCTGTAACAGTGGGCAGAGAACTCCGACCCTCCGCATGGGAGACATCTGCCGGATTTTCCGAGCGGGCCGTCTGTCGCCCAGTTCCCCGCTCTGCTCACCGCTGTTTCCGCCCTCCATGCTCAACGCTCTCGCCCGCTACGCCGACTGGCTCCATCTGCAGTGGCCTGCCGGAAGGCCCGAGAAGCTCCCCAAGGTCGACGACCACTTTCGCACCAACGTCGATGGGATCTACGTCGTGGGCGACCTGGCGGGCGTGCCCCTACTCAAGTTTTCCGTGGACGGCGGGGCGCGGGCCGTCCGTGACATTCTCGCGCGTGGCATCGACTCGACGGAGCCCGAGGACGAAAACGGGCCGTACGACGTGGTCATCATTGGCGCGGGGGCGAGCGGCATGGCCGCCGCCCGCGAGGCAAAAAAGAGCGGCCTCTCCTTCTGCGTTCTGGAGTCGCAACGGCGGTTCGCGACGATCAAGGACTTCCAGGCCGGAAAGCCGATCTACACGTACCCAAAGGCGATGACGCCGGAGAGCGACATCGAGATTACCGCAGATGTGAAAGAGGCCCTCGTCGACGAGCTGGAGACGCAGACCGAGGACATTCCGGTCCGGCACGCAGAGGCAAATCGCATAGAGCCGGACGGCTACGGCCACGCGGTAGTCACCGAGGACGGCCGCCGCATCCGCGGGCAGCGCGTGATCGTGGCCATCGGACGAAGCGGCAGCTTTCGCAGCCTCGACGTGCCAGGCGAGGACAAGAACCACGTCCAACACCGCCTGCACGACCCCACACGGTGCCGCGGCGATCGGGTGCTGGTGGTCGGCGGGGGCGACTCGGCGGCGGAGGCGGCCACCGCGCTGGTGGAGAACGGGGCCGACGTGACCCTCTCGTATCGGCGCGACGAGTTCGTGCGGCCGAAGGAGGAGAACGTGGAGCGCCTCTACGAGCTGGCGACCTATCACGAGGGCGAGGGCTCGCTCACCCTCAAAATGCCGACGGAGGTGGAGGAAATCCGGGACGACGAGGCCGTGCTCTCCCACGAGGATGGCACGACCGAGACCGTCGCTGCGGAGCACGTCTTTGCGACGATTGGGCGGGAGGCGCCGCTCGATTTCTTTCGCCGCTCCGGCATCGAGCTGCGCAACGACTGGGGCCGGGTGCCGGACTCGCTGAGCGAGGCCCTGTCGGGGCTCTCCTGGCTCAAAGATCTGCGCTGGGACCGCATCGCAGCGTTTGCGGCCTTCTTCCTGTTCATGGCCGCGATCTATAGCTGGAAGGAGGGCGGCTGGCTGGGGCGCCTCGCGCAGTCCGCGGACGTCTTCCCGTTTGGCTGGGCGCCGGGCGCGGACGGTACGGGGCTGGGTGACGTGGTGCTGACCTCCATGAAAAATCCCGGCTTCTACTTCACCTTCGTGTACTCGGCCGTCGTCGTCATTTTCGGCGTCAAGCGCATCCGCCGGCGCAAAACGCCCTACATCAAGGCGCAGACCCTCACGCTGATGGCGGTGCAGGTGCTGCCTCTCTTTATTCTCCCGGAGGTGATCCTGCCGTACCTCGGCGCCAACGGGTGGCTCCCCACCGGTGTCCTCGACGCGCTCTTCCCCACCAGCGAGGCCGCCGTCCACGGCCGACAGTACTGGCGGGCCTATGGCTTTATTTTGGCGTGGCCCCTGTTCATCTGGAACGTGTTCACCACTGATCCCCTCTGGTGGTGGCTCGCCATCTGCTTCGTGCAGACCTTCGTGCTCAT
>CAYLMT010000189.1:0-3689 GCA_964384855.1 uncultured Salinivenus sp.
GCGAAAGCTGCGAATATTCCCCATGATGTTCCGTTTTCGCTTCCACGCTAACTCCTGTCCCCGCGTCCTTATAGCTCTTCGTCGATGTCCTTCAGCTTGCGGTAGAGGGTTCGTTCGCTAATGCCGAGCGCCTCGGCCGTCTTGCGGCGATTGCCGTCGAACCGTTTGAGGGCGCGGCTAATGAGCTGTTTCTCGGCCTCCTCGAGTGTCGGCAGTTCGTCGTCGGTGTCCTTAGCATCCACCGATTCAACGCCGGCATCTGCGTCGACCGACTCGGTGACATCGGGCTCTGGAGGACGCCGCGTTTCCCGGCGGGGCCGGGGGCGGGCCGAACCGCTTTCTTCCACCTCGTAGATGACATCCCGCATCATAGAGTCGACCTCTCCACCCCTCCGCTGGTCGTGTTCACGGCGAGGACGCGAGGCAGTGGGACCGTCGTCGCTGTTTACCACGACGAAATCGTCGTAGTCGCTCGGAAAGTCGCCGCGCTCGGCCACCTCGCGGGGCACCACGACGCCCACATTCGACATGAAGGAGCCGACCTGCTCCTTCAGGTCGCGCATGTCCATGCGCATCTCCAGGATGGCCCGGTACAGGAGCTCACGCTGTCGAATGTCGTCGCCCGACCCCGCCGCGTCCGACGGCTGTTCCTGCTGGTCCGGCTCCACCCGCATCAGGTCCGTCGAGGTCGAGGCTTGTCCGATGTCGCGGAGGAGGGGACGCAGGTCGTCGGCCGAGGCTTCCTCCCCGCGCATCAGCACCGCCACCTGCTCGGCGATATTGCGAAGCTCGCGGACGTTTCCGGGCCAGCGGTACGCTTGGAGGAGCTCCTTCGCGTCGTCGGTCAGTCGTTTGTGGGAGGAGCTGTACTCCTGCGAGAACTCGTGGAGGAACGTCTCGAAGATGGGCAGGATGTCCTCCGGCCGCTCCCGCAGCGGCGGGATGTCGATGAGGACCGTGCTCAGGCGGTAGTACAGGTCTTTGCGGAAATTCCCCTTCTGCACCTCCTCCGCGAGGTCTTTGTTCGTCGCCGCCACGATGCGAACGTCGACCTGCTCCTGCTGGGACGCCCCGACCCGGGTAAAGCGGCCCGTTTCGAGCACGCGGAGCAGGCGCACCTGCGCGTTCTTCGGCATCTCGCCGATCTCGTCGAGGAAGATGGTGCTGCCGTCGGCCTCCTCGAAGTAGCCGACCCGTTCCTCGACAGCCCCGGTGTAGGCCCCCTTTTCGGCCCCAAACAGCTCACTCTCGATGAGCCCTTCCGGGATGGCGCCGCAGTTGACCACCACCATGTTCTCGTGGCGTCGCATCGAGAGCTCGTGCAGCACCTGGGCGATCAACTCTTTCCCGACACCACTCTCGCCCTGCAGCAGCACAGTGATGTCCGTGTCGGCCACCTGGCGGGCCTGGTCGATGACGTTCTTAATGACGTCGGACTCGCCGACGATGCCGAAGCGTTCCTGAATGGAGGCGCGGTCCATAGAGTCGGGGGCTACAACACAGAACAGCGACGCGGGGGTGCGCGGCAGGCTGTACGGCACTCTTCCTGCCACTTTGTCACAAGAAAGGGTACATCACACCCATGCCGCTCGTGAAGGATCCCGGGACCGGTCCATTGGAGATTGAAGATGCCGTGACGAGGTGGACGCTCTCGTTTCGCCCCAGAGAGTGAGTCGGGGTTATCGGTCGAGTACCACTCGGAGGCCGGTTACCCGACGCGGGGGCGTCGGGGCCGTCTCGGCCTTTGCGTCCTTCAAGGTCAGGGCCGAGGCATTCTCGGGCTGCAGGCCGTCGTCGGTGCGGGCCCACTCGGCAACATTCCCGTCCACGTCGTAGACGAGCGGTCCGCCGCCATTGGGGCCGTGCCCCGCCGGGCGACTGCCGACCGGCATGAGGAGGGCGTCGGTGGGCTGCTGCGTGAGGCGAGCCCGCAGGCGGCGGTACTCGTCCGGATTGGGCGTGAAGCCGGCCCAGTACGCAGGGGTGTTTTCGGACGTCCCCGCCCGGCTCGTCTTCAGCGCCTCCAGCTCGTCCGCGGTGGGCAGGCGGTAGGTGCGGCCAGTCTGCTCGCTTAGCCAGTCGACGTAGGCCTGCGCCCGGTCCGTGGAGAGGTCATTGGCCGGATAGTCGGCTGTGCCGGCGGGGACGTCGTAGTCCGCGTCGAAGGCCCGAAACTGTGCCCGGGTCACTTCGAACCGTCCTACGACGAGGGTGTCGCCGAGCGTCACCGTTTCGGGGGCGAGGGTGCCGTTCACGCGCTCCCCGTATCGGCCGTCGGTCCGGGCGGGGGACTCGGCGGTTTCGAGGAGCGAGAGCGGCGCGTCGTCGGCCAGCAACCGCTCCGCTACGCGCTCCTGCATCGAGGTTTCTCCAAAGAGGTACGTATCGATCCACTTCAGGTCTTCCTCCATCTTGCGTCGCTGGTGCGAGAGCTCGCCCAGGCCGTGCGGCTCGCCGGGGTAGCTCAGGAAGCGGACCGGCGCGTTGCCGATTTGCTGGAGGGCGCGGTAGTACTCCCAGCCCTGCTCGTAGGGCACCGCGCGGTCCTCGGTGCCGTGATGGATGAGGGTCGGCGTCTGCACCTTCGGCATCTCGAAGAGGGGGCTCTTCTGGATGTAGTGCTCGGTGTACGTCCACGGCGGGCCCTTGAAATACGAGTTGTCGAAGCTCACGCCGAAGGCACAGTTGCCGTAGTCGGAGGTCCAGTTGACGTCGCCTGCGCCCGGAGCGGCCACCTGGAAGAGCCTCGGATGCTCCAGGGTGAGCTGTGTGGTGAGGATGGCGCCGTTCGACCAGCCCATCACGCCGAGCGAGTCCCGATCGACGGTGCCCGCGTTCGCCAGGCTGTCAATGCCGCTCACGATGTCGGGGACCTCCAGCTCGTAGTACTTGCCCTTAATCGACTCCACGAACTCGAGGCCGTGGTGGCCGGAGCCGTGATAGTTGGGGCGGAAGACAAATGCGTCGCGCTGGGCGAGGAGCGGCGCGTAGACGGTCCAGCCGAGGCTCCAGGCGTCGAGGTCCACCCCGCTGGGTCCACCGTGGATGACCGTCATCATGGGGTAGGACCGGTCCGGGTCGTAGTCGAGCGGGTAGTGCAGAATGCCGTTCACGGTCTCGCCGTTGGCGCCCTCCCACGTCACGACCTCGGCCCGCGGAATCGGCAGGTCGTCGAGATTCTCGTTGAGCGTCGTCAACGTCTCGTCGTTCTGGATTTCGCCGTCGCGGTAGGTACCCACGCGGTACGAGGGCGGCGTGTCGGCGGTCGAGTGGCTAAACACAATCGTTTCGCCGTCCGGCCCCGCGGTGAATGCGGAGGCATGTTTGAGCCGCTCGTCGGAGACGTCCTCCGGCGTCCACCCGTCGCTCGTCTTCCGGTAGAAGCGGGGTTTGAAGGTAGGGCCGTCGGCCAGCTGTACGTGTACGCCCCCGTCCACGACCGAATACCCGCCGTAGCCGATGCCCTTGTCGCCCCACTCCAGAGGCACCTCCTGGTAGTCGCGGGTGGCGAGATCGTAGTGGTACAGCTTGGTGATGCCGGCGCCCTCATGCTCGGGGTCGGAGCTGTAGCCGTCTGTGGCGTAGAAACCAGCGCCGTCGGCCGTCCACTGGAAGTTGGACGGGTCGAAGTACTGCTCGTCGAAGATCTCGGTGGTCTCGCCCGTGTCGAGGTTCAGGAGAAACTGGTG
>CAYLMT010000190.1:0-3679 GCA_964384855.1 uncultured Salinivenus sp.
CGGATTCAACCTCACCGACCGACCGGACCTCCAGGCCGCGCGTCCAGCGCCCGAGCGTGGTCGACAGGCCTAGGGGTGACGGTTGTAGAAGGGTGCCCCCGTTCAATTGGACCGAATAGTGAGGATGCCCCGCTGCATCGAGACCAAACTGCACCTCCACCCGACCGTCCGGACTCGCCACCTGCATGACTGAGGACGATTGGGCCCCGTCGCCGTGCTGCGCCCAGACGTTCTTTGCTCCGGCGCCCAGCACGACGAGGGTGATCAGATAGATCCCGAGAACTCCTCTCAATACAGGTCTCATATAGTAGTGCAGTAGGTGGAGCAAAAAAACGATTACGCGGCTGACTCTTGGGTGACCATGACTTTGATTACCTCGTCGTCGTAGCGAGACTGGAGCGCCAGTGCCTCCGGCGCCGACTCAAGCGGGACGCGGTGCGTTACGATCGGCTCCAGGTCGACACGGCCCGTCGTGACCAGCTGAATGGCCCGGTCATAGACCTCCCCCATGCGACGACAAAACTTCACGGTGACACCCTTTCGGCGGGCAGGGGCGGCCGTGAGGCCGTACTCGTTGCCCTCGGGAATGCCCACCAGCACGACGTGCCCCCCAATCCGGACGCTCTCGACGGCGTGCTCGAAGCCCTCCGGCGCATTGGTCGCCTCGATCACCACGTCGGCCCCGCGCCCGTTGGTCCATGCCTCTACGACCTCATGGTGCGTAGCGGTGCGATCAGCCCCGATCTGTTCGGCGACCTCGACACGGTACGACAGCGGATCGACAACGACGCACCGTCCGGCCCCCGCCGCCTGCGCCACCTGCGTGATTAGGAGCCCGATGGGCCCCGCCCCCAGCACGGCGACGGTGTCCATCACCTCAATCTCCGCAAGATCGACCGCGTGAATCGCCACACCCAGCGGCTCGAGGAGGGCCGCCGCATCCGGCCCCATCTCCTCCGGGACGGGGATGGCCTGATGGGGATAAACATTGATGACCTCTGCGAGGCCGCCCGGATGCCCCACCGCCCCCTTAAAGTCCACGTTCGGGCACAGGTTGTGGTGGCCCCGCCGGCACCATTCGCAGGCGCCGCAGGGATGGGCGGGGTCGACCGCCACGAGGGAGCCCGGCTCCAGACCGAGCCGATCGGTGCTCTCCTCCGTCACCTCCGCCGAAATCTCGTGGCCAAGGACGAAGGGCTCCGCGTGGGCCTCACCGCCCGTGCTTCCCTCCCGGTAGTGATGCAGGTCGCTGCCACAGAGGCCGACGCTCCGCATCCGGAGCGGCACCTGTCCGTCCGCAGGAACGGGCCGCGGAATCGACTCGACCCGGACGTCCCCGGGTCCGTGGAGCCGCACAGCACGCATGGTTTCGGTCGAGACCGCTGCCTCACTCATTCCTGTCCGTAGTAGGCCTCCTCCCCGTGCTTGCGCAGATAGTGCTTGTCGAGGAGCGTCTGATCGATCGGCGTGGTGTCCGGATCGATCATGTAGGTCTGCATCGCCTTCTGCGCCACCGATTCGAGGACGATGGCATTTTCCACGGCGTGCTCCACGTCCGCCCCCCATGCGAACGGCCCGTGCCCCGCGACCAGCACGCCAGGCACCTGCGCCGGAGCGATGTCGTCTTCACGAAAGCGCTCCACGATGACTGCCCCGGTGTTGTGCTCGTAGTCGGCCTGGATCTCCTCTTCGGTCATAGAACGCGTAACCGGAATCTCGCCGTAGAAGTGATCCGCGTGGGTGGTGCCGAGGCAGGGAATTGGCTGCTTGGCCTGCGCCCAGCTCACGGCCACGTCGGAATGGGTGTGCACCACACCGCCGATTGACGGAAACTGGCGGTAGAGCTCCCGGTGGGTGGGCGTGTCGGAGGACGGATCGAGGTCGCCCGCCACCCGCTCACCTGTCTCTAGGTCCACGAGCGGAATGTCGTCGGGGCTCATTGCGTCGTAGTCCACCCCGCTGGGCTTAATGGCGAAGAAGCCCGCGTCCCGGTCCACCGCACTGGCGTTGCCCCAGGTGAGCTCCACGAGCCCCGCCTCTACGATGTCCAGGTTGGCGCGATACACCGCCTCTTTGAGCGCGTCGTGTGCCATGTTAGCTCGTCACCTCGTCGCGAATGGTCAGCAGTGTTTTCATGACGTCGTAGAGGTCGTCCTCCGTGCCCTTCACACCGAAGGCGTCGTGCACCCGACGGTAGAGGGCAAAGAGGCGATCGTAGATTTCTTGATGCTCAGGATCGGGCTCGTAGACCTCCGCCCGCGTGTCCGTCATGGCGTCGATGGCGCGGTCGAAGTTGGGGTGCCCGCCCGTCTCTTCCCCGGCCACGACGGTCCCCGCAATCGCCGCACCCAGGGCCGGGGTCTGCTCGCTCTTGGAGATGTACATCGGCTGGCCCATCACGTCGGCGTAGATCTGCATCACCAGGTCGTTGCGGAAGGGAATGCCACCGCAGTTGACGATGCGATCTACCTCGATGCCGTACTCCTCGTAGCGTTCCTTGATGACGCGCGCCCCGAAGGCCGTCGATTCGATGAGGGCGCGGTAAATCTCAGCCGGAGTGGTGTGAAGCGTCATTCCCAGTAGCGCGCCGGTGAGGCGCTGATCCACCAGCACCGTGCGGTTGCCGTTGTGCCAGTCGAGCCCCAGCAGGCCGCTCTCGCCCGGCGTCAGCGCCCGGGCGCCTTCGGTCAGCTCCCCGTGGCTCATGCCGTCCGGCTTGATGACGCTCACGAACCAGTTAAAAATGTCGCCGACAGCCGACTGCCCCGCCTCCAACCCATAATGATCCGGCAGCACCGATCCCGGCACGATGCCACACAGCCCCGGAATGTCCGGCAGGTCCCGCTCGATCGGCGCGATCATGAGGTCGCAGGTGGAGGTGCCGATAATCTTCACCAGCGTATTCGTCTCAATGCCGGCGCCCACCCCCCCGAGGTGCGCGTCGAACGCGCCGACGGCGACGGGAATCCCTTCCGGCAGTCCGAGTCGGTCGGCCCACGCCTCCGTGAGCGTGCCGGCGGGCTCCGACGCGTCGTAGGTCGCATCGGGGAGGGTGCGGCGCACGTCCACCAGTCTCTCGTCGAGCGCCAACAGAAAGTCTTCGTCGGGGTAACCTCCCCATTCCTCGTTGTACATGGCCTTGTGTCCCGCCGCGCACACAGATCGCTTCAGGGCATCCGGATGATCAGTGCCGGTAAGCACGGCAGGAATCCAGTCGACGATCTCCACCCAGGTGTGAGCCGCCTCGAATACGTCCGGCGCCGTGCGGCGGCAGTGGAGGATTTTCGACCAGTACCACTCCGAACTGTACGTGCCGCCGCACTTGCCCAGGTACTCAGGGCGCATCTCCCGAGCCGTATCCGTGATCTCCTCGGCTTCCTCGTGGGCCGTGTGGTCCTTCCAGAGCCAGGCCTTCGCGTCCAGGTCGTCCTCGAACCGGTCGTGGAACGACAGCGGCGTGCCCTCCTCGTCCACTGGAAGGGGTGTGGAGCCCGTCGTATCCACCCCGAGTCCTACGACCGCGTCCGGGTGGAAGTCGGAATGAGCCTGAGCGTCCTCGAGGGCCGCCTGCACGCTCTCCTCAAGCCCAACGAGGTAGTCCCGCGGCTCCTGCCGCGCCAGGTTCGGGTCCTCCGAGTCTACGAACACGCCGCCATCCCCCGACGGATACGGAAAAACG
>CAYLMT010000191.1:0-3675 GCA_964384855.1 uncultured Salinivenus sp.
TGGGCATCGACTCGGTGGCCGGCCCCAGCGAGATTGGGGTGCTGGCCGACGCGACAGCCGATCCCGAGTTCGTGGCCGCCGACCTCCTCTCACAGGCCGAGCACGACGAGCGGGCCTCTGCCCTCCTCATTACGCCCCACCGTCCCCTGGCCGAGGCCGTGCAGGATCACGTAAACGAGAGGGTGCCTGAGCTCCCGCGCGCCGACGTGATTGAGCAGGCACTGGGCGACTACGGTGCATGCGTCGTCACTGACACGATGGACGCGGCTGTGGATCTGATGAACCATCTCGCCGTGGAGCATCTGGAACTCCACGTGGACGACCCGTGGCAGACCATGACGCGCATCCGGCACGCCGGTGCCCTGTTCCTCGGGGAGTACTCGTCGGAGCCGGTGGGCGACTACTTTGCGGGCCCCAACCATGTACTGCCCACCGGTGGCACGGCCCGCCACGCCTCCGCGCTCGGGGTTGACGACTTCGTGCGCACGCAGTCTGTCCTCTCCTACACGAAGGAGCGACTGGACGAAACCGGACCGAAGATCACGACTCTCGCCGAAGCGGAGGATCTGCAGGCCCACGCCGAGGCGATTCGGACGCGACTCGATCGTGACACCGACGACGATTCAGGTTCGAAAAAGTCGTGACCCCGGAGACATTGTGTCCGTCCGCCGGTATCTTTTGTCTCGCACATTCGCCCTTCTCCTCCGAGATGCCCCGCCGGGCTCATGGCCGTTGACACCGCCCCCTCTTCGCTCGACGACATGCTCCAGCACATCCGGCCTGCCGTGCGGGCGCGGAGCGAGTATGTGGTGGATGCGCCGAGCGGCGACATCGAGGTAAAGCTCAACCAGAACGAGAGCCCGTTCGGCCTGCCCGACGCCCTCAAGCAGGAGCTCCTTGAGGCCATTGACCAGATCGAGGTCAATCGCTACCCCACTGAACAACCCCAACGCCTCCGCCAGGCGCTGGCCGAGCACGACCAGGTGTCGCCTGACCGCATCATCGTGGGCAACGGGTCCAACGAACTGACCTACACATTCGGCCTCGCGTTTCTCGATTCGGGGGATCCGGTGGTGCTCCCGCGGCCCATGTTCTCGCTGTACGACAAGGTGGCGCGCCTGCAGGACGCTGATCTCACCAGCGTGCCTCCCAAAAACGACCTACGGTTTGACACCGAAGCACTTGCGGAGGCCGTCGCGGAGACAGAGGCCGCCCTCACGGTCCTCGCCACGCCCAACAACCCCACGGGCCTGGCAATGTCACTCGACGAGATCGAACGCGTCGTGGCGGCAAGTCCGGGGATCGTGGTGGTCGACGAGGCGTACGTCGAGTTCAACCCGGAGGGCACCGCGGCCTCACTGCTCGACCGGCACCCGAACCTCATCATCCTCCGTACCCTTTCGAAAGCCTTCGGGCTGGCCGGCCTGCGGCTGGGATATCTCCTCGCGCACCCGGCCGTGGTCACGGAGCTTATGAAGGCCCGCCTGCCGTTCATGGTGGACCGCGTGGCCGAGCAAACGGCGTTGGCCGTCCTGCGGCGACCGGACCTCATCGAAGAGCGTGTTCAGAAGCTCCAGGCCTCCATTGCGCGCCTCACCGAGGCACTCCAGTCGATGGAGGCGGTGGACGTAGTGCCGTCGGCGGCAAATTTTGTCATCTTCACGACGCCGATATCAGCCGACACGCTTCAGGAACGGCTTGCCGACCGCGGCGTCCTCGTTCGCAACATGGGCGGATACCCCGAGCTGGAGGGGTATCTGCGCGTCAGTGCAGGGACCGAGGAAGAGAACAACGCGTTTTTGGACGCGTTGGAAACGTCGCTTGAAGGAGCCGGTGCAGTCCCCAACAGGTGATCCTTTCCTTCCGGTCGGCGAGGGGCGCCGACGCTTCACTCTCGGGCATTGAGCACTCTCTTTGAATTCACTGAGTTCGCGATGGATTTTACTCGGGTAGACATTATTGGTCTCTCCACCAGCCCTTCCAGCGGAGGGGCCTATGCCCTCGTGCTTGGGGAGGTCGAAGGCAACCGCCGCCTGCCGATTATCATCGGGGCGTTTGAGGCCCAGGCGATTGCGCTGGAGCTGGAGAAGATTCAGCCCCCGCGCCCCATGACGCACGACCTGCTGCGTGACACCTTCGAAGCAGTAGACGTGGACGTGACGGAGGTCGTGATCGACGAGCTCCGGGAAGGTACCTTCTTCGCCAAGATCCGATACCAGCACAACGGAGAGGAGCACCAGCTCGACTCCCGGCCCAGCGACGCGGTGGCGCTTGCCGTTCGGGTGGACGCCCCCATCTTCGTCGCCCCCATGGTGTTAGACGAGGCCGGCATCGTCGCCGAAGACGAGTCGGACATCTCGTCGCTCGCCGAGCAAGCCGAGGAACCGGCCTCCCCTGAGGAGGAAGAAGGAACCGAGCTCGAACAGATGCAGAAGAAACTTGAGGAGGCCGTCGAGAAGGAAAACTACGAGCGCGCCGCCGAGCTCCGCGACGAAATCCAGCGCCTGGAGCAGGAGCAGCAGCAAAACCAGAATTGACGGTCCCCGGTCGGCCTTTCGACCTTGGCGAAGCCTTGCGGGATACAAGCCCGCGGCTTCGCCTTTTTTATTGCTCGCTGCCGCCCGCTGCGGGTGCCCCCTTCCTCGTACCATCACAGGGCCCCTGTCCCCCAGCTCTGTCCCACTCCGTTCACCGTTCTCCTCGCCCGCATGACGTCCTCCATCGACACCGCTACGCGCCGGATCTCGCCCGCCGCTCTCGGCGCCTTCCCCGATCTTTTCGTCGACTACTGCACGGATTTCGACCCCGTGGCGGAGTTCTATGCGGGTGACTGGCGGTCCCGTTCGGCGCGGCGGGCAGCGGCCACCGCCGCGGCTCGGAGACCCGCAGACCGCGACGTTCTTGCCGACACGCTGCTCGACCAAAACGAGCGCTGGGGGCTCGACGCCGCCACCCGCTCCCACATCGACACCTTGCGGGACCCGGAGAGCATCGCCGTCGTCACGGGCCAACAGGTGGGCCTCTTCACGGGCCCCCTCTACACCATCTACAAGACGATCACGACACTCCAGTTGTCCGAGGAGTGGGCCGAGCAATTGGGGCGGCCCGTAGTTCCGGTCTTCTGGGTGGAAGGGGAGGACCACGACTTCGAAGAAATCGCCGCGGCACACGTTCTTCACCGTAACGAGGTCGTGCCTCTTTCCTACGAGCCCGACGTGGACGACAATCCCGGGGCGGTCGGACGGCTCGCCCTGACCGATGAAATCGACGAGGTCGTCGATCGACTCGATGAGATCCTGCCGCCCTCTGACTTCAAGCCAGCGGTACTGGAGCGCGTGCGGGCTGCCTACGAGCCCGGCACTCGTCTCGAAGATGCTTTTGCCCAACTGATGAGCTCCCTTTTCGAGGACGAAGGGCTCGTGTTTATCAATCCGGACGATGCGCGTCTAAAGGCGTTGACCCGACCTCTGTTCAGACGCGAAATCGAGGACCCTAAGGCCTCCGCCACTCAGATCGACGCCGCCAGCCGGACGCTCCGCGATCAGGGCTACCACGCGCAGGTTGCGGCCCGTCCCACCAATCTTTTCTGGCTCGGCGACGACGGCCGGCGGGCGATCGATCTCGGGGACGACGGCACGTTCCAGCTCCGCGGCACTAACCGGACGTTCTCCCGGA
>CAYLMT010000192.1:0-3649 GCA_964384855.1 uncultured Salinivenus sp.
ATGGTCGACTACGCCGAGGCCATCGCCGCCGGCGCCCGCCACCGCACGGAGAGCCGCGGGGCCCATTCCCGAGAGGACTACGAGGACCGCGACGACGAGAACTGGCTGAAGCACACGCTCTTCCACAGCGACTGCGACGGCAATTACGAGTTCGGTGAGAAGGATGTCGTTATTACCCGCTTTGAGCCGAAGGAGCGCAGCTACTAGACCGTCCCGCCGCTTCCGCCTCCCTTCTCCCCCCACGCACACAGACGCCCCGACCGCTCATGTCCGAGATGCAGCTCAACCTTGAAATCAAGCGGTACAATCCCGACGAGGACGACGAGCCGCACTGGGAGACGTACGAGGTGCCGGCCGACCCGCTCGACAGCGCCCTCTCCCTCCTGCTGCACGTGAAGTGGCACATCGACGGCACCCTCTCGCTGCGCAAGAGCTGCGCGCACGGCATCTGCGGGTCCGACGCGATGCAGATTAACGGCGAGAACAAGCTCGCCTGCTCGGTTCTCGTGCAGGATCTGGTGGACGGGGATGGGGACACGATCACGTTCGCTCCCCTTCCGTCCGCCCCGGTCGTCAAGGACCTCATCATCGACCAGAGCCGCTTCTTTGAGAAGTACCGGGAGGTAAAGCCCTGGCTCATTACCGACGGGCCGGCGCCGGAGCGGGAGCGGGAGCAGAGCCCCGAGGAGCACGCCATGATCGAGGACGCCACGAAGTGCATCATGTGCGGCGCCTGCACGCACGCCTGCCCCTCGACGTGGGCCGACCCCGACTACCTCGGCCCCGCGGCCATGCTGAAGGCGTACCGCTACACCTTCGACACCCGTGACGACGGCGCGGAGGAGCGCCTCGACGTGGTCGACTCCCCCGACGGCCTGTGGAAGTGCTATACCATTTTCAACTGCAACGAGGCCTGCCCCAAGGACATCGACATTACCCGCTGGCTCTCGGCCCTCAAGCGCCGGGCGGCCACCTCCCAGGCCTCGACGAAGGCCTAGCATTGCTTCCGCTCTCAAGTGCGCGTCCCATCCGGGTAGAGATGGGGCGCTTTTTTATTGCCGATCGGATGCCCAGAAGTGCTCACTCGTGGCGTACTTTTTGATCTCTAATGCAGGCATGGAACTCCAATTGGAGTTCCGCTCACCTCCTCCTCGGCGCAATTGACATCGTCGAATGCTTCCCTTTCGACCGTGGATGCGGTCCGTTTCTGGCCCCGTTCAAGGCCTCATGCTCGCGGTGGGGCTTTTACTGTTGACGGGGCCCCTCCTGTCCTCGTCCTCTCTCGCACAGCGCCACATCCTTGATTCCTACTCGCTGGAGGACGGACTGCCGCAGTCGCAGGTACAGGACGTCGTTCAGGACGAGCGCGGCTACCTCTGGGTCGCTCTGCTCGCCGGCGGGGTGGCGCGGTTCGACGGCCATTCCTTTACGACGCTGACCGTTGAGGATGGATTGCCCGACAACTCGGTACGGACCCTCCACCAAGACTCGACGGGGGCGCTGTGGATCGGGACGGAAAGTGGCCTTGCACACTACGACGGAGCCGATGTCCGCACGTTCACGACGGACGATGGCCTCCCAAACGCTCCGATCTTTACGATTGTCGGGGGAACAAATGGTCCCCTCTGGTTCGGCACGTCTGAAGGCGTGTTTGCCTACGACGGCACGGAGTTCCACGCCGTCGCGCCGGACCGAATCGAGGAAACGTACCGGCATGGCCTGGTGGCGCGGAGGGATACGCTGTGGGTGGGTACTGAAAACAACCTCTACCGATATGCGGACACGACACTGACCCCGATTGGGACCGAGAAGGGATTGCAGGCAGACTACTATACCCCACTCGCCCGGACGCCCGAGCAGGAATTGTTGGTGGGAACGGAGCGCGGACTTTTTCGACAAAACGGCCGCCGCTTCGACCCGATTGCGGGCACCGACAGCCTGACGGTGTACGACCTTTTGGCAACGCCCAACCAGGGCATTTGGGTGGGAACGGCGAGTGGCCTCTATCGCCATCGAGACGGACAGACCCGTCTCTTTACGACGCAACTGAAAGACGTGCCGGTCCGGAGCCTTCTCCGCGACCGCGAACGGAACCTCTGGGTCGGAACCGGGGGTGACGGCCTCTACAAACACACCCCGACCCCTTTCGATCACTTCACCACGGCGGATGGTCTTCCGGGCAACCTCGTCTGGGACGTAGCGACCGGCCCGCACGGCGACATGTGGATGGCCACCCGGAACGGGCTCAGTCGCTACGACGGCACGTCCTTCACGCACGTTCAGGGGCCGAACGGACCCCTCGACCAGTCGGTACTTTCCCTTCATCAAACCCGGAGCGGCGGCCTCTGGATCTCGACCCGACAGGGCCTGCTCTTCTACGACGGCTCTACGTACACGTCGTACGAGACGATAGAGGACGAATACGTGGGTGCCGTTCATCAGATGATACAGGCCCCTTCGGGGACAATGTGGTTCGCCACGCTCCAGAATGGACTTCTTCGCTACGACGGATCCGACCTGCAACGATATACGACGGAGGATGGCCTTTCGAACAACCGCGTCTCGGCCCTTGCCGTCGATCCACAGGAGCGGCTCTGGATCGGGCTCATGGATCAGATCGTCCGGTGGGATGGCAACGACTTCACCCCGCTGTTGAAGATGGAGACCGTGAACAGCGGAACCGTACAGTCTCTCCTGGTAGACGACGACGGCTACACCTGGATCGGTACGGAGCGTGGCATATACGTATCTGCGCCGACTCGAAGCGAAGGTCCTTCGACAGACTCTCTCGCAACCTTCACGACCGAAGATGGACTGAACGACAACAACACGTACTTTCTCCATCTCGACCAGAACGAACATCTCTGGATGGGTACCAACAAGGGGGTCAACCGCCTTGATGCCCAGACGTACAAGCGCACCGGCCGCATGCCCATCCGGAGCTACGGAAAGGAGGACGGGTTCCTCGGGGTTGAGACCTCCGCCCACGGGGTCCACGAGACGGAGAATGGGAAGCTCTGGTTTGGGACAGTCGAGGGCGCGACCCGCTACGATCCGACGCGGGATCAGATCAACACCGTCCAGCCCCGTCCGCACATTACCGACGTAGAGCTTTTCTTTGACGAACAGGACTGGCACCAGCACGCCGAAGGTCGGTCAAGGTGGGAACAGCTGCCCATGGGCCTGTCTCTCCCGCATGACAAGAATCACCTCATCTTCCGCTTCGTCGGGCTCAGCTACACCGCCCCCGAGCAGGTGAAGTACCAGTATCGGCTGGACGGTCTCAACGAGCAGTGGTCCCCCATTGCACAACAGCGTCGAGCCACCTATTCCAACCTACCGCCTGGTTCGTACACCCTACAGGTCAGAGCGGCCAACAACCACGGGGTGTGGAGCAACGAGCCAGCCACGTATACCTTTACGATTCAACCCCCCTTCTGGCAGACGAGCTGGTTCTACATTCTCTGCGTCATTGGGGGCCTCGGACTGGTCGTCGGCGTCATACGCTGGCGCACGTGGGCCCTGGAGAAACGCCAGCGCCTCTTGGAGGACAAGGTGTCTCAGCGGACGAAGGCGTTGGAAGAAGCCCGCGAGGACGCCCTGGCGGCCGCCCGGGCCAAGAGCGAGTTTCTCGCCAACATGAGCCACG
>CAYLMT010000193.1:0-3620 GCA_964384855.1 uncultured Salinivenus sp.
TGGAAGCGCGCCTCCGCCATTTCGGCCTTCGAGAAGCCCAGGCGATCCCGTTGCGACGTCGCCTCGCCCCGCGTCAGGGTCAGAAGGTGCACCTCGTGCCCTTCACGGCGTTGCTGGGCGAGGGCGGGCACCGGTCCGAAGCACTCGTCGTCGGGGTGGGGAAAGACGTACAGGAAGGTGGCCATCGATGGGAGGCGGTGGGACGAAGACGCTGTGTTCGGGCGTAAAGTTGTGACCCTGAAGTCACCGCGAGTCGTCGGACGCGAGGACCTCGTGGAAGACCGTCTGGCCCGTGCGTAACATGCAATCCACGTACGGGTGACACAGCTGACAGTTTTCGCCGAACGTGACGTGCTCCTGCAGCGCCTCGATCGAGGAGGCATCAGTCTCGTCGGCCACCGCCTTCAGGTGCGCGAACGTTTGGTCGTAGCAGTAGCAGCGATCGATTTCCATGGGCCGGGAGGAGCGCTAGAAAATGAGGGACAGGGGCTATTCCTCGGACCGGCGGAAGTCGATGTAGGTCGGCGCGATGCCGGCCAGGAAGGAGTCCGTCTGCGTGCCGCTGCGCTCGTGGATGGTGATAGTGCCCCGTTCGGTGAAGCTTGGGACGTGCCCCACGTACAGCTCCTCGCGGACCGCGTCGTAGCCGACGGCCCCGATGGGTGCCCCGTCGAGCGGACCGATCGTAGAGCCCACCTCGTTGGTCGCGGTGTTGATTCGAGTCAGTCGGTCCTGGGAGACGACGACGTACAGTTCCTCAGCGTCCGCAGCAAAGTAGGCCGGCTGTCCGGGCCCGACGGTAGAGGCAGGATCCGGCAGGGACAGCCGCGCCCGTTCATTGCCCGTGGCCCCGTCCAGGACGACGGCTTCCGCCGTGTCGCTGCAGAGCACGAAGATCTCGTTTTGGCGATCGGCGACGGCGTACCGCGGGGCGCACCCCACGTCAATTGTTTGGGCCAGGCTCCGCTCGTCGGCATCGAGGGCGGCCACGAGGGTCGTGTCACTGAAGCCGCCGAGCGTCGCGTAGACTCGATCGTCGGTAGCCGTGAGACCGTCGGGCGTACCGGGGACTTCTATAGTCGTTGCGAGTTCGGGGGAGGCGCTGCCCATGTCGAGCACTTTCACCGAAGACGAGCCACTAAAGGATTGATCGGTTAAAAATGCCGTCTCATCGTTGGTGAACGCGAGGTACCGCGGACCGCTCAGGTCGGTCAACTGGCCCTGTTGCGACTGGTCCTCCGCGTCGAAGACATCGACCCGGCCGCCGGAGTTCGCAACGAGGTAGAGACGGTTGTTTCGGAGTGTGATGCTTTGGACGATTGAGTTGAGGCCTCCGATCGCCGTGCTCGTCACGTTATCCGTGTTGGGGTTATAGAGGCTCACCGAGCCGTTGCCGTCGCCGAAGTTGCCTTGATTGGCCACGTAGACCCCGTCGGTCACGACGGAGGGCTCGTCCTCGTCCGACCCAAGGAGATCACAGCCGAAGACCGTCAGACTCAGGGCGGTCGTGAGGACAACGAGGAAGAGGCGTCGAAACGTCATGGGGAAAGAACGTAGAATTCGAGGGAGGGGTGAGGATGGAGGTTAGAGGGCCAGGTGAAGCCGTAGATGGACGTGACGAGGCGGCATGGGACGGCCTCCCACGCTTTGGTAGTCCGTATTGAGGGCGTTGTCAAGCTTCAGCGACAGTTCGCCCCGTAGTCCACCGATCGAGTGCGAGAGGCGGAGTTGTGCATCGAGCAGCGCGTAGGGATCGAGATACTGGGACCCATCGCTCGTGACGGGACGGCGGGCTGTGTATCGGGCATTCAGGTCCAGGGCTACGGGGCCCCAGCCAAGTGTTGCGTAGGGCTTGAACTGGTCGCGAGGGACGTAGCGCAGTGGTTCGTTGTAGGAGGGCGAGTTCGGGTCGGTACGGGTCCGGGCGTCCGTGAGCGTGTAGGTAAATCCGGTTCGCAGGTCGGCATTCGGAGACAGGCTCCACGATTGCGCGGCGGAGAGCTCTAGCCCGACGGTCCGCACGCGGCCCACGTTGGTGGGGGCCCAGTAGCCCTGTCCGGAGGGTTCCCACACGATTTGGTCGCGGCGCCAGTGCCCAAAGGCCGTCATCTCAGCGTGTCCAGCGGAGCGGTCGAGGCGGACGCCGAGGTCGCCGCCCCAGCTGCGCTCGGGGCGGAGGTCGGGGGTTCCCCCCGGCTGCCAGTACCGGTCGTTGAAGGTGGGCACTCGGAAGGCCCGTCCGAACTGTGCCTTGAGGTGCAGGCCGGGCCATCGTTGGAGGGGTTGCCAGTTGAGCCCGAGTCGCGGGTTCGTCGCCACGCGGGGAGAGGTGTTCGGCATCCAGTACGTGTCGGTACGGACCGCGGGGTACAGGGTGAGGCGTCCGTACCGACCTGTTCCCTCGGCGAAGATTGCGGCGTGCTCCTGATGGGCCGAGCGGCTCAAGCTGGGATGCCGGGCCTGTGCGTAGCTGCCGGAGAGCCCGCCGAGGGCCGTCCACCGGTCCGACACGGGGTGGCGGAGCGTCGTCTCCAGCGAGGTGAGGAGCGTGCGCCCCGTCTGGTCGAGGTCTTGCGTGGGATCGACGTAGCGGAGTCGCGTGCGCTGAACGAGGCCCTGGAGGGTAAGCTGTCCCTTGCCGACGGGCAGGCGGTCCTGCCCCCAGAGGCGGAGCTGCGTGTCCCACTGTCGCTCCTGAGCCGGGGCCGTGGAGCTGGTTGGGGGAAGCCCGCGCTCGGCCCTCGTGAGCCAGCCCGACAGTCGCAGCCGGTGGGCGCCGATCCGGGAGCGGATACTGCCGTACAGCGTCCGGTGGGTGCGGTCAGCGTTGCGTCGGTGCACCGTTTCGGGCGGGAAGCGGCTTTCGTCGGTATAAGGGAAGTCGCCGTCGGTCGACTGGTATTCGAGGGCGGCGAGGACGGACGTAGTCTCGGAGAGCGGCGCCCCGACGAGGAGACTGCTTTCACGGGCGCCGAACGCGCCTCCTCCGGCCAGTAGGCGGGCCGTCACCGACGAGCGGGGCCGCAGGGTGCGCAGTTGAATGGCGCCCCCGAGGCCGTCGGATCCGTGGATCGGCGAGGCCGGGCCGTGCATCACCTGTACCGACCGCAGTAGGACCGTTGGGAGCAACGACAGGTCGAGGTGGCCAATCTGAGGATCGGTAATGCGCTGTCCGTCGAGTAGGACGGTCGTTTGAGAGGCTCCGCTACCCCGCAGGGCAGGGGTGGCCAGGCCGCCGGTTCCGTAGCGACGGACGTGCAGGGCGGCCCGGTCGTCGAGAAAGTCGGCGACGGACGACGCACCGGTGGTGTGGAGGGCCGACGAGTCGAGCACTGTGACGCGGGCCGGGGTCTCGGACGGGGACGTAGAGAGGCGGCTGGCCGTGACGGTCAGCGGCGGGAGGGTGACGTGCCACTGAACGTCGGTCGTGTCCTGTGCAGACGGGGACGACGAAGACTGAGCCGCACTGGGGGACACGCTGAGGCCGACCACGAGCCACAGGGCCGCGGCGACTTGACAATTGAAAGTGAACGGAGCATCCATAGAAAAAGCCCTCACCTCTGACGAGGTTTGGGCGGCTGCTCCGGGCCCACAGAGACGACGTCTCGGATGGACAACCA
>CAYLMT010000194.1:0-3614 GCA_964384855.1 uncultured Salinivenus sp.
CGATCCACGAGAATTCCGCCCGGCAACGCCCCGGCCCCAAACAGAAAATACCCGGCCCCCACGATTCCCCCAAGTGTCGCCTCCGCAATCCCCAGCTCTGCGAGCCAGACGGTCATGAAGATCGGGATCGAGAGCTCGTAGGTATGAACCAGCCCGTGGCCCGCCATCACGAGCACGACAATGGAGCGGTCGTTGGCGTTCATGTACGATCGACGCGGGATGAGGAGTCAGGCAAAAAGCGGTCTGGCCGTTGATTGAACGCCTCGTATTTCGTGTTGCGTATTTCGGAAGAGCTCCTCGCGATACGCAATACGAAATACGCAATATGCCCTATGCCCGCAACTCCCGAAGCACCGGCATCTCCGCCAGATCGTCCTCCGAGAGCGCGTCCCAATCGATCCCCTTGGGTGGAGCAGGCGGATCAGGCACTGCGACGGTCTGCTCCGGCGTCACGATCTGGGAGAGCGGTAAATCGTGGGGATCGGTCGGCAGCGACTCCACGAGCTGGAGGGAGTGCACCGTCGTGGCCACCGGGACGGGATCGTGCCCGAGCTCCTGCAGAATCGCGTACTCGAGGTCGCTGTACCCCTCGCCTTTCCCACACCGATGCCCCTGTCGCGTCACGGCCACCGAGCCCGTTACGATCGCATCGAGTTGCGGCAGGTCGTCGAGGGCCACTGGCTCGGCCCATTGGTCCATATTCGAGAGACTCGCGGCCGACTTCATCTCATCGCCGGGGATGGACGCGGGATCGAGCCGCTTGAAGCCGCCCCGAAGACGGGGCTTCGGGACGAAAACGGTGCACCCTCGCTGCAACGCCTCGATCCGCACGTAGCGCTGGGGCGCATCGGGATTTACCTTCAGGCGGCGGGCTTCGGCCACGGGCGTCTGTTCGAACAGGCGCGTGGCCGCGGCGGACGCACCGTCGAAGTTTGGAATGCGCCCGTGCGGTGGGAAGGGAAAGCGGGCTGCCCCTTGCTCCTCAAGCACGTCCCACACGGACTCGCGAGCCGCTGATTTCGTGTCAAACCGCGCATCCATTACGCTCATCCAGGATCGTTGCGAGAAGAAGTGGACATGACGGCTCGGGTCGTACGCCCCGGGGGACGGGGCGTTCACGGCTCAGCGAATCGCCCCAATAGTAAGACTTCGTGAAGAGGGCCACACTCAGTCGGTCTGTCCGTCCAATCTTTTCAAGTTCCCGCCAACAATCCAGTGCTTTTGTCATGCTGCACCGCCTACTCATTCTTTTAGTTGCCGGGAGTTTCGCCCTTTTCGTCCCCACCGCCACCGCCCAGTCGTCGAACATCGAAACCGTCGAGGGTGCGAGTCCCGGAGAGAAGATGACGCTTACCATCACGCCCCACGTCCTCAACGACGACGTGTCGGCCCGTGCCGTGGGTGTGGAAAGCCCGACTGGTACCCGGTGGGCCCTCACCCTCATCGGGGTCAGTCGAGCAGATTCCATTCGGCTCACGTTGGGAGACGAGGCGCTCCCCATTGAGGAGATCAGTCGACCCGGTGAAGACGAGGTGGGCCCCACCCGGGTGTACTTGTCCCAGAAGACGTTCCTCACGGTGGCCGAGCAGCAGGGAGCACGTCTGCACGTAGGCAACGCCTCCCTCTCCCTCCCCGCTCAGATGCGCAAAGAGATGCAGCAGATCTTCAACACCGTCATGTGATGCGGTCCTCGAGGCGCCACGAGGACCGAATCCATACATTTCTTCGTCCTCATGGGGCTCCCCGCCGCGGCCACCCCTCTATCGTGCAGAGCCCATGACGATACCGGTGTGGCCCGGCACCTCCAGAAGAAGAGCGGTGCCGTCCTGCTGGAGTCGGACGGAGGCCCCCTCCGGCACCGTTCGCAGAATCTCGTAGGGCCGCTGGAGGGAGTCGGGCAGGGGCACACGCGCACTGTGGGCCCCTTCGCTCCGATTCAAGGTGGTGAGAACGGTGTCTGACGGATGCGTGCGAGCATAGGTGAGCAGACCCCGCTCGTCGTCGGCCTGGACCACGCTGAACGCTCCGCGACGTAGGGCTGTGTGACTGCGACGTAGAGAAATGAGATCTTGATAGGTCGAAAACAGACCCTCGTCGAAGCGGACCGGGTCGGCGGGACGGTCGTGACCGAAGGGGTGGTCGTCCTCCACCTCGTACTTCTTGTCGCGCCATACCATTGGCTTCCGGTCATCGGGGTCGTCCGCCCCCCACATGCCGGCCTCATCCCCGTAGTAGACCATCGGGGCGCCCACGTACGTCATCTGGAAAAGGACCGTGAGCCGCTGGAGGCGTTTCTCGACGTCGGTCGGTGCGCGGACCTTGTAGTCCGCGTTCTGGCGCGGATCCCTATAATCGTAGTCAAACCGGTCGGGCTGCGCATAGCCGGTGTCTGCACGGTTCACCACCATCGTGGCGAGCCGGGGCGTGTCGTGGGAGCCGATCAGGTTCTGAAGGGCACCGCGGACCCGCCGGGGATGGGCCGACCGCCGCTCACGCAGCAGATCGGCGAAGCGGGACGGCTCAATGGCGTGGTCGATGAGAAACCCTTTCACGGGAAAGGCAAACCCGTAGTAGTTCATCGTGGCCGAGAAGCCGGCCTCTTCGAGGTATCCGGACGCGTCCTCCCAAACTTCCGAGACGGTGTAGGCCTCCGGGTTCAGGGCCCGCACGTGGGCGTTCCACGTCCGCCAGAATCCCACCGGCACCTCCTCCGCCACATCGAGCCGCCACCCGTCCACACCGTCAGAGGGATCGCCGTCCCCATTCGGGTCCATCCACCGGGTCGTGGCGTTCAGGATGTACTTTCGCGGCCCCGGGTGCAGACTGGTCCCGGCCTCGTTGTTGGCAAACTCGGGGAGCGACTCTACCCCCCACCAGCCCGTGTAGTCAAACTCGTTGGTGTCGGGCGTAGCGGGGTCGTCAAACGAATTGACCGCGTACCAGTCGGCGTAACGGGAGTCGGCCTGGTGCTCGACGAGGTCTTCGAAGGCGAAAAAGTCGCGACCGGTGTGGTTGAACACCCCGTCGATGACGACCCGCATGTTGCGGGCGTGGGCCTTCTCCAAGAGCACGAAGAAGAGCGAATCGGCGGCCGTGGTGCGCCACGTAGAGGGATCGGTCGGCGTCTCCTCCGCGATGAGCGCCCGGTCGCCGGCCGGATCCGGACCGAAGTTCGGATCGATGTGGTGGTAGCTGGACCCGTCGTACTTGTGGAGCGAGCGGGCCGAGAAGACGGGATTGAAGTAAAGGGCCGTGACGCCGAGGGAGTCGAGGTACGGCAGACGGTCAATGACACCCTGCAGGTCGCCGCCGTAGCGCCGATCGTACACACTTTCGTAGAACCCGCCCATCTCCATCTCCCAGTCGGCCTGCTCGTACCAGTCGCGCGTCCAACGCGTCGGGCGCCACGAGGTAGGGACGTCCGCCACTGGACGCTCCAGGGTCTGCCGTGTGGGATCATTCGACGGGTCGCCATTGCGAAAGCGCTCGGGAAAGATCTGATACCAGACCGCATCCTGCGCCCACGCCGGCGTGCGTTCAGACGGAGTGGTTGGGGGTGTCGGCTCCGGCTCGGACTGGCAACCGGCGGCTCCCAGCCCAATCCCCAACACCAG
>CAYLMT010000195.1:0-1126 GCA_964384855.1 uncultured Salinivenus sp.
GGGTCGAGATCAGTCTCTTTGGCAACCGCTCCTTCTACAGCAGCTCGCAGGCCGTGTACGTGCTGCGCGAGTTCTTCCGGCGCTACACCCCCGGTCGCTTCGTGGTGGGGGATGTGACGGAAGCCGGAACGAGTTGTTTTGTCCGGGGGGAGTACGAAGAAGCCCGGATGGCTCGGCGGCATCGCGTCTACGTCCGCCTCGACCAGCCCGAGGGCGAGGACCTGTGGAACCTACACGAGGTTCGCATCGAACATGCCCCTGAGTGATGAGGGCCTTTTGGGGCGAAGATGAAGCCTCCGAGCGCAGAGGTGTGCTGTGGGCCCTTGCAACGAGAGGGTCGAACTCGCCTGTGGATTTGTGTCTCCGACGCGCGTGATAGATCGCCTGCTCCACGCTCTTCGACATCGTCCATGGACCTGGGGCGTTGGCCTCGGACTGTGCATGGGGCTTCTGGTGACGACGGGCCTCCGTCTTTACGCGGTGCAGGCCGTCGAGGCCGGCGCGTCGGCCAACCAGGAGGCGGCAGTGGAGGCCGCCCTCACCACGATCGAGGAACGGTTTGTGACGCTTCGCGATCGGCTGCACGACCGTGCGGAGGAGCTCGCCGCCGATTCAAGCATTCGGAAAGGGCTGCGGGAATGGCAGGAGCGGAGCGCTCGTCCGTCGGGGTTAACCCAGTACGTCGTCGGGCGTCCGACCGAAGCGCACATGGCAATCGAGGTGTATGCCCCGGAGGGGCGCGCCCTGGCCTGGACCGGACCACAGGTCCCCATCGATAGTGCGCAGGTTGGAGGGCAAATCTCTCAATCCCGAACGACCATCGTCCACGACGAGAGTGGGCGCTGGGCCCTCGCGGCCTGGGCGCCGGTGACGCACGAGGGGACACAGCTAGGGGCCGTGCGGGTCGCGCAGGTCGTTCGCTATCGTCCTCCCGTGCAGAATCGATACGTCCAGGCGACGAGTCTGGAGGCCCGGTGGAGCCAGGCAACCGGCGAGCTGGTTCGGGTGCGCTGGACCGGGGTACCACCCGCTGCCCCTCACCGTGTGCTTCGGGGGGTGGACGACTCCGTCCTGGGGTACGCCTCCGTGGAGCCGCCCTCGCCCGATCGGCTCGTGGCGCGAACGG
>CAYLMT010000195.1:1226-3567 GCA_964384855.1 uncultured Salinivenus sp.
TTCAACCCGACGTATTTCGCCTCGACCCTCGGGGGAGGGATTTTTCGATCGATTGGCGATTTGCTTCTCACCGGGCTTTGGGCCGGGGCGCTCGCCACCGGGGTCGTGTATCTGGCGTGGCACTACCGACCGCGGATCGACGCGCTGAGGAACCTCCCGGAGACCTTTCGTAGATCCGTGCCGGAGCGGCCGCACGCGGCCCGCTATCTGGCGACCCTCGTGGGGCTCGTGGCGGGAAGCCTCGGGGTCATCGTACTCCTTGCCTTTATCGTGCGGCGGGCGGTGCTCGACAGTACGCTCGACTTCTTCGCCCGCACTGGACTGCTGCCGGAACCGCTCGTGCTGGGGGTTCTGTGCGGCCTCTTTCTCCTCGTGTCGGCCGGCATCCTCGCGGGCATCGGGGGCACGTGGGTGAGCCTGCGTCGTCTTCTACAGCATCGTCCCCGCGACTGGCCATGGGGCACCGGGCTCCTGATCGGGGCGGGATTGTTCGGCGGGGCACTGATCGCCCTGTATCTCGGAACGGACGTGCGGATCTTCGTCTCGCTGCCGTACGTGTTGATCCTCCTCGCGGGTGTGGCGGGGATGGCGACGTATGGCCTCGTTGGACGGTGGGACGGGAACGAGGCCCTCACGCTTCGTGGGCTGCTCGGCGCGCTCTTCGCGGTCACGCTGCTGCTCTATCCGCTGCTCTACGCCGGCATGGACGCGAAGCGGCAAGAGCACATGATCAACGCCGCGCAGTCGTTTGAACGGGGGCAGGACCCGCGCGTCCTCTACTCGATTCGCCGGGTGCTCCGGTCGGCCTCCGCGGCGCTGGGGCCGTCCATTCGGGCCGAGGACTCTGCGCCCGACGCCCGTATCGATTCGCTTGCCACCCGAGTCGTACAGGAGTCGCTGCTGTCGTCCCTCGCGACGTACGAGGTGCGCCTCAGCGTGCTGGAGTGGGATGGGACGTTGCGTCGTCAGTACACCGCCGACGGGCGCGTGGCCCCGGGCGAATGGACCGAGGCGGCGACCCGGCAGGCGTTCGGGGACCTCTGGCCCCGCTACGGGCAGCGTCCGGGGCCCGTGGTGGAGCAGCTGTCGTCCGACACACCGGTGCGGACCGCCGGGACGCGCCGCGGGCAGTACGCCGGGCTGCTGGGTGTGCCGCCGGGGGGCGAATTCGTGGAGGGCTGGGTGCTGGTTCGGATCGAGCCACAGTCCGTGCTGCCCGGGACGGGCTTTGGCCTGTCTCGTGTGCTGTTACCGGATGGTTCGTTCGGCGACCTCTACGCCGACCTATCTCTGGCCGAGTTCCGGGACGGAAGGCTCGTGCGGAGCGTGGGGCAGGCCTTTGACCGGGCGCGTCTCCAGGTCGCCGAGCGAGACGCCCTCCGCGCGCAGCCGTCCCTGTGGCGACACGAGACGGTGCGCGGGCGGGTGTACCTGACGCATTATCGCCGGTTCGTGTCGGTGGGTGAGGCCGCGCCGTCGACCGTGGCGGTGCGCATTCCGGCCATTCTCGCCTTTGATCACCTCTACTACCTGCTCCGACTCACCGTCGCCGGTCTGTGTGTCGGGCTCATCGTGTACCTGCTCGGCCTATACGTCCGGTACCAACGCGGGCGGCTTCCAGCGCCCCGTGTGCGCTTCCGAAACAAGGTCCTCAATGCTTTTCTGGTTGTCGGAATCGTCTCGATGGTGGCCGTAGGCGTAGTGGGGGTGCGTGTGGTCACGGGGGAGAGCGAGCGCGCCATCGAGCGGCGCATGCACGACCAGTTGACCCGTGTGGAAGAAACGCTGTCCCTAGAGGCCCGCCCGGACGAACCCTTGTGGGAGGTGGCGGAACGGATGGACGTGGACACTCTCGCCGCCCGGGTGGGGTTCGACCTTCACCTCTACGACGAGGGGCGGCTCACGCGGACGAGCCAGCCCCACCTGCGCCGTGACGGGCTGGTGGACGAGCGCCTGCCGGGGGGCGTATACCATCAGCTATACCACGAGGCCTACCAGTTCGTCACCGCCGAGGCGTCTATCGGACAGTTTCGGTACCGAGTGGGGTATCGGGCTCTGGTCAACGAAGAGGGGCACCCACGGGTGGTCGTCGGGGTGCCCACGCTCGCGCAGCAGGAGCAGCTGCAGGAGGAAAAATCGCGCACCCTGGCCTATCTTTTCGGGGCGCTGCTGCTGCTCGTCGTGGTCGTCATGCTTACGGGCGTTGTGCTGGCCAACGCCCTGGCCCGACCCATCGCCCAGCTCCGGCAGGGCCTGGAGGCCGTGGGCGCGGGCCGGTTTACGCGATCCCTCACCGTGGACACGCGGGACGAGATTGGCGACCTCGTGCAGACGTTCAACG
>CAYLMT010000196.1:0-3532 GCA_964384855.1 uncultured Salinivenus sp.
GTGCATTGACTGTTCATCAGTCCATTTCGCCTGTATGGAAACGCTCCGTTGTAAGACGTGTGGATGTGAAAGTCTGCGTCCGATGCAGGTCGTCTTCGAAGAGGAAGATGAGTTTGACAATCTGCTCGGCGAGGAGCAGGAGTCGCGCTTTTACAGTTGCCAGGTCTGTGGGGACAACTGGCTGTCGGTGAAGGAAAAGTCGGCCGACGGCGAGTGCACCATCACGTTTGTGCACCAGATGGGGACGTCACCTGTCCTCAAGCGTGTGGCCCACATGTCGAACTCGGTCGTCATCTCCGACGAGAGCGTCGACGAGTGGGAGTATTTCAAGGGAGACGAGCCGGTGAACGAGTCCGAGTGGGAGGCACTCCTTTCGGATCGACGCGACACGCTTAAGGCCACGTGTATGAATTAGAAGGGCCGGAGGCTAGTCGTGCGCGGGGAATTCCATTTTGAGCCCATTGACGAGCCCAGGGCCGTGGGTCCTGGGCTTTTTCTATAGCCCCGATGGAAGGCTACGCTGGATTCAGGGTGCTTTCAATGGCCTCCGAGAGGTCGTCTCGGGTAAACGGTTTGCTGACGTACTCGTCGAAGCCTTTTTCGAGAAAGTCTTCGCGGTCTCCCGGCATGGCGTAGGCCGTAAGCGCGATGGCCGGGACCTGGGCCATTCCGTCGCGTTCTCGGATGAGGTGAAGCAGATCCGTCCCCGTCTGGTCCTCGCTGAGGTTGATGTCCAGCAGGAGGACGTCGTAGGAGTTCTCTTCCACGGCGGTCAAGGCCTCCTCGACACCGGGCACTACCGACACGTCGTACGATCCCTTGAGCAGGTGTTCCAGCAGGAGTTGGGTTTCTGAGTTGTCCTCTACGGCCAGAATGCGGGGGCTGTCCGATGGGCTCATAGATTGATAGGTGGGGGAATGAGAGAACTGAGAAGAACGAGGGGCTAGACGCTCGGTCCGCGGGGGCGGGCTCACGGGGCAGTGGATGGGGCGATCCCCAAAATCAAAAAGGGAATGCGTCTGTGGGTCCGAGGATCCGAACAGGGCCCTTTTCAGATCAATTATCATGCCAGCCTTCAAGAGAGATTTGACACCTCTTGTTGTTCTACAGGGTCCAGTGGATTTGAAGCCGAAATTCGCGTCGTCGGGATCCCTCTACTTGATTGAGCCCGGAGCCGATGGTGGTACGATTCTCGTAGCTCGTGATCCCGTATTTTGCTTCGAGGGCCAGGGACGAGAGCGGCTCGTACCGCACCAGCAGATAGGACCGTCGACCTCGATCAAAGAAGACAGGCGCTGAGAAACTGTATCTCAGGTCATGTTCGTAGGCGTAAATCCGTGCCGCAAACCCGTCCGTGTCGAAAAACGCGATCCGCGTGTCGACGGTGAGAGCAGGATGGGGATTCCAGCGAAGACCTTGGGCCAGGAAAAATCCTCGTGAGTGGGTCTGTGGGGTTGAATGATGAGAGAGTTCGAGGCGCGTTCGGACGGTCAGCGCGTCGCTGAACGAATATTCGGTGTGCCAGCGAGCCGAGTGCCGTCGTTCTCGATGGAGCCCCTTGAGACGCCGGCCTGTGCTAAGGTGGTCGGTGCCCACGTCTTCGTCCTGGACACGGGCCTGGAGGTAGCTGGAGAGCCAGGGGCGGGGCTCGTATTCGAGGACCCCGCGTGCCTCCCATCCTGTGGAGGGGCGGGGCACGTTGAAGCGGAGCCAGGGGGCACGATATTGATCGAAATAGGTCCCGACAGTCCACTTCGGGCTCACGCGGAGCCGAAGCCCGGTGTAGACGCCCGTTTCGTTTTGTGTCCGGCTTCCGTCGCCGAACGCATTTCCGTAGAACGAGGCAAAATTGGTTGGATACCGTCGGCCCACCAGAATCGCCTCCGCGTAGTCGGTGTCTAGCGCGGCTCCGAGGAGCCCGCCATACGTTCCACGAGGGGAGCGAGCAATTTCACTGAATAAGCTGTAATCCCCCAGGTAGACGGTTCCGTACGCCCCGATCATGGAAGTCGCGCGGCCCGACACGCGGAATTGTCGGTAGGGCTGATCGCCAGGCCGGAGCGGGCGTGTGAAGCGGGCGTGGTAGCCCGTGACCCCAAGATGAAGAACCGAACGGTGGTACTCCAGCGCACCCCCGACCGTTGTTTCTCCGAATGTCCCCTTGCGGGCAAGCTCACTTGGAGTGCGGTGTCGTCCGCCGCCGGACACGGTCCGGATCGGAAGGGGACTATCGGTGTTGGCGAGAGACGAATCGATCGACGCGTCCCGGTTTCGGCGCGAGGCGAATGCGGTAAGGGACAGTTCGTCGGGCAGGTCGACGGTGGCGGCCATCCCCCGAAAGAAAGAGGTCTCCGAGGCCGAGCGATAGGGGCGGATCCCTCGGCCGCGTTTTTGGGCTGGAGCGATGGGGTCTCGGCCTTTCCCGAACCGGAGGCCTTGCCAGAGGGCCACGCCCTGTCCAAACTGGGCCGTGAAGTCGCCAAGGACAAGCGTCTGGATGCGGCCGAGATCGCGAAGAGCGAGGCTTCCGGCAACGTGGTCGAAACCATAGGTCTGTGTTGCGGGGGACCACCGGATCGGCTCGCCAGGATCTTTGTCGAGCGTCAGGGCGAGTTGGAGCCGCCGTTCGTGGTCGAGCCGGAGCCGAGTGGTGAGACGACCTGGCGGTCCCAGAAACCGTTCCTCGCGAAACCCACGCCCCAGATCGAGCTGGCGCGAAAATCGCTGGGTGAGGCTCAACCTGAGGTTTGACACAATGGTATTAAAGGCAGGAAAGACCGACGGAGGGGCTGCCGAGCCAAGTCGCAAAAATGGACGAACGGCTCGCACCGTCGCGGACCCAATGCCCTCTACAGTGTCCAAGTCGTCTAACGAGTCGAACGGTCCGTTCGTGGTCCGGTACTGCACGATGCGATGGGCGTCTCCCATTGAAAGTTCGGGCAGCATCGATAGGTCGGAGGCAGGGGCCCGGTTGAGGGCGATGGGGTGTGCCTGCAGGTTGGCAAAATGTTCGGCCGCCAGGATGCCCGTGCGGTCCGTGGTGCCGAGTGCATCCAGCACGGATTCCAAATACGGACCGAGATCCGTCGTGTCCGCGCTGAGTGTATCTGTTCGTGGCTGGGCGATCGTCCGGATCGGACTGGCAAGGAGAATGAATAGACCGATGAATGTTGCTAGAGCAAGCCCGAACGAGGACCGTACTGGAGACATGGGGACACCGCTACCAGTGAATGTCCAACGACGCAGAGGGAGACCAGCCGAGGTCAGCGTGCTGTTCGGCGGCGACGTGCGCTTGTATCCAGTCGAGGTGGAGGCCCACGCCGCCGGTGAACCGGGTAGGGGCGGTCGTCACGCCGGCGCGGAGGGCCAGCAGTGACAGAGGGCGAACTTCGAGCCCGCCTCGCACGGCGGCAGGGAAGGAAAGGTCTTTGAACACGTCCGTGACGACCAGAAGGCGGTCGCTAACGCGGTATTGAAGTCCCACCGACAAGGTTTGGGGCAATGCCTCTCCTTCGACCAGCGCGGGTCCGTT
>CAYLMT010000197.1:0-3519 GCA_964384855.1 uncultured Salinivenus sp.
GGGCTCCAAATCAAGTTTGGAGCGACGGAGTTGAGAGCTTTTCCAATGCCCCTCCTAGTTTTGATAGGGGCTCTAAAGCGCGCCGCGCTCCTCTTCAAGCAGAAGGGCACCATCCTGTAAGAGTGAGGTTCGGAAGTAGGTGTTTTCGTCCGTCGGCGGCGAGGCGTACTGGGCCGTATGGAGGGCGACGAACCCGTCGACGGATTCGCTGATTTCTTCGAGGGCATCGTCGATGTACACCGGGATGAGGATTTCGTCCAGGGCCGACTGCAACTGGTCAAAGGCCTCTTCGTACCGAGTGCGGGCATTGGAGGGACGGCGATCCTCCACGGTCAGATCCTGACCATCGGCCCGCAGGGCACACAGCACCAGCCCGTCGGCCAGGGAGGCGTCGAGGAGCGCGACGGTATGGACGGTCTCGTCGGCTGCGCACGCCGGCGCCCCCTCAAGCTGAAACACCTCCGACGGACCGACGAATCGAAGAATCGCGGACTCCTCGTCGATCTCGAGATAGGGAGGGTTTTCCGGGGCCTCGGAGACCTCCGACCAGGTGTCCTCGTCGGGCGCGTAGTAGCTCATACCGTTATCAGAGGACCGTTTGAAAAGAGAGCGGGTTCAAATCGACTATCGATCGCCGTACGTGTGCTCTGAGCGTTCTTCCACACGGTCCGTGGCTGGGGGTGGGGTCGGTGCGAGTGCGCTGATTTTCGACCGAAGATCCTCGGTCATGTCGATCTCCAGTGCCCCGAGAGATCCCTCCAACTGATCCAGGGTGCGCGCGCCAATGATCGGGGCGGTGACGGCAGGATGATGGGCCACCCACGCGACCGCCAACGACACGGGATTGTACCCGTACTCCTCCGCGAACGCGACGAAGCGGTCGGCCACCTCATAGTGCATGTCGGTTCCGTAGCGGGTCTGATACATCGGATTGTCCACGAGTCGTCCGTCGTCGGGCCGCCGGTCGACGCCGTACTTTCCGGTGAGCAGGCCGCCGCCGAGGGGGCTGTACGACAGGACGCCGAGGTCTTCGTTTTGGGCCATCGGCAGGAGTTCGACCTCGGCCTGTCGCTTGGTGAGGTTGTACATCGGCTGGATCATGTGGAAGGGGGGCCAGCCCTCGGCGCGCTGCCGGCCGAGGGCCTTCATCACTTGCCAGGCAGCAAAATTGGAGGCCCCGAGGTACAGCACTTTGCCCTGTCGCACGAGGGTCTCGAGGGCACGGAGGGTTTCATCGAGGTGCGTCTGCTCGTCGAACCGATGGACAAAGAACACGTCGATGCGATCCGTGCCAAGGCGCCGCAAACTGTTCTCGACGGCCCGAACGAGGTGATAGCGGCTCGCGCCGCGGGCATTGGGATCGTCGCCGGTAGGGAAGTACGCTTTGGTCGTAAGCACGACTTCGTCCCGGCAGTCGGCCACCAACTCCCCCAGAAGTTCTTCGGAGCGGCCGTCCTCGTACACGTTGGCGCAGTCGAATACGTTGATCCCGGCCTCACGACAGCGCCGAAACATCGCGGTGGAGGTCTCCCGGTCCGCGGGACCGCCGAATGTCATGGTGCCCATGCAGAGGGGGGACACCTTCACACCGGTGTCACCGAGGTAGCGGTAGGAGGGAAGCGTCATGGCTTCGTGGTTGGGGGACGTTTCTGTGAGAGGGCCAACAAGGTGGAGCTACCCGTCTAAAAAATGATCCGTCAAGAGGGGGGCAAGGAGGGAGGTCGGTGCACGTGGGAGACTGTGAGTGTCGCCGGGGAGGACGGCCAGCCGCGCGTTCGGCAACGCGTCATGGAGGGCTTGGGAAGGAGCAAGCCCGAAGAGCGGATCCTGATCCAGTCCCGCCACGAGGGTCGGAGGCTTGAGGGTGGGGAGGGTCTGTCCGAGCGTGTCGGATGCCTCCGGGAGGGTCGTTACGAACGATCGGAGTTGCTTCATGAGGCGGCTCGGGGAATCGTGACGGGCCCGGAGATTTGCCGCACGGGTGGGGGCCTGATCTGCCAGGGCCTCCAAGTCGAGGCGTGCTTGCATTCGGTGTGCGTGGGCTTTCGTCCAGTGGGCGTTCGTCTGAAAAACCGCGAGGCGTTCGACCCGGCTCGGGTATGTGTGGGCGAATTGGAGTGCCGCCCCGCCCCCGAGCGAGAACCCGAAGACGTGCGTCGACGCTAAGTCGAGTGTGTCGAGGACGACCCGCACGTCCTCTGCAAATAGGTCGAGAGAAAAGGAAGCGTCGGAGGGAAAGGCCGAGGTCCCGTGACCGCTCAGGTCGACCCCAATCACGTGGAATGAGGACTCGAGCCGACGAATGAGGGGAGCCGCGTCATGGCGGGTCGTACCCGCGGCACCGTGAAGGACGAGGAGGGAGGGACGGTCGCGTGGGCCCCGTTCAAAGACCGACAGATGTCCGTCGTGTCGGGGTACTGCGCTGGGCGTCCAGTCGGGCGGGATGGATTCACAAAACTCGAGCAGCACCCCGTGGGTCTGCTTCGGGTGCACGAAGACGATCCGCTTGTCGTCGGCCCCGGCCTGGGGCGTCTCGCTCAGCAAATCAAACCCAGCGTCGTGGAGCCGGTCCATTGTGGCCGGCAGGTCGTCGACCTCAAACGCCACGTGGTGCAGCCCTTCCCCATGGCGATCGAGGAAGCGCTGGACGGGGGAGTCGTCATCGAGGGCCTCCAGCAACTCTAGTTTGGTCGAGCCGGCGTCCAGAAAGTGCGTCCGGACCTCTTGGCCCTGCACCGCCTCTGTTTTGTAAGGTGTGATGTCCAACAGGTCGCGGAATTGTTGCACCACGACCTCCACGTCGTGGATGGCGATGCCGATGTGATCGAGGTAGGCCATGGCCTTAAGTTAGGAACGCAGTGGCAGGAAGGGAGAAAAACCGTGGTGCAAAAAGGAGGCAAACGGTGAACCTGGGGACGGTCTTTCGAGTACGGGCGGTGTCATGTCCAGTGCCCAGTCCTCACATGATGAGTCCCGTGCCGAGGCGGAGCGTGCCCGCCGACGGGCTATGGCGGCGAGTCTGCTCGTGTCGTTCCTGATGCTCGTGGGAAAGATGGTGGCAGCCTCGCTCACTGGCAGTACCGCAATTCTTTCGGACGCTGCCGAATCGATCATCCACCTCTTTGCGACGGGATTCGCGGGCTTTAGCCTGTGGTATGCCTCCACGCCCCCGGATGCGGAGCATCCCTACGGTCACGGCAAGGTGGCCTATTTTGCGTCAGCAATTGAGGGCACCCTCATTCTCGCGGCCGCCGTGGGCATTGGATGGTTGGCAGTGCGGGACCTCGTCGCGGGCCCTGATCTACGACAGCTCGACGTGGGCCTCTATCTCATCGGTGGACTGACGGCCGTCAACTTTGCGCTCGGAAAGTACCTCGTTCGCGTAGGGCGGCGCACCAATAGCCTCGTCCTCGTTTCCAACGGTCAGCACGTGCTGACGGACATGTGGACGAGCCTCGGCGTCATCGTTGGCGTTGGGCTCGTGTGGCTCACTGGCATCCGATGGCTCGATCCGGCGGT
>CAYLMT010000198.1:0-3504 GCA_964384855.1 uncultured Salinivenus sp.
TGTCGTGCCCAATTTTCTCCTCGATCAGGTCGCGGTACGACCGGAGGGCCACCCCGCCCGAGATGAAGACCTGCAGGTTGGGCCACACCTCGCCCACAGTGGTGGCCGTGTCGTGGTTTTTCTCATTGTGCAGGTCGATCAGCAGATCGAAGAGGTTAAGCGCCCAAGTGGGCACCATCACGAGGAGGCGGATGTCCTTGTCAACCGTCCGCTTGGCGACGGCCTGGAGCTTCTCCTCCCAACTGGGGAGGAAGGTGATCTCGTTGGGGACCGCCTGGAAGAGGGTGCGGAAGAAACCGGGGGCATTCTCCGCGAGGATGCCGCTGATCTCGCCCGCCTTGGTGCCAGGATAATTGGGGTCTTCCTCGACGCGACCCGGCAGGGTGAGGTGACTGCCGCCGAAGAAGTTGGGGTCGAGGCTCTCCTTGAGGTAATTGACGCCGACCCCTACGCTGAACGACCGGTTGTAATCGATCGTCTCGTCGCTGATGGGAATCACCTTGCCGTCGGAGACGGTGCCACTGGAGACGGCAAAGTTGGGGATGGTGCCGGGCCACATCACGTCGGCGGCGCCCCTTCGAATCCGCTCCACGTCGTCCGAAATGTCCGCGTAGGTGTGCAGCGGCACGCGGTCCTGGTAGGCCTGCACGACCTCGGACGCGTCGGCAATCTCGGCAAAGTCGAAGCGCCGGCCCCACTCCGTGTCGGCGGCTCGGCGGAGCAGGCGGCGGAGCAGGGATCGCTGCGTGGCGACGGGATGGGATTTGAATTCTCTGATCCGCCGAAGCGGACCCATCCACTGCAGGGCAGAACGTACGATGTTGTCCATCGGCGGCAGAAAAAGCAGATCGTGAAGCCACTTCGTGGACGTCCCCCCGAGGCACGCCCACCGGACCGTCGGAAAATTTCTACAAAAACAGGTGATGGATCTCATCCCGACAGCGCTCTGTGTATACTTTACCCCAACAAGTGTTCGCGGGCCTTCACTTCTTAAAACTCGTCCCGTCGTCCGTCTCATGCCCCGTGCATCGCACTCCGTCCCGTCGTTGGATTTCGAAGCCTTTCCCGCCGATCGGTTTGTGCTGGAGGGACAGAACTACACGATCGACTGTCGGCCCGGCAGTCCGGAGGCGGCGGGGGCCCACGTGATGGGAATCCTGAACGTGACTCCCGACTCGTTTTCGGACGGTGGCCAGTACACAACCGTCGAGAAGGCCGTGTCAAGGGCCGCCGAGATGCTGAGCGAGGGCGCCTCGATCATCGACGTGGGGGGCGAGTCGACCCGGCCCGGGGCGGATCCGATCTCGAAGGAGGACGAACGGGATCGGGTGGTGCCCGTCATTGACGCCCTGGCGGACCGGTTTCCGGAGGCGGTGGTTTCCGTCGACACCTACAAGCCGGACGTGGCCCGGGCGGCCCTTGCCGCGGGGGCGGACATGGTGAACGACGTGACGGGCCTCCGTCACCACCCCGAAATGGCCGAGGCGGCGGCCGACTGGAAGGCACCTCTCGTGCTCATGCACTCGATGGGTGAGCCCGGTGACCTCACGCGGCCCCGCGAGTACGCTGACGTGACTGCCGAGGTGCGCGACGGATTGGCCCGGGCGGTGGAGACGGCAAAGCAGGCCGGCGTGGAGAAGATCGTCATCGATCCCGGCTTCGGTTTTGGCAAGTCCGACGCCGACAACCTGCGTTTGCTTAACGAGGTGGACGAGCTGTTGACCCTCAACTGCCCCGTGCTCGTGGGCGTGTCCCGCAAGAGCACGATCGGCGCCACCCTAGGCACGCCCGATAATCCCGTCCCTGTCGACGAGCGCCTCTACGGTTCGCTCGGGGCCACGGCGGCGGCCGTGACCCGGGGAGCGACGATCGTGCGCACCCACGACGTCGCGCCCACCGTCGACATGCTCAACGTCCTCGGGGCCACCCTGCGTCAAGGATAGCACCCTGCCTGGGCAGTTCAGGTTCACGCTCCCCACTTTTCTCCGCACGTCTGGGCTCCAAACGCCGTGAAGATTTTTGAGATCATCGGCTTCGGGATTGGCGACGCCATCGAGGTCGTCGTCGTGGCCTACATCCTGTACCAGCTCTACCGTCTCATGCGTGGGACGATCGCCGTGCAGATTGCCCTCGGCCTGGGGGCCCTCTTCCTGATCCAGTTCGTGGTGGAGCTGGCCGACATGACGGTGCTAACCACCGTCTTCAGCTACTTCAATCAGGTCTTCGTACTGGCGGTAATCATTATTTTCCAGCCCGAGATCCGGCGACTGTTGTTGCTGTTGGGCAAGAATCCGATCGTCCGGCGCTTCGTCACCACCACCGACCAGAGCCAGATCATCGACGAAACGGTGGGGGCGGTGGACGAGATGAGCCAGAAGCAGATTGGGGCCCTCATTGCCTTCCAGCGCAGCACTGGCCTTCGGAGCTACGTCGAGACCGGAAAGGTGCTGGAGGCGGAAGTGTCGCGCGACCTCTTGCTCACGATCTTTCACGGTCAGAATCCCCTCCACGACGGGGCCGTCATCATCAACAACCGGCGCGTGGAGGCCGCCCGGTGCATTCTGCCGGTCTCCACGAGCATGAAGCTGAGTCCCCAACTGGGTCTTCGCCACCGCGCGGCCGTGGGGTTGACCGAGCAGACCGACGCGTTCGTGGTGGTCGTGTCGGAGGAGACCGGCGACATTAGCGTCTCGCGCGACGGGGCCCTCATCTCCAACATTACCCCGGAGGAACTGCGTACGTATCTAACGAGCGCCCTCACCGGGCAGTCGACCTCTCAGGCAAGCGCGGCGGCCCCCGTGTCGGCCTGAGAAGCTGTACCCCACCCCCAAGCTTAGGCTGTTGTTTCTATGGCTGCCACCCCGTCGGACGAACGGAAATACCAGCATCGACGCGAACGGCTCGTTGAGACGCTTCGCGAGCGGGGCATCCACGACGAGCGCGTGTTATCTGCGATCGGGTCGGTCCCCCGCCATACGTTTGTGGACCCGGCCTTACGCGACCGGGCCTATGCCGACGAGGCGCTGCCGATTGGCCTCAACCAGACGATCTCCCAGCCCTTTACGGTGGCGTACCAGACCTCGCTCTTGGAGGTGCAGCCGGAGGACCGGATCTTGGAGGTGGGGACGGGCAGTGGGTACCAGGCCGCCGTGCTTTGCGAGATGGGGGCGCGCGTCTTTTCGGTCGAGCGACACGAGGATCTTCTCCAGCGGGCCCGCTCCGTGATCGGCGATCTCGGCTACGACGTGCGGACGCGGCACGGGGACGGGACGAAGGGCTGGCCCGCCTTCGCGCCGTACGATGGCATCGTGGTAACGGCGGGGGCCCACGAGATTCCCGGTTCGCTCCTTACCCAGCTTCGCGAGCCGTCGTCGAAGGAGGAGCGGCGGGGCGGACGGCTCGTCATCCCGATTGGGGGGCGCGGCGGACAGACCATGACCCGCGTGACTCGCACCGGTTCGGGCCCGCACGACTACGAGCGAGAGGAATTTCACTCGTTCCGCT
>CAYLMT010000199.1:0-3488 GCA_964384855.1 uncultured Salinivenus sp.
GTCGCTCCCCACTGGTCTCATCCCGGAAGATGATTTTCAAATCCCGGTTCAGGTACGTCTTCACGTCCAGGTGCTCCCGGATCCAGGACGGGTCGAACTCGACGGACTCGAAGATTTTCGGGTCGGGACGGAAGTGGATTTCCGTGCCGGTCCCCCGGGTGTTATCCTTGGTAACCTCCAGGTCCGTCACCGGTGTGCCCCGCTGGAAGCGTTGCTGATACTCCTGCCCATCGCGCTTCACCGTTGCCACGAGCTCCTCGGAGAGGGCGTTTACGACCGACACCCCCACGCCATGCAGGCCGCCAGACGTAATGTAATTGCTGGCGTCGAACTTGCCTCCGGAGTGAAGCGTGGTCAGGATCAACTGAACCGTTGGCACTCCCTTTTCCGGATGGTCGTCCACCGGAATGCCGCGCCCATTGTCGGACACCGTGATGCTCTTCCCGTCCTCGTGCAGGACGACCTCAATGCGGGAGGCGTAGCCGTTCGTGGCCTCGTCGACGGCGTTGTCCACCACCTCCCAGAGAATGTGGTGAAGGCCGGGCCGCCCGGTGCCCCCGATGTACATTCCGGGGCGCTTGCGCACGGGTTCGAGGCCTTCGAGGACATCGATGTCTTCGCCAGTATACGTCTTGGGCATGCTGTACGTCGTTCTACGGATAAAACTCAGAATCGCGATCCGCCGGCTATACGGGTTTTTCCAACGTCACCTCCGTCGGCTCCGGGTAGACCTCTGCAAAGTATCCCCGCTTGATCACGAGCGTACCTTTGGCGCCCCGATTCGTGACGTCGAACTTCGTCGTGCGCACGATCTCTTCCCGCCCGTTGTTCGTCTCCACGGCAAGACCATCCCGCGCCCGGGTACTCAGGACATAATCAAGGACTCGATCTCCCTCCTCCAATCGGATGGCGCGCACTCCTTTGGCCGGCCCTTTGTACACCGATACCTGATGCACCGGAAAAATCAGTGCGCGGCCGTCGTGGGAGGCAAGACAAATATTTTCGTCGCCCGCGGCGAGGTGGACACGCACGACTTCATCCCCCTCGTCCAATCGCATATACTTGCGTCCCGTGCTGATGGAGGGCTCCATATAGCCGTCCAGCGTAAAGCGAGTGGCCTGACCGCCCTTGCTGATTGCTACGACGTAGGGGGAGTCCGGCGCTTCAGGATCGTCCGGATCGAAGAGCTCGCCCTGATCGTTCGGCGCGGGCGGGACGGGGTCCGGGAGAGCACGCTCGTCGAAGCTCACGACCCCGACGACGTGCTCTCCGTCGTCGAACGAAAACAGCTTCTGCACCGGATCTCCATAGCCCGTCGTGCTCGGAATCTCCGCAATACGCGTCGTATAGCAGGTGCCGTAATTCGTGAAGAACCCGACCGAGGCGCGGGTCGACCCGGCCAGGGCCCATCCCACCTCGTCCCCGTCACGGGTCCGAATCGAGTCGAGGTCTGAGTACGTCCCCTGCCGCTTTACCCAGCCGTCCCGCGTGACGATGACGTGGACATCTTCATCGACGATGTAATCCTCTTCGGTGTACTCCATGTCCGCGTCCGGCCCCACGAGGGTGCTTCGCCGGTCGTCCGTGTACTCGTCCCCAATCTCTTGAAGCTCCTCCTGGACGATGCCCCACCGCGCCGATTCGTCGTCCAGAAGACCGCGAATCTCTTCGGCACGGGCTCGTTTTTCCTCCAGCTCATTCCGGATCGCCTCGATCTCCATCTGGGAGAGCTTGTAGAGACGCGTCTCCAGAATGGCGTCGGTCTGGTCCTCATCCAGCTGAAACCGGTGCATGAGTCGCTGAGCGGCGTCGGCCTTGTTCTTCGAGGCACGAATAATCTCGATCGCCTCATCGAGTGCGTCGAAAATCGTCTCGAACCCTTCGAGGATATGGATTCGGGCCTCCAGTTCCTCCAGCTCGTTCCGGAGGCGCCGCGTCACGACCTCCAGCCGGAAGTCGAGGAAGTGACGAAGGATGGTGCGGAGATCCACCTGCCGCGGGGCCTTGACGTCCGTACTCTCGGTGGGCACGAGGCAGGTAAGATTGACGTGGAATCGTTTCTGGAGCTTCGTGTGCTTGAACAGGTACGCCATCGCGGCCTCCGTGTCGGACCCGCGCTTGAGCTCCAGGACAATCCGCACGTCGTCGGTCGATTCGTCCCGCACATTGGAGAGCTGCGGGACGTTCTCCTCGGCAATGTGATCGGCAATCTTTTCGACGATCTTGCTCTTGTCCACGCCGTAGGGCACCGAGTCGATGATGGCGCGCGTCTTTCCCTTTTTCCGGTACGACCCACGCATCTCGATCGTCCCGGAGCCGGTTTCGTAAATCTCCGCCAGCTCGTCTCGCGTATTCAAGATGTGCCCCCCTGTGGGAAAGTCCGGCCCCTGAATGTGCTCACGGACGAGGGTCGTGGTGCCCACGTCGGGCTCCTCAATCATGTGGAGGGCTGCGTCGACCACCTCGCCGAGGTTGTGCGGCGGAATGTTCGTCGCCATCCCCACCGCAATGCCGCTTGCCCCATTTACCAGTAGATTGGGGACGCGCGCCGGCAGCACGACCGGTTCTTCGAGGGAGCCGTCAAAGTTGTCTCGGTAATCGACCGTGTCGTCCCGAAGGCCCTCCAGCATCTCCATCGCCAGCGGCTGCAGCTTGGCCTCCGTGTAGCGCATCGCCGCCGCACTGTCCCCGTCGAGCGAGCCAAAGTTGCCGTGCCCGTCCACGAGCGGCGCCCGCAAAGAGAAGGACTGCGCCATTCGTACCATCGCGTCGTAGATGGCCCGGTCGCCGTGGGGATGATATTTACCCATCGTTTCCCCCACAACCGTCGCGCTCTTCCGGTGCCGCTTCGACGGATACAGATTCAAGCTGTCGAACATCGCGAAGAGGATGCGCCGTTGCACCGGCTTAAGGCCGTCGCGGATGTCCGGAAGAGCCCGGCTGGTGATGACGGACAAGGCGTAATTAAGGTACCGCTTGCGCGCGGTCTCGTGAAGCGGGATCGTCTCGGTAACAGGCATCAGCGGTGTTCAATAACGGATGTTGTCGGCGCACACATAGTTTACTCACACGTTCTCGGAGATACAACTGCCCACCTGTCGTTCCGGAAGATTTGACTGTTTATGGGCGAGGATTCGCATCCCTACTCCCATCGGTCAGCAAACCGACAGTTGGTAACCCGCCTCTTAGTATTCATCGGGTGTAGAAGAGGATGACACGAATCCGTTACGTGGACGAGCAGCATGACTAATCCCGTTTTGCAATAACGGAACCTGAATAGTACGACAGTACCTTCATCTTTGTGTAATCTGACCTCGGCGCTGGACTCGCCCTCAGACCTACTCAGTAATTCAGGGTGAAGTAGTCGCCGTCCTCATCGGGATGCAAATGTAAGAGGTCGGCCTCCGTAAGTCGGAGCAATGTCTGAGATGCACGCTCGGGCGAAATGTCCGCGAGCTGCGCCAATTGGGACACCGAAATGCGCCCGT
>CAYLMT010000200.1:0-3453 GCA_964384855.1 uncultured Salinivenus sp.
TCCACCTACACGGTCCAGTCCGGCGACACGCTCTACAGCATCGCCCAGCGGTTTGGCGTGTCGGTGGAGGCCCTGCAGCGGTGGAATGACCTGGAGGATACGTCGCTGCAGGTCGGGCAGACGCTCCGCGTCCAGCCGCCTCGCTCCGAGGACGGGGAAGAGGCGCCCCCCGACACGACGGGCCCCCTGCCCGATTCCGCCATCGCGGACACGGCGGCTCCGGACACAGTAGCACCGGACACCGCGGCTGCGGATTCGGTTGTGGAACCGCCGCTGTATGGGCGTCACACTGTGGAGAAGGGCGACTCGTTCGTGAATCTGGCGCTCCGCCTCGGCACCACGGCGGATACGCTTTACGCCCTGAACGATAGCACGGCGACGCCCCTCACGGCGGGGCAGACCCTCCGGCTGCCCATGCGCTTCGCCCCCCCGTCGCACGTGGTGGAAGCCGGAGAGACCCTTTACAGCATCGCGGGCGAGTACGGGGTGAGCGCCCGGGCCCTTCGGACGACCAACGCCCTCGACACGACGTCACTGCAGCCGGGCCGGCGTCTCCGCCTGCCGGGCCGAGAGGCCCCCGAGGTGCGGTCCCCCGGCGACTGGGCCGCGCCCGACTCGATGGGGGCCGTGGCTGTCTACCCGGAGGCGTTCGCCGGGCGCCTCACGGCCAGCGGCGCGCCGTACGACCCCGACGACCTCGTCGTGAGTCACCCGTCGCTCCCCTACGACTCCGTCGTGCTCCTCTCCCGTCCGGACGCGGACCGCCACACCTTCGCCCGCGTCATTGACCGTGGCCCACTCGATCAGGACGTGCTGCTCGACGTGTCGGTGGCCGTGGCGGAGCGGCTCGGCATCGACCCCGACGCGACGCCGACCGTGGCGCTGCGGACGGTGTGGATTGGGAGCCGGGAGTAACAGAGAGAACGGCTAACTCGTCGGTTTTGCCCAGGGATTGAGGGGAAGAGCCGACTCGGAGGACGTATCGCGTAGTACGTATTGCGGACCTCAGCAATCAATGGCGCCCTACGCAATACGAAATACGCAATACGGAAAATGCTCAGCTCCGAGGCATCGCGGATCCGTCTGAGCAATACGGACATCTCTCACCACACTCGGTCCCCATGCCCTCCTGGCGCACCTACCACCGGACCACGCGCTCGGCCACCTACGGCTTCTGGAGCGCGCTGCCGCTCTTTGCACTGTACGAGACGATGATCGTGTTCGTGAACATGGGGGCCACCCGACAGGTGCGGATCGGCGCGGGCGTGTGGGTCAAGGACCTGCTGGCGATGACGGGGGCGTCCGGCGGGCTCATCCTCGCGCTGCTCGTGGTGGGGGGCGGGGTGGCTGCGTACCTACTGGACCGACACCGCAACATTCCGCTCCGCTCTCGCTATTTCGTCGGGCTCGTGGGCGAAAGTGCGGTGTACGCGGTCGGCGTCGCAATCATGGTGTCGTCGGTCGTCGGCGCGCTCTTCGCCGCAATTCCGCCGCCCGACGGTGCCCTCTGGACGCAGTTGGCCCTGTCCGTCGGGGCGGGGCTCTATGAGGAACTGGTCTTCCGTGTACTGCTCGTGGGCGGCCTGGCCCTCCTCTTCCGGGCGCTCATGGCGTCTCGCAGACGGGCTTATCTTGTCGCTGCCCTGCTCGGGGCTGTGCTGTTTAGCCTCGCGCACTACGCCGGTCCCATGGGCGATCCGTTTGCGCTTCCGTCGTTCACGTTTCGATTCCTCTTCGGCCTGGCCCTCAACGCCCTCTTTCTGGCCCGCGGCTTCGGCGTCGCCGCCTGGACTCACGCCCTGTACGACGTGATGGTGGTGACGGGCTTCTTCGGTTAGCGGAACGACGTTCGCCGAGGATTCTGCTTGAGGCCGAGCGGAAACGAATGATGCCGACACCGATGTCGTCGCAGGACACCGTCACCCTCCTGAGGGCTGAGGGCCAGCGTTCTTCACAGGCATCCTTTCCCCCTCGATGGGCATCGAACGATACCGCGTCGCTCTCGGTTGAGGAGATATCGTCTTTTTGCGCTGACGGGTGCATGGGTTGGGATGCACGCGAGCGATGTGGCCCAAACTCAAACTGACTCATGATTGACGACCCCAGTCTGCTCGTTGGGATTCTCCCGGAGGTAGCCCTCAAGATCGCCGTAGGATTTCTGTGCGGGTTTCTGTTGGGAATGGAGCGGGAAATTAAGGGAAAGCCCGCCGGACTGCGAACCATCATTCTCATCACGGTGGGGGCTACCCTTTTCATGATCGTGAGCGACCTCGTGACCCTCGTGACGATGGGCCCCGATGCAATTACCCGCGTCGATCCGTCACGGATTGCGTCTCAGGTGGTCACTGGCGTCGGCTTCCTGGGGGGAGGGGCAATCATCCAGGCTCGGGGGTCGATCCATGGACTGACGACGGCGGCCACAATCTGGGTAGGTGCAGGAATCGGCCTCTGCATTGGGCTGGGGTTTCCCCTGTTGGCCATCGGCATTACGATCCTGGTCCTCGGGGTTCTCGTGGCCCTCTCCCCGGTCCGCGCCTGGTTGAGTCAGCGCGGGGAGCATAAAACGATCGAGCTGCTCCTGCCCAATGACGCCCTGATTGTCGAACAGGTAAAGAATGTCCTCGGAAGTAACGACCTTCCGGAGGAGAATTTCTCCTTTGCCCGGAAAGGAGACGATCACCTATTGCTCCACCTGCACTACAACAGTGGGCAAGCAGGCAAGCAAGACCTTCTCGAGGAGTTGAGAATGATGGAGGGGGTGCGGGGGGCATCCCTCGACGCATCGGCGCTCCAATCCGAGCACGAGCGGACTCCTAGCCCTTGACCTTCTTTCGTTGAGGTTCAAAAGGGCAAGGGGCGGCTCCGGACCCTCTATTAGCCGAGGGCCCTGAGATCTTTCGGGCTTCGGTTCGAACCCGTTCCTCGAGTGTACGGTGACGGTGCTCGACGGTCCGCGGACGAATTGGCTCAACCCGAAGCCTGCTCGACCGGTGTCGAGACACGCACGTTTGGAACCGGTGCCGAAGGAGCGGGGGACTGTGCCTGGCTGAGTACGAGCTACCGTCGTGGGAACGCAGAAAGATGCCAGATCGACAGACGTCCGAACTGTGGTATGGGACTTGTCGTATGCATGAGGCGCAGCATTCGGTTGGTTATACCCACGAGACGTACGACACATGAACACCTTCCGCACCACCGCGCTCATGGCGGTCATGCTCGTGCTCTTTGCCCTCATTGGGCAGGCGCTCGGGGGCACGGGCGGCATGATGCTCGCCTTCCTGATTGCCATCGGCATGAACGGCGTCAGCTACTGGTACAGCAGCGCCATCGTGCTCCGCATGTATGGGGCCGAAGAGGTGAGCCGCGCCGAGGCGCCGGAGCTGTACGACCTCGTTGACCGCCTGCGCCAGCGGGCCGACCTGCCGATGCCGAAGGTCTGCATCATTCCGCAGG
>CAYLMT010000201.1:0-3435 GCA_964384855.1 uncultured Salinivenus sp.
GACCTCGGGCGCCGGAACGGTCGCCGAATCGATGCGCCACTCCGGCCCGACCAGGACGTGATCGATTTGGACGAGGGGCCATCGGGCCGGGAAAGTGGCCGTCCCTCCCGCTGCCCGCAGCCCCTGCGCAATGTGCTGATAGGCCCACTGGTGCGGCGTGCTGTTGAAGTCGCCCACCACGAGCACCGGACGCGTTTCCTGCTCGATGTGCCTCCGAATCCGACGAGCCTGTTCGGCGCGGTGCAGTGCCCCCTCCCGGTACGTCCGCAGGAAGGCCCGCCAACGCCCCAGAGATTGGTCCCTGTCCAGAAGATCCCAGGGGCGGCTGCCCACCGTGTGCAGATGCACGTTGTAGAGCACGACCGGGCGCCCCTGCCAGGTGAAGTACGTGCGCGTATAGCGAGAGCGCGGATTCGTGTCGCCGGACGGGGGCAGCGGATGGACGCTCATCGAGTCCAGGCGAAGCCGTCCCAACACCGGCCGGTAAATTTGGGTTTGGGGGGGCCGTTCGGGTGGGAGGGTATAGCCAACTGAGTCCTGCAGGAGCACCTGAAGCGGCCAGGAGGCAACCGTGAGGGGCCCTCCCGAAGACGATCCCGTTTTCATCCACGTCTCCTGAAAAGCCACCACGGTGGGGACCTCCCGTTGCACGAGCTCCGTCAGCGTGCGCCCGCGATCCGGACCGCGAGCAAATGCAGGGGACAGATTGAACGTCATGAGTCGCAGCGCATCCGCGTCGTCCCCCGAGGGACTCCCAGTCGGGATCGCCCCAAACCGCACCGTGACGAGCAAAAGGAGCACCGTTCCGACCGTGACGCGCCCCCACGTTCGTCGGTAGGCCCCCTGCCCCACGATGCCCACGCCTAGCAGTCCCACCGCCACCCCCAGAAAGGGGAGGAGCACCGCAAAAAGATCCGTCCACCAGAAGTAAACCGGCGGAAGATGCGGCGCTGCGTACCCGAGCAGAAACGCAGCGACCAGCAGCCCCGCCCCACTCCACACCAAGGCCCGAAACACGCGTCGGAGACCCTTCACCACGACTCCATTGCGACAGTTCGAGAGGACAGACCGACCCCGCCTCGGAGCGCACCCAAACGCAGTCGGACGGTGCCGGATCGGTGATTTTTGCGTGGAGCCGTTTCCACCGGTGCACGTCCTCGTGCCCTCCGTCAGGCCACTTCGAGAACCCGTTCCTCACCCTGCGGAACCGGCCCGGGCGCGGCAACGGGGTGCCGAGCGGCCGCCTCAAGCTCCCGCACAAACCGCCAGCGCCCCCGCCGCACCCACCGCCGGAAGGACTCACCGGGACCGTCGTGCCGGTCCCGCGTGTCCCGGAGGCGCCCAATGTCGAACCGTGCACTACGTACTCCAGCCCCTGCCCGCACCGCGTCGACCGCGTTGCAGCGCTGCTCGTAGTGGCCCTCCACCGGCACCACTTGCACCGGGGTGCCCAGGTACATCGCCTCCGCAATCGACTCGAAGCCGGCCGTGGACACAAAGCCGCGGCAGCGGGCCATGAGACGCAGAAATTTCTCGTCATCGAGCTGGTGAAAGGTCAGCGTGTCGTCGTAGGCCTCCACGGGGGCCGCGTCCGGCCGGTCCCAGAAGCAGTGGAGCGGCACCGCCGGGTTCTCTTCGTGCCACCGGATCACCTCTTCGGCGTAGCCGCTGTTGAGGATGTAGACCAGGTAGAAGGACTCGCTCCGGTCCTGTGGCTGCCGAAATACGTCGGGCCGCAGGAGGGGTGGGAGAACCACTAACTCGTCCTGTGGACGATTAGGGGCCGGGTAGAGCGAGAGCGCGAGGCGTCGTGACGCCCCCCAGGCCGTGAGCCGGGTAAACGCGCGGGCCGCCCACCGTCGCCCCCAATGCCCCAACGGAAACCGGTAGGCGGGATGCAAGAACATGTACTGGTGTGCCACCGCCACGACCGGCACGGACCGCGGATGCGTCAGAGCGTAGAGGCCCATCAGGGGCTCAAAAAAATTCACGACCACGTCCGGCTCGTGGCGGTCAATGGCCGCGTCGAGGACAGCCAAGCTGCGCCAGAAGGTCGGCGTGCGCCCGAGCGTCCGGCGCAGCGTGGCCCCAGACCGCACCGACCGGTCCGCTCCGTCCGACACGAAGCCCGGGCTCTCGACATCACTTACGGGGGCGTCGAAGGCCTCGCGGAAAAAGGCAGGCACGGCCTGGCCCTCGCTTTTGCCCACGACGACCTCTTCGATCCGGTGTCCGGCCTCCCGGAGCATGCGCCGTAGGGCCATCGCCTGTGTGAGGTGGCCGCGGCCCTCACCCTGAACGACAAAAAGACAGCGGAGCGGCATTGCGGCGCCGATGCGTGTTGCGTGAGAGGTTTAAACCAGACTACAACACGCACACGAGACCTGGGGGTGCCGTTCCCACCGGGAAAATATGGGCACCTCCGTGCCCACAGCCAATTAGGGACAGCACCAGTCAGTATCAAAAACGCCGGACACCCCTCGTGGGATGTCCGGCGGAGGTCCTAGGTTGATACGTGCACCCCGAAGGGGCAACCGGAAGCTACTGAATTGTGCCGTCCTGAGCAATCAGGGCCCACTCCGAAAGATTCCAGTTCGCCTCCGATCCGAAGGCGCCTCGAAAGCTCACCTGCGTCCAGTTGCTGTTCTCTCCTCCGGTCCCGAACTCATCGGGCTCGTTGGCGCCGGACGTGGCAGGACCCGCCGGGGCCGGGTCGAAGGATTGCACCGCACCATCAGGCCCGCGTGCTCCTTCCGCCCGCGTGATGCTCGCAATCGGCGTCTGGTCCGTGTTCAGCACCTGATTGCCGTTGTTTCGGAGATAGTCCGCCAGATTTCCACGCATGGCCTCCCCCCGATCACCGACGAGTTCAAGCTCCCCGTCATCGTCGATATCAGCCTTGGTCAGCTGGATGAGATCCTCAAATTCGGTCTCATCGCTGAAGTCCGGACCAATGTTGAACCAGAGGTTGTCCTGGTGCTTAAGGTCCCCATCGTCCCACCGGTTTGCGGCGTCCTCACTCCCGTCCAGGTCCTCGATCTGGAGACCTGCGTTCGTGCGGCCACCCATAAAGATCGTGTTGTAGTAGGACGTGGCGTTGTTGTCTCGCTGCATCAGGAAGGGATTCTCCCCGTCGCCCGTCACATCCGGCGTTGAGATGCCAGGCCCGATGCCGATGTAGGTCGCATTCGAGACCACCGACGTGGCGAAGGGCTCCCCGGCTTCCGGATCCGTGCCGCCGTCGTGTTCCCCAATGCGACCGGCCTCCTCGGCGCCGTGGACCGCAAGCCAGAATTGGTTGCCGCCCGTCCAGCCCTCGTCGATGTCGTACGAGTCGTCCGACGCGTAGGCCGAAATCAGGTACTTTGTGTTCACCGTGCCGCCGAACCACTCGAAGCCGTCGTCGTCGCTGGCGTAGGACTCGACGTACTCGAT
>CAYLMT010000202.1:0-3434 GCA_964384855.1 uncultured Salinivenus sp.
GGATCGGTCGCACCGTCCTGCACGCGCTGCAGTCGCTGGTTCGTCGGGAGCGTATCGGCCGGAGCATCAGCGAGGGTAAGCTGCGTCCGGCCCATGCGGGGGGCGTGGTCCTCAACGTGGCGGTGGCGGAGGTCGGCGTAGGAGGCCGCTGCGAGGTCGTCAAGGAGGGCCGTCGTTTCGGCGACCGGGTCCTGCGTCGAGTCCGCACGAAGTTGGTCGCGCTGGTAGTCCGTCGCACCGGTAATGAGCAAAGTAAGGGCATCGGCGCCGTCCACGATGAGGGCGGCGCTGTCGGCCGTTACGGTGCCTCCCTTCGCTCGCGCACGGAGGCGTCCCGCGAACCGCACGCCGGTGCCCGCCGACCCACGGGCATCGCTGGCCTCGAACCGAATCTGGCCGTCGAGGAGGAGGGAGGTGTCGGAGGTGGTCGTTACGTTTGCGTCCGCGGGACGGGAAAGGGACAGCGTCGTCGTAATGGCACCGGGCTCGTCGGCCGTCCAGCGCACCACGATCGCGTCGTCGGGAGCGGAGGCAAAGACCTCTCGCGTGTGCCGCACGCCGTCGAGGGTGTACGTCGTATGGGCGATGCCTGTCTCCAGGTCGAGGCTGCGCTCGTAGTTCGTACTGTCGCCCACGGGGCCGTCGAGCGTCAAGTCCATCAGCGTCTGGTACGACCGCAGGCTGGGCGGGGTGGCGAGCAGGTGGTCGGTGGCCTCCTCGACCGCCTGCTTGTTTTGCCCGTCGAGAATCAGCTGCCGGATCTCGTCCAGGTTCTCGCGGGCCTCCGGATTATTGTCGTTCATCCGGTGCCCGGCCCAGACCGACTCCTCGTTAATTTGGATGCGCTCCGTGCCGGTTCGCCCGAACACCATCGCCCCGAGGCGCCCGTTGCCTACGGGCAGGGCCTCCACCCATTCAGTGGCGGGCTGTTCGTACCAGAGCCGCATTCGCTCGGCGTACGCATCTGACCACGTCGGAGCTGGAGATTGAGAAGGGCCCCCACAGCCTGCTCCCAGGAGCACCAGGAGCCAGAGGCCAAGCCAGTGGGTGAGGGCGGTCGGACGCATGAACGGTCGAATGGAGGAAGAAGGCCACGAACAGGGAGGCTACTGTCGCTCCGAGTAGTGTTGCACCTCAAGCGTCACGGCGTCGCTGTACGGGTTCTGAACGAGCGCGCCGTCCTGAACGCTCAGTTCCCGGATCGAATTATCGCTGGGACGGAAAAGGGTACCGGTGGCCGTTCCGTCCGTCGAGAAGTCGACGAGCGTCACGTCCGACCAGTCGATGTTGTCGGTCGTCTGAGCCAGGTCCACGTGGGGGAGGGCCGTGCCCTCCTTCACGAGCATGATGATGGGGATTTCTCCGGCCTCGATGGTATGCCAGCCCTCGTTGTAGACCTCGCCGGTCTGATAGTCGATCCACGAGCCTTCTGGCAAGTACACGTCGCGGGCCGATCGCTCTTCGAAAAGGGGCGCGATCAGAAGGTCCGAGCCAAATAGATACTGATCGTCGATCTGCCAGGCGCCCGGGTCATCGGGGTATTCCACAAACAAGGCCCGTGTCATCGGGAGGCCTGTCTGTGTCGCATGTTTGGCCTGCGTGTAGATGTAGGGCATCAGGCGGTATCGCAGGTTGTCTGCCCGGCGGAAGCTGTTCAGGACCTCGTCGCTGTAGAGCCAGGGCTCCGTGGGGGGATTCCCGTGGCTGCGCACGTGTGAGCTCAACATCCCAAAGGGCGTCCAACGCCGGTACAGGTTCGGCGAGGCCGACTCCACGAAGCCGCCGATGTCGTGGGTCCAGAAGGAGAAGCCGGAGAGTCCGAGGGACAGGCCGCCGCGGAGCGTGGCGGCCATCGCGGGGTTGGTGCTCGCCGCGTCGCCCCCCCAGTGTACGGGGTAGCGCTGGCTGCCGGCCCACGCGCTGCGCGCCCAGATGAAGCCGTTCCCGTGGACCTGCTTCGTCACATCAGCGGCGGCTTTGTTATAGCGGAGGGGGTACAGGTTGTGCTCGTAGAAGCCGGTGCGCCCGGAGTGGTACTGGCCGGTATAAGGGGCGGCTTCGCCGAAGTCGACCTTGATGGCGGCGACCCCCATGTTCAGGAGGTCCCGGAGCTGGTCCTGGTACCAGTCCACGGCATCCGGATTGGAGAAGTCGAGCACGGCGTCCTCGTAGGGCAGGTCGCCCTCGTTGTCTTCCACCGCGAGGCCGTTGTTCACGATCTCGGGAAAGAGGTCGTTTTCGGGCGTGAAGTAGGGGAGCTGCCAGAGCGAGACGCGCAGCCCGCGGTCCCTGAGGTCCGAAATCATCTGTTCGGGGTCGTCGAATCGCTCCTTCGAGAACTCGTAGTCGGAGCGCCAGTCGACCTCGAACCAGCCGGTGTCCAGGTGAATGACGTCGGACGGAATGTCGTGGTGGCGGAGGCTATCGGCCACCCGGCGGGTTTCGGCCTCCGAGGTGTAGGTGATGCGGCTCATCCAGAAGCCGAACGACCAGAGCGGGGGCATGGAGGCCTTGCCCGTGAGCGTCGTGTACTCGTCGAGCACGTCCTTCGGCTCGCCCATGAACACGAAGAGATCGAGGTCGTCGTCCCCAATTCGCAGGGCGTTCACCGGGTTAAAGTACTTGCCGACGTCGGCCGTGATGGGGGTGGAGGTATGCATGAACATTCCGTACCCCCGGCTGCTCAGGAAGAACGGGATCGGCTTGTACATGGTCTCGTTCTGGGTCCCGTTCGGGTCGTCAACGGACAAGACCACCTTCTGTCCCCGCTTGTTGAACTGCGTGTAGGACTCCCCGAACCCGAAAATCTTCTCGCCCGGTGCGAGCGAGAAGGCGGCGTTATAGCTGCGGGAATAGTCCGACGCCCGGCGAACGTACGAGAAGGGAAGCACCGGCGTGTACGAACTGCCAGAATGCGTGGAGTGGTGAGCGGTTTTGGTGAGGAGCTTTCCCTGTGCGTCGTAGAACTTCACCTGCCAGGGCGCCGTCGTGACCACCACCCGGCCGTGATCACTGGAATACTCGTGGCCTCCGTCGATCTTGCGGTACGTCCAGGCCGAGCGGGCCGAGGTGGGCTGTCCGTCCACCAGCATTAGCGATTCGCGCTCGTCCCCGACGGTAGGACCACTCCGCATTTTGATCCGCACCGTGCGGGGCGAGACGAACTGGAGTCTGAAGGGGAGCCTGGGTGACGCCGCATATTCGGTGCCGGGATACTCATTGGCTGACACGGAGCTGAGCGCCCCGAGCATGTTGTTGAACGCGAGCTGCGTCGTCCACTCATGCCGTTCGTAGCGCACGGTGCCGGTGGCCGTCTCCGGGTCAAAGCTCGCCAGACTATCGGCGAGGTAGTACGTGTTTTCGAAGTCGCGGAAGGCAGGCGTCACGTCTTTCGGAGCGTTCAGGACGTCGAACGTCTGAATTTGCGCGGGCGC
>CAYLMT010000203.1:0-3427 GCA_964384855.1 uncultured Salinivenus sp.
CCAGTAGACTCGATCGGACTTCAGGTTGGGGGCCATGCCAACATCAATTCGGAACACTCTTTTGGTGGCGCGACCGTCGGACTCGTGATCGGCAAATTAAGGTGAGGAAGAGGGTTAGAACGTCAGCCCTGTATACTCCTATGCCGCACTCTCGTAGGCCGGCACCTCCAGGGTGAGCCCGTCGTGGGCAAGGTGGACGTCGTCGGGCAGGGCGGCCTCCGCCTCGGCGTGGCGTACGGCGTGCGTCATGTGGACGAAGTACGTCTCCCGCGCCCCGATGCGGCGAGCGGCGGCCACGGCCTCATCGAACGAGAAATGCGTCGGGTGTGGCTCGGGGCGAAGACCGTCCAGCACGAGCGTATCGATGCCCTGCAACTGCTCGTAGCTGGCCTCGGGGATGGCGTTCGCGTCCGTCAGGTACGCAAAGCGGCCGAGGCGGTAGCCGTAGACCGGCATGTCGCCGTGATGCAGCAAGATCGGATCGACGGGCACCGAGGTCCCATCGCTGGCCCGGCTCGGCACCCGAAACGGACTGTCTACAATATCCAGCTCCACGTTGGCGGCGCCGGGGTACGGGTCCGCCCCGAAGACGTAGTCGTAGTTGCGCCGGAGCACCCTGGCGGTGTCGGCATGGGCGTAGCAGGGCATCACGCGACGGTTCTCCCGGAAGAAGGGCCGCAGGTCATCGAGCCCCACGACGTGGTCGAAGTGGTGGTGGGTGTAGCAGACCGCGTCGATGCGGTCGATGTCTTCGCGAAGTGCCTGCACCCGGAAATCGGGCCCTGTGTCGATCAAGAGGCCCAGCTCGCCCACCTCCACGTAACAGGCACAGCGGGTCCGCGTGTCGCGGGGATCGGAGGACGTGCAGACCTCGCAGTCGCAGCCAATGACAGGCACACCAGTGGACGTGCCCGTCCCCAGCAGGGTCACTGTGAGCGGGGGCGTGTGGGCGTGCCGGTCGGCGGGCGGAGCATCAATGGAGAGGGCAGAGCTAGTCGTCATGCGAGGCCCCCGCCGACGCGTCCTCGGCCCAGACCTCCTCAAGGGCCCGACGCACCGCCGGCTTCAGGTAGATGGCATCAAGCGGAGCGTCCCGCAGGGCCTCGGCCAAAACCACCAGTTGCGTCTCGGGCAAGTCGTTCGTGTTGAGCATAATCACCTCGTCCCCTTCCACGACGCAGCGCCCCCCGCGGAAGTTGCCGGGCTCGGCCCGCACCTCAATCCCCAGTCGCCCCGCGACGCCTTCGAGCTCTTCAATGATGGCAGTGGTGTCCATACCGCACAGTCACACTCCGACAGAAACAGGCCCTTTTCATCCCGAGACGCCTCACAGTTGTTTCCCCCTCACCGCCCCCGCTGGGCATTACCCCACGTCCTCCCGTACCTCTACGGCGACTCCGGAAGTGGCTCACCGGACTCGTCCGCCACTTGGAAGGTGTGTGGCGGCACATCCACGTCCTCCTCCAGGTGAACCCGTACCAGGTGCTCCATGAACCAGCGCGTCGTGTACGTGGGCACGGGGCGCCGGAGGAATGCCGCGACGAAGGGGTGTACCCGAAGTGTCACGGCCCGGTGGGTGTCGCTGTGCGCCACGAGCCACTGCTCGATGTCCTCGACGAGCTCGTCGGGGGCCGCGTCGACCTCCATCGACTCGGCGGGAGCCCCGTCCCCCGGAGACGAACGAGTCTCCGCCTTCTCCGCCGTCTGCTGCGCCCGAGCCGCCTCAAGTTCATCCTCAAGCGCCCGGATTTTTTGGCGTAGGGTCTTCATCTCTGCGTCCGGCGTGTCGTCCTCTTCCTTTAGCCGCTCGACCTCGCGCTCGCGCTTCTCGACTTCTTTCTCCAGACGCTGAATCTTGCGCTCGGCCTGCCGGAGCTCTTCGGGGTCCGCCCCGTCCTCGCCATCCTCGGAGGGCGCCCCGTTGGCCGAGGAGAAGGTCGTCGTGATGCTGGGGCGCAACCGCTGACGGGTGATTTCCACGAGCCCAAAGTCACTCATCGGCAACACCTTCGTCACCGCCCGGTCCTCCTCGAAGCCCTTCTTGAGCTCCTCGTAGACCTTCTTCCTGTCGTCCTCGTCGCGCAGATCGATAAAGTCGACGACGATGATGCCCCCGAGATCGCGAAGCCGAATCTGCCGGGCAATCACGCGGGCGGCCTCCAGGTTGACGTTGAGCGAGTTCTCGGCCTGCGACTTGCCCTTGCCGGAGCGACCCGAGTTCACGTCGACCACGTGCATCGCCTCGGTCTTCTCGATAAAGAGGTAGCCGCCGGACGGCAGCTCCACGCGGTCCTTGAACGCGCGGTCGGCCCCGTGCTGGATGCCGACCGCTTCGAAGACCGGCTCGTTGCCCTCGTGCAACTCCACGCGGTCGACGAGCTGCGGCCCCACGGCCCGCACGTAGCTCTGGATGCTGTTGTAAAGCCCCTCGTGGTCCACCAGGATGCGGTCGTACTCCTCCGAGAACTCGTCCCGGACGATGGAGGAGGCCATGTCCACGTCCTCGTGCACGAGTGCCGGAGGGCTCGGCTTCTCCTTGAGGCGATTTTCCACCCGGCGCCACCGCTCCATCAGCAGCTTCATGTCCTTGTCCAGCGACTTGGCGTCCCGGTCCTGGGCCACGGTGCGGACGATGACCCCCACGCCGTCGGGCACGAGGCTGTTGGCCAGGGATTCGAGGCGGCGCCGCTCCTCGTCGTCGGTAATTTTGCGCGAGACGGCGACGTAGTTCTGGAGGGGCACCAACACCAGGAAGCGCCCCGCGAGCGAGATGTCCGTGGAGATGCGGCTGCCCTTGTTCGAGATGGGCTCCTTGGTGACCTGGACGAGGATCGTCTGCCCGCGGTTTAGAATGTCGGACGGGCGCTTGTCCCAGTCCTTCTGTCCCTTGGGCACGTCGATGGCCTCTACCTTCGGCTCTTCGAGCCCGAGGAAGTCGAGTAGGTACGGCAGGTTGTCGGACAGATCCGAGAAGTGGAGAAAAGCGTCCTGCTCCTGCCCGATGTCCACGAAGGCCGCCTGGATGCTGGGCATCACCTTCCGGATCTGCCCGAGGTACAGGTTGCCGATCGTGCGTTTGTGCTCGGCATTTTCAATGTAGAGCTCCGCGAGCTTGCCATCCTCGACGATGGCGATGCGCGTCTGCTCTTTGCCGACGTTGAAGACAATTTCTTTGGACATATGTGGGGTTGGGGTGTGCCTGCCCCTGTGCCGGCTGGCGGGTGTGGGCCCAACGGAGATCTCGCAGCATCACTACAAGCGGAACAACAGCGGAGGGACCAAACGGAACTGCCATCAGGGCCGTCCGGACATCGTGTTGCGACCGGCGACGAGGCGCCGCCATGCGGCACCTCCACGGGCCCTGAACCGGCACCGAGTGCTCGGGCACGGATTGACTCGTGAGCAATGGGTTCGAACGGGGGCTGTC
>CAYLMT010000204.1:0-3424 GCA_964384855.1 uncultured Salinivenus sp.
ATTGACGACCCCCGCCAGGGCGTCACTGCCATACAGCGACGAGGTGGGGCCGCGCACGATCTCGACGCGCTCGATGTTGCCGGTCGTCAGACGGTCGAGGTCGAGGGTGCCCGCCGTGCGTCCGACGATTGGCTCCCCATCCAGCAGAATGAGCGTGTACTCGGAGCTGAGCCCGCGAATCTGGAGGCCCGAGCCGTGGTCGTTGGTGATGGTGAGGCCGGGCTGGGCGGCCAGCAGGTCCGTGGCCCGGGCGGCGCCCTGCGACTCGATGTCCTGGCGGTCGATGACCGACACCGGCACGCCCACATCGTCGGCCGATCGCTCGGCGCGGGTGGCGGTGACCACGACCTGCTCCATGTCGAACTGCCAGAGGGAATCGGCGGGAGCCGTCGTATCGGCGGCCGTGGGACCCGGGCCGGGGTGGGCCAGTGTGGGGGCGACCAGAGCGGGCAGCAGGCTGAGGAGGGCGTACGGAAGGGCGCGGAGCAACATCGCAGCTCTGTCGGCCTAGCTTATTTAGACCAGTTCTAAACAACTGTCGCAAATGAACGCTATCGCTCAGGGAGTGCACTTGCAAACCGCACGACCGTTAGGCGCGATGAAGATTTGGCACAGAACGAAACCGCGGGTCTTTTCAGCGGAGCTGGTCCCTGAGTGTAGAGGCCCGTCGCCGGCTCATGGACAGCGGGGCGTCCCGGTGTTCAACGTGCACGTCGTACGTACGGCCCTGGGCCCGCTGCACGTCAGTTATGCGGTTCACGTTGACGATCGTGGAGCGGTGGATGCGGGCGAAGTGGGAACGGGGCAGTCGATCGGTCCACGTCGAGAGGGTCGTGGACGTGAGGGCCGTGGAGTCGTCCGTAAGGTGGAGTTCGGTGTAGTTGCCGGCCGCTTCGATAAAGACAATCTCGCGGATGCGAATGAAGCGTGGTCGGTGGTCGTCCTCGTAGAAGAAGAGATCATCGTAGTGGAAGGCATCCGGGTCGGCAGACTTGGATGCTGGTAGGGCCGTTTCCGCCCGACCTGCGCGCCGGAGGGAGTCGGCGAGGCGGTCCGGGTCGATCGGTTTGAGCAGGTAGTCGAGTGCGTTTACCTCGAAGGCCCGGATTGCGTATTCGTCGTGGGCAGTGATGAACACCACCTGTACGGGCGCGTCGATGCGCTCGAGCAGATCGAAACCTGTCTCCCCCCGCATTTGCACGTCGAGCAGGACCACGTCGGGCTCTTCCGAGCGGATGTGTTCGGCGGCTGCGTCTACGCTTCCGGTCTCCGCCACCTCGGTGGTCACGTCCACCTCGTTGAGGGCACTGCGGATGGATCGTCGTGCCAACCGCTCGTCGTCGACGATAAGAATGTGGAGGGGATCAGGCATCGGTGTCGAGGCCTTCCGTGTCGATCTCGATCCGGACGCGTACCCACCCGTCGTCTTCGGTGACGGTGAGTCGGTGCCGGTCGGGGTGCTGGGTCGCCAGTCGGCGCCGAACATTGTCGAGGCCCGTTCCGGTGCCGTCCGAGTCGGACGGGTCGTCACGCCACTGTCCCGTATTGGCCACCTCCACCACAAGGGCGTCCTCCATGAGCACGCCGGTCACGCGAACGCGCAGCGGCGTCGGGCTCGTATAGGGGCCGTGCTTTACTGCGTTCTCTACGAGAGGCAGCACCAGAAACGACGGCACGATTTGGCGTCCCGCCTCGGCGTCCAGGTCTACATCTACCTGCAGGTCGTCCTCGAAGCGAATCTTCTCGACGGCGAGGTAGTGCCGGGCGGCCTCCACCTCGTCGCGGAGGGGGGTGCCGAGGTCTTCGTCGTCGAGTAGTGTATAGCGGAGGAAGCCGGACAACTCGCGCACCGCCGTTTTCACGCGTTGCGGGTTTTCGTCGGCCAGGGCGCCGATGGTGTTCAGTGCATTGAAGAAAAAGTGGGGGTTCAGTTGGTAGCGGAGCATCCGCAACTGGGCTCGTTGCGCTTCGGCGTCGGCCCGGAGGAGGCGCCGCTCCTGTTTCTGTTGTTCATACCACTGGGCGAGGCCCAGATAGAGGCCGCTCCAGGCGAGCATGACTAGGGGAAACGCTGCGATGCCCGAAAGGAGTGACCCCTCGCCAGGACGAAACGCCGTGACGCCCACGACGGGGGCAATGAACGGATTTACCCAGTCTACACCCCACGCCTTTATCTGGTACCAGAGCAGTCCCGTGGCCACCCCTCCGACGAGGATCATGGCAGCTTGCCCGAGGGGGCGTCGATGTCGCAAGCCCACTCCCCAATAGAGTCCACCGAGCACCGTGCTAAATAGCAGTCCGGTGCCCGTGGCGAGAAAGGTTTGTTTCCAAAGAAGGTCCCCAAACGGCTGGTGGGGACGGAGCGTCAGGTAGTAGGCGACCCCATAGAGGCCCCACCCTGCGAGCTGCAGGCCAATGAGGACGGCCCGCCGTAGCGGAGGGGGGACGGACCGAGGGCGTTGGTCCTTCCGGTGGGACGTGGAACCGGTCGGCTCCGAACCAGCCACGGGGTGCAGGGGATGTTTTGGGGAAGGAGACCGCTTCAAGAAACCCACACGACCCCGAAAAGAAAATGATCACCGGGATGCAATTGGGCGCCAATTGGTGAGCGGGGGCACTCGTTGGTGAGCGGGACATCCTGTCGGGGAATCAGCCGTTTCATTGGGGTGCCGCTTCGTTACACTGATCTGTCATCGCTCGCCTCCACAGTCATGTCGTTTCGAGGTCGCCTTTCGTTTCTGCTCTGCGTGGGGTTCGCATTCCTTGGCGTCACGACGATCTCTGCACAGGACGCGGTGATTGGGTCGTGGTCGGGAATGCTCGACGCCGGGACCGCCGAGCTGCGGATCGTTTTCCACATCGAGCAGGGCGACGAGGGACTCACTGCCACCATGGACAGCCCCGATCAGGGGGCGACCGGCATCCCGGTGTCCGAGGTGGTGGTGACGGGCGATAGCGTGACGCTTTCCGTCGCTCGCATCGGAGGGACCTATGCCGGCGCGCTGGTGGACGACGGAGTCAAGATGGACGGGACGTGGACGCAGGGGGGGCAGTCGTTTCCGCTCACCCTCACGCCAGCTGGCCAGGAGGAAACGGCTCCGCCCCCCCGCCCCCAGCAACCGGAACCGCCCTATCCGTACGTGGAAGAAGACGTGACTTTCCGGAATGAGTCTGCCGGCATCACGCTGGCGGGCACCCTCACGCGTCCGGACGGTGATGGGCCGCATCCTGCCGTGGTGTTGTTGTCCGGCTCGGGGCCTCAGAACCGGGATTCGGAGGTATTCAACCACAAGCTGTTCCTCGTGCTGGCCGACCACCTGACGCGCCAGGGCATCGCTGTGCTGCGCTACGACGAGCGGGGCGTTGGGGGCTCGGAGGGCACCTTCGACGGGGCCACCTCCGCGGACTTCGCCGACGACGCGGC
>CAYLMT010000205.1:0-3416 GCA_964384855.1 uncultured Salinivenus sp.
TCGACCAGGACTACTCGATGATGGAGGGCGTGCGGGCCGCAAACTCGACGAAGTATAGAAGCGCGTACAGCACGAGCAGCAGAAGGAAGTAGGCCCCGGTGACGGCAAGTGTCCCGTAGGGCTCGAACTCGTCGAGGGAAATATCTCGGACCTTCCCCGAGTCGTCCCCCGACGCAGCGGCCTCGGCCGAGGCGTCGGGCTCATCGGTCGGCATGGGGAGCAGACACACAATTCGGGAGAATGGCGAACGAAGGCAGCCGCGCGCAGGGCCCCAGCGGGTCCGCACGCCGAGCCGCTAGTATGGTATCGGTCAGCGCCCCCTCCTGCAAGCCCGTTCACTTGAACGATTGGGTGGGGCATTCCCCCACCTCCACGCACTTGCGCCTACGCCGCGACCGGGCGCCGCTCGACGCGCACGTACCACACGCGAGGGCCCTTTTTCAAGTAGATCCACCGGACTTCCCCCGGGCGCTCGTCCTCGATTCGCATCCGCATCGTCGCCGGATCGACGTCGTCTACGAGCACGAACGAGTCGCCGGCATTGAGGCCGTCGAAGACCGAGAGCACCGATTCAAGCTTCCGCTCCGCCTGGAGGGGACGGACGTCGAGGGTTGTAGGCGCGGTGGTGGACATAGGGGCATAGATGCTTTAACTTGCCTGTTTAACGCACCGAGCTTCGCGCGTCTCTTCTCTCCTCATTCGCGCCCCGCCGGCTCTACTGCATCGCCCCTCCCCACGTCCATGGACATGTCCGTCGCCGACTTCACCGACGCGATGACTGACCACGCCTTCTTCGGCGGTCTGTCCGCGGGAGAGCAGGAGCAGCTCATCGATCTCGGGCAGGTCTGCACGGCGGCGAGCGACACAATTCTGTTTCAGCACGGGGACTCGTATCGTGGCTTCTACCTTCTCATTGAGGGCGGTGTCCACATTTACCGGCTGAGCCCGGAGGGGCGAATGCTGGTGCTGCACGTCATCCGCCCCGGAGAGTCGTTCGCGGAGGTCCCGCTGTTCGAAAACAATGACGGCGACACGTACCCGGCCACCGCCGAGGCGCTCACGGACAGCACCCTTCTCTTCTTTCCCGCCGACGCCTTCCTCTCGTTCATCGACAGCCATCCACGGTCGGCCCTGCACATGCTGGGCCAGCTGGCCGGGCGGCTGCGCGACACGGTGCGCCAGCTCGACGCCGTGTCGCTGCACGACGTCCAGGAGCGCCTGGCCCGCCACCTCGTCGAGCAAGTACCCACCGTGCCGGACGACCCCGACACCTCTCCCACCATCGAGCTCGACATTCCGAAGTCCGTCCTCGCCGCGGAGCTAGGCACCGTCCCCGAAACCCTATCGCGAGCACTGCGGACCCTGGAGGACAAGAATCTCATCCGGACCGAGGACACGGAAATTGCCCTGACGGACGTGCGGGGCCTGCGTCACCTCGTCAATCATCACTGACCTCAGAGGTCGAGCCGACGAAGGCGCCGACAGGCCAGCACGAGGAGAAGGGCCGTCCAGGCCACTGTCAGTGCCGCCACCCAGGCCGGCAGCCACGCCATCAGGTGCTCGAACCACGCCGCCTCGCCCGGCGTCGAAAACGGCACGTCCTCCAGGGCGAAGAGGCCGGCGAGCCGCACCGCATCGATCGGATTGATCAGCAGGAGGCCGACCCAGAACGCGGGCAGGGCCTGCATCATGCCGAGCCCCGACAGTCCCAAGGCAGCCGCGTCGTACAGCGCAAAGGCCGCAACCCACACGACGAGGACGACCATCAGTCCACGCGCGCGGCTCGTCGTGTACTGTCCCGCAGCAACACCGGCGCTCACACTCACCAGCACGAGTCCCGTCCCAAGCCCCCACAGGAGCGACAGCGTACCCGCCCCAGCCCCCACCACCGCTCCTGCCACAAGGGCACCGAGGAGCACCACAGCCAGGGCGACTACAAGCGTGACCGCTTTCCCCAGTACAAACACGGCCCGCGGCACCGGTTGACTCCACAGAAACGCTCGCTCGTCGTGCTCCTCGTGCGCGGCACTCACACCGACGAGCAGCCCGAAGAGGGGCACCAGATACAAGAACAGCAGCAGCATCCCGTATGGCACGGCCTCGGGCCGCCCGCTAAGCGCCGCCACGGCGATGCTCCCCGCCCACGCGACGATTGCAAAAATCTGCACGAACCGGTTGTGGAACGTCGTCGTGATCTCCCGGCGCACAATGGCCCGGTAGACGGTTGCGGGCAGTTGAAAAGCGGTCATGACAGGTGATGGGCTACGTCGAAAATCAAGAGACTCCCCGTCCGTGGGGTGCGGACCGGCGGTGTGTCGCGTACTACGACTCCGATGCTACCGGCACGTCGGGCCGTTCGGGGGACGACACGTCCTCCCCGTCCACCGCCCGAACGATTCCGTCGTCGCAGCGGAGCACGCGGTCGGCGAGGGGGCGCCACACGTCCAGCAGGTGCGTGGCCATGAGCACCGCCGCCCCTTCTTCTACCCAAGCCCGGAGTCGATCCATGAGGAAGGCGCGCCACTCCGGATCCAGGCTCAATCCCGGCTCGTCGAGGAGGAGCACCGGCGCCCGGGCCAGCTCGAAGACCGCGATTCCGAGACGCTGCCGCATGCCCCCCGAAAGCGTCCCGCACGGCTTCTGAGCGGCGTCGGCCAACCCCACGTCCTCAAGGAGCGCGTCGAGGCGGGCCTCGGAGGCGTCGCGCAGTCCTGCGTAGAACCGCAGCACCTGCCGGGGCGTGAGGGCATCGTGGAACCGCACGTCCTGCGGCAAGAACGCGAGCCGCTGCTGGGCCGCGGTCCGGTCGGTCGCCACGTCTACCCCGTCGATCAGGGCCGTGCCGGCGTCCGGCGTCACGAGCCCCGCCAGCACGTGCAGGGTTGTCGTCTTGCCCGAGCCGTTGGGCCCCACCAGGACCGTCGCGGTGCCCGGCGCCGCCGAGAACGACGCGCCCTCCAGGACCGCCGTCTCCCCGAACGATTTATAGAGATCAACCACGTCAATCATGCCACTCGCCTCCGCAGCGCGATCGCGCCGACGGTTAACAATACAACGCCAAGCGTGAGAATGGACCCGAGCCCCGTCGCCCCTCGCTCGCCGAAATGCTCTGGGGGCTCCACGAGCGGGTGCGCATCGGTGAGCGTCGGAATCCCGGTCCCGGGTACGCGCGCCAGAGCATCGGCGAGAAGTGCCAGGCCGGGACTGCCCGCTAGCAGGTCGACGTACGGGAAGGTCTCGCGCCGCTCGCCAAACAAGTCGACCGTTCGATGCGGCAGCTCGCTAACCCCATCCGCGTTCACGTCGAGCAGGCCGCGCGGCCCCCAGTAGTTGCCGCGCCCGTCGAGGTGCCACTCGTTCGTGGCACTGGCCCCGGCCACCGTCGCCGTGTTCAGGTTGCCCCGAATCAGGTTGCG
>CAYLMT010000206.1:0-2044 GCA_964384855.1 uncultured Salinivenus sp.
GTGGAGGGCCGCACCGTTACGTACTGGCAACAGAACGGGACGGACATTACGGGGTACCTTGCCGAGCCCGCCAATGTAGACTCGGTGCAGTCGGCGCGAGAGGTCGATGCACTCCCCGGCATCGTGGTGATTCACGAGTGGTGGGGGCTCAACGACAACGTGCGGGCCGCCACGCGGCGACTGGCCGGCGAGGGCTACCGGGCCCTGGCGGTGGACCTGTACGGCAACGCCGTGGCCGAAACGCCAGATTCCGCTCAGGCGCTGATGGGGCGTGCGATGGAGAGTCCGGAGCAGCAAGTCGAGAACGTGCTGGCCGGGCGGGCCCATCTGTCCGCTGAGGCCGACGCCCCGCGCACCGCCGTCTTGGGTTGGTGCTTCGGCGGGGGAATGACGTACCGGACGCTTGCAACCGAGCCCTCCGTCTTCGACGCTGCTGTGGCCTACTACGGCACGCCGGAGCCCCTTTCGGGCGACGCCCTGCCGGCACTGGACACGCCAGTGCTGGCTCATTTTGGGACGCAAGACCAGGCCGTCTCGATTGACGCGGCCCGGAGCTTTCGCGACCGAATGAACGACGCCGGGAAGTCGCTCTCGTACCACGAGTACGACGCCGGCCACGCGTTCGCGAATCCGTCGGGGGAAAGCTACGAGCCGTCCGCCGCAAAGAAGGCCTGGGCCCGCACGACCGACTTTCTTCGGAAGCACCTTTATCAGTAAAACCCAGGAAAACACGGGAGCGGCGGAGATCGGTCATCCCGTTTCAGCATCTATCCGTTCTGTTTGATCTGTAGTTCTTTATATGGCCACCTTTCCACCACTGGAAAATGATCGCCTCCTTCGCACTGCCCGCGGGGAAGCCACAGACTGCACGCCCGTCTGGATGATGCGACAGGCCGGCCGGTATTTGCCCGAGTACCGAGAGATTAGAGAAGAACACAGCTTCTTCGAGGTCGTGGAGACGCCCGAGCTTGCGGCGGAGGTCACGATCCAGCCCGTGGAGCGCTTTGCCGTCGATGCGGCGATCCTCTTCTGCGACATCATGGTGGTGCCCGAGGCGATGGGGCTTACGGTTGAGATGGTCTCCGGACAAGGACCCACCTTCCCGGAGCCTCTGACCACGCCGGACGAAATGGAGCGGCTCATAGAGCCGGACGTGGAGGTGGTCCTGGAGCACGTGTTTGAGGCGCTCACGCTCACGCGGCAGGAACTGGCTGGACGGGTGCCGCTCATTGGCTTTTCGGGGGCGCCATGGACGCTCATGGCGTATATGGTGGAAGGGGGCAGCAGCAAGTCGTACCGGGCCGCCCGGCGCTGGCTGTACCGCCACCCCGAGGCCAGCAAGGACCTCCTCCAGCGCACGACGGACGTGATTGTCGACTACCTGATTCGGCAGGTGGAGGCGGGGGCGCAGATGCTGCAGGTCTTTGACTCCTGGGCGGGCCTGCACAGCCCGGAGACCTTCCGTGCGTTTTGTCTTCCATACCTTGCCGAGATCGCCGCACGGGTGAAGGACGTGCATCCCGACGTGCCGCTCGTGGTCTTTGCGAAGGGGGCGCACTACGCCCTGGACGCACTGGCGGACACGGACTACGACGTGATTAGCCTGGATTGGACGATGGACCCGGAGGCCGCCCGCGACACGGTGGGTGACCGGGCCGTCCTGCAGGGCAATCTCGACCCCTGTGCGCTCTACGCCCCTCCCGAGGCACTGCGGCGCGAGGTGCAGCATATGTTAGCGGGCTTTGGGCCGCACCACCACATCGCCAACCTGGGCCACGGCATGCTGCCGGACCATGACCCCGAGCACGCCCGCATCTTTGTCGACGCCGTACACGATCATTCCCGGCACATGCGGGCTGTTTGAGTGCACGGGAGGATGGGCAGGGGGGCATATCGGCGGAATATTTTGGACGATTACCGCACACCAGCACTTTCATTCTCCCACGCATCCACGCTCAGCTGTGATGCTCGATACCGCCTCGCCCCAGGTTCGCGCCGTCCTCCCGCTGCTGTACGTCGCTTGGGCCGACGGGGTGCTCACGCC
>CAYLMT010000206.1:2144-3376 GCA_964384855.1 uncultured Salinivenus sp.
GTGCTGCCAGATGCCACCCGGCGGGCGTTAGAAGACATTGAGGCCGCACTGAATGTCGACGGGGAGGAGGTGGTGGGCGACCTTCTGGGCGAGCGGCCCGCGCCGTCCCCGGTCGAGCCGGATGCGCCGTTTGACGTCGACACGATGACTCGGCTTCTGGATGGCCGCCACGCGGATCTTCGCGAGCACATCCGGACGCTTATTCAGGATCCTGCGTTTGAGTATCGGGACGATCTGGACACCGAAGCCTATCGCGAGCAGGTTCTGGAGTGGTGCAAGCTGCTGGCCGAGCAGGGGTTCGGGGCGCTGGCCTATCCCGAAGAGTACGGCGGGGACGGCGACATGGAAAAATTTATCGTCGCCTTCGAGACGCTCGCTTACCACGACCTGAGCATGGTCATCAAGTTCGGGGTGCAGTTTGGTCTGTTCGGGGGTAGCATCCACCGGCTCGGCACGGAGCGCCACCACGAGGCGTACTTGGAACGCGCGGGTAGCCTCGACCTGCCCGGCTGTTTTGCCATGACGGAATGGGGGCATGGATCGAACGTCCGGGAGCTGGAAACGATTGCCCGCTACGACCCCGACACCGAAGAGTTCGTGATCAACACGCCCCACGACGCCGCGCGAAAGGAATGGATCGGCAACGCCGCGGCGCACGGGCAGATGGCGACGGTCTTCGCGCAGCTCCAGACCGATGGGGAGGAGCACGGTGTTCACGCGTTCCTCGTGCCCATTCGGTCCGAAGACGGTACGCCTCAGCCTCGCGTCCGCATCGAGGACTGCGGCGAAAAAGTCGGCCTTAACGGCGTGGACAACGGGCGCCTCTGGTTCGACCAGGTGCGGATCCCGCGTGAGAATCTGCTCGACCGGTATGCCCAGGTGGCTCCGGACGGGACCTACGACAGTCCCATCCCGAGCCCCGGCAAGCGCTTCTTCACAATGCTTAGTACCCTGATCGGAGGGCGCATCAGCGTGGCCCGGGCCGGACTCAGTGCGGCCAAATCAGGCCTTACGATTGCCGTGCGCTACGGCAACCGCCGCCGACAATTTGGCCCGAAGGACGAGCCGGAGGTGCCCCTGCTCGATTATCGCACCCACAAGCGGCGCCTCCTCCCGCGGCTGGCTACGACCTACGCTCTACACTTTGCGCTGGACGATCTCACGACGCGATTTGCACAGAAGGGGCGCGACGAGTCGCTCGACGCGATCGAGGCGGAGGCCAACGCGCTGAA
>CAYLMT010000207.1:0-3371 GCA_964384855.1 uncultured Salinivenus sp.
TCGGTGCCCGAAAAGAGGCGAAAGAAAAAGCCGGTATCGAGACCGTATCGAGGCACGATTACAGAGACTGTGGAAATGAACGATCAGAGGCCTCCCGCTCGCGATGAAGTTCCTCGACGGCACCTGGTTGCACCGTGGTCCGCTCGAGAATGGACGCGACGCGCTGGGCCGCTTTCTGTCGACGCTTCTCCCGAAGATGGGCCTCTACGGCATCGGCGTAGACCTGGGAGAGTGATTTGTCTTCCTCCTCTGCCCATTGGCGGACGCGTGCGTCGATCTCCTCGGAAATGCTGATGGTGACTCGCTTCATTTCGTTTGTATGCATCAATTTTATGATCTCTCCTGCATAAAATGAATTGGCCGTGTGTCCGTTCCCCAAGTCGGGTCGGTTCGACGATGGTCTCGGGGAAACCGTCTCCCGACAGTAGAGCGAAAACCTCCGGAATCCGTGACGAAATCCAGGCGGGTGTTGTACTTCCCCCCCTCAGGAGCCATTTTTGAGATGGCGCACCCCAGGGGGGTACCGGGCATAGAAACCTGGTTCTTCACCATCCGCGTGCGGCGGAACCCCTTTCCGAGCAGTTCCAGAGACGGACGATCCCCTTCTTCATGAAAGTTGTCGTCATTGGGGTCGGGCAAGTGGGTCGCAGCGTGGCCCACGCGCTGGCCGAAGAGCACGAGGTCGTCGCGGTCGACAAAGATCCCGACCGCCTCGAATCGATTCGAGCAGAAACCGACGTCCTCACCTACGAAGGAAACGGGGCCAGGATTGAGGTCCTTGAAGCCGCGGAGGTACAGGATGCCGACCTGGTAATCGGGAGCACGAGCGACGACCGTAGCAACATTCTCATCTGTAGTACGGCTCGGGCACTGAACAAAGGCGCCTTCACCATTGCCCGCGTCGCCGAGACGGAATACCTCTCCACTTGGTCGCAGCTCCGAGAGGCCTTCAACGTGGACTTTATGGTGGGAGCAGATCACCTCACGGCGCGCAATATCGTCGAGGTCGTGGGATTGCCTACCGCCCGCAACGTTGAACACTTTGGGCAGGGACGGGTCGTCATGGCCGAATTTACCGTCCCTGAGGAGAGCCCGGTCGCCGAAAAGACCGTTCAGGCCTTGCGGCTGAGCGACGGCGTCAACCTTGTGGCGGTGTTCGACGACGAGCACATGGAGATCGTCCGCGGGACTACCCGCCTTCGCCCTGGCACCCGCCTGCTGGTCATTGGGCGGCCGAGTCAGGTCGAGCAATTTGCAGGAACGCTCACGCCAAAGCCCCAGGTTCGGCAGGCCCGTCAGATCATGATTCTGGGCGGGGGCGAAATTGGGTACCAGACGGCCCGGATGCTCGAACAGCGCGGCCTTCAGCCCCGCCTCGTAGAGAAAGACCCCGAACGGGCCCGCGCGCTCGCCCAGGAGCTGCCGGACACGTTGGTCCTTCAGAACGACGCGACCGACCCGAAATTCTTGCGCCGAGAAGGCATGGCGGACACCGACCTCGTGGTCTCGGCCCTCACACCCGACGAGCGAAATCTCCTCACGTCTGTGTTGAGCCTGGATCTCGGGGCCGAACGGGTGCTGTCGGTGGTACACCGTGACATCTACGAGTCGGTGTTCACGAGTAGTGGCATCGACACCACAGTCAACCCCCGCCGGGAGGTCATCGAAGAGATTCTGCGGCACACCCGCGTGCGGGGAATCGAAAAAATCACGTTCGTTGAACGCGACCGCGGAGAGGTCGTCGAGGTGGAGCTCACGGCGGAAAGTCCCCTCGTGGGACGCCCGATCGAGGAAGCCGTCGAAGCGGTGCCCCACAACTTTGTTCTGGGAGCGGTTATTCGGAACGGCGAGGTGATCATCCCTCGGGGCAGAACTGTCCTGGAGCCCCAAGACCATCTCGTCATGTTCGTTGAGACAGACGTTTCGGCCGAAGTCCTGGAAGCAATATGATCGCAGGTCGTCGACTTCGTCGGGTCAGCAGTGTGCTGGGGCCGGTCCTGAAATGGTTCTCGGCCGTCTTTCTGGTGCCGACGGCTGTGGCCGTATACCACGGCACCTCAGTGGTGCCCTTCCTCGTGCCGCTGGGGATCGCGTTTGGCATTGGCGCAACTGCGGAGTGGGCCGGAGGCGACAACGAGCTTACAGTCGAGGACGGCTTCCTGCTCGTGACGCTCACCTGGCTGGTGGTCTCGCTTCTCGGGAGCATCCCGTACCTCCTGAGCGGAACGGGCAGCTTTGCCACGCCCATCAACGCCATCTTCGAGAGCTTTAGCGGCTTTTCGGCAACCGGGTCGACGATCCTGCTCGACATTTCCATCGAGAAGCACGGGGCGGCCCTCATGCTCTGGCGTCAGCTCACGCAGTGGATTGCCGGCATGGGGATCCTTGCACTGGCGGTCGCCATCCTGCCGCGCCTGTCGGCCGGGGGGGCTCAGTTTCTGGACGCGGAGGTGCCGGGCCCGCGTCTGGAGCGCCTCACTCCGCACATCGCCGAAACGGCCCGGCGCCTCTGGCTGCTATATATCGGGTGCTCGGGGGTGCTCCTGGTGCTCCTCCTCGGCGTGCACTACGGCGGGCTGGCCCCCCGGATGACGCCGTACCAGGCCGTGGCACACGTCTTTACGACGATTCCGTCCGGCGGCTTCTCGCCACAGGCCCGGAGCATCGAGGCGTTTGCCCCCACGGTGCAGTGGATCATCATTCCGTTCATGTTCGTGGCGGCGATGAACTTTACGCTGCTCTGGCAGACGATCTTCTCGAACCCCAAAGCGCCCGTTCGCAACACGGAGTTCAAGGTCTACCTGTCACTCTTCGCCGGAGGAAGCCTCCTGGTAAGTCTCATGCTCTGGGGCGATGGCCAGTTCGCCGGACTCGAAGAGACGCTCCGGCACGGCACGTTCCAGACGGCGACCCTGCTCACCACCACGGGCTATGCCAGCACCGACTTTGCCGTCTGGAGCGAAGAGATCCTCGCGGTCCTGCTCCTCCTCATGTTCGCCAGCGGGTGCGTGGGCAGCACCTCCGGCGGCCTCAAGCTGATGCGGTGGATCGTCGGATTCAAGGTCATCGGGCGCGAGCTCTTTCAGATGATCCACCCCTCGTCCGTACGACCGATGTGGCTGGGGCGACGTGCGGTGAAGGAGCCGGTGGTCCGGGGCATCCTCATCGTGATCCTGGCCTACCTCCTCCTGGTTATCGGCAGCACCGGCTTCATTGCCATCGACGCTCATCGTGTAGGAATCGACCTCGCGCTCAATGAAGCCTTCTCCGGCACGCTGGTTGTGCTGGGCAACATTGGCCCAGGCTTTGGGACCCTGGGTCCCATGGGTGGATTCGAGGCCCTACCGGTCCCGACGAAGGTGCTGATGTGC
>CAYLMT010000208.1:0-3370 GCA_964384855.1 uncultured Salinivenus sp.
TCAGCCGCTTTTTCCTGCGCAGCTGCGCCGGGCACGTCGTGATGTCCGACGCCGTGGCTGCCGACACCCGACAGCTGGTCGGGCCCGAGGCACAGATCGCACAGATTGCCCACCCGGTCTACGAGCGGTTTGGCGATCCCGTCTCCAAAGATGAGGCCCGAGCGGCACTCGACCTGCCCGAGGACGCGCCGGTGTGCCTTTTCTTTGGCTTTGTGCGTGAGTACAAGGGCCTACATGTCCTCCTGGAGGCGATGCCGGAGGTGCTGGAGGCGGTGCCCGATGTGCACCTCGTCGTCGCCGGGGAGCCCTACGACGATCCTGAGCGCTACCGCCGCCTCATCCAGACGCACGACCTGAGTGACCGCGTGCACTGGCACGACGACTACATTCCGTCCGGCGAGGTGCCCACCTACTTTTGCGCGGCCGACCTCGTGGTGCAGCCGTACGTGTCGGCCACCCAGAGCGGGGTCGCCCAGATCGCAACCCACTTCGAAACGCCGATGGTGGTCACGGACGTGGGCGGTCTCGCGGAGTCGATTCCGCACGAGGAAGCGGGCTTCGTCGTACCGCCCGAAGAGCCGGGGGCCCTAGCGCAGGCCATTGTTCGCTTCTTTCGGGACGACTGGGCGGGGCGGCTGACAGAGGGGGTTCGCGAGCGGAAGCGTGCGCAGCAGCCCGCCCGTCTGCTTGAGGCCGTTGAGCGGCTCGTGGCAAGGCACGCAGACTGATCCTCCTCGATCAGCGCTTTGGGAATCAGTTATCGGTACCGGTCGAACCAGCCGAGGACGTGGTCGACCTTCGCGATGAGCTGACTGGGCCGGGACGAAATTCCGTGGGAGGCCCCTGGAATCTCGACGTAGGCCGCCTCCACGCCGCGGAGCTTCAGGCCGTTGTAGAGCTGCTTCGCCTGCCAGGGGGGTGTGCGGAGATCCTCGCTTCCCACGATGACGACCGTCGGCGTACTCATGGAGTCGAGGAGGGAGACGGGGGACACGTTCCAGTATTCCATCGGGTTCTCCCACGGCTGGCCCGGATACCGGTACTCCGCGTAGCCGTAGTAATTATCCGCCGCCAGCGTTTTGCTGATCCAGTTGGTGACGGGCTTTTGCACGGCTGCGGCCCGGAACCGGTCGGTTTTCCCCACGATCCAGGCGGCGGAGGTGCCGCCCGCACTCCCACCGGTGACGTACAGGCTGTCTTCCGAAACGTATTCTCTCTCGACGAGTCGGTCCACCCCGTCGATGATATCCTGGTATTCGCCCCCCGAGAAGTTGTTGTAGAGCAGGTTGCCAAACTCCTCCCCGTAGCTGGTGCTGCCCCGCGCGTTGGGATAGAACACGACGTACCCGGCCGCCGCGTAGAGCTGAATCTCCGCCGAGAACCGGTCGCCGTAGTTGGAGATCGGTCCGCCGTGGATTTCCACCATCAGCGGATAGGTGCGGTTTGGATCGTAGTTGGGCGGCTTGACGACCCATCCGTGGATCTCCCGTCCGTCCTTTGAGGAGGAGTAACGGATCTCCTCCACGGTGCCCAGGGTGCGGTCGTCGAGGAGGTCCCCATTCAGGTCCGTGAGCTGCCGGGCCCTGTCTTGCCCCCGACGCGTCACCGCCAGTTCGGCGGGATGGGCGGGCGAGGTCTGGTTGAAGGCGAGGCGACCGGTGTTGGACACGGAAAAGTCGCCCCCGCCGTAGGGACGGCCGATCGACGTGCCGCCGAGATTTTCCGCGACCACCTCGGTCGCGCCCTCGAGGGTCGTGTGCCCCAGCTTTGTGGTGCCCTCGTCCTCGTACTGGATATACAGGCCCTCGCCTTCCTCGTCCCAGGCGATGTCGTCGATCGACCGGTCCAGGCTCAGGTCCACGGCTCGCCGGTCGGAGCCGTCCCGGTCCATCACGTAGAGCCGGGTTACCTGGTACGTCTGGACTTCGTCGTCGTACCCGAGGTAGGCAATCGTCTCCCCGTCCGGCGACACGCGGGGCGTATGGTCGGGGCCGAAGCGGTCCGTCAGCGGCGTGCTTTCGCCCCCGTCCACCGGCACCGAATAGAGCTCCGAGTTGCGGCGCTCTCGTTCCCAGTTGTCGTGGCGGTTGGCCGAGTAGATCAGCGCCTCGCCGTCGGCCGTCCACACCGGGCGGCTGGAGTGGTGGTAGTCGCCGGTGGTCACCTGCCGGGCGCGGCCGCCGTCGGCGCGCACGACGAACAGGTGGTCGTACCCGTAGTCCAGGACGCCCGTCCCGTCCGATTCGTGATTGAGGCGGGTCTCCACGCGGGGCGGCTCCGCCCAGTCGGCGCCGTCCGGGGCCTCCGGCGGCGACGCCAGCGTCGGTTCGGGGGCCGACACGTGCATCGAGAACGCGAGATGGGTGCCGTCCGGCGACCACGACAGCCCGCTCGGGGCATTCTCCAGCTGCGTGATGCGGGCGGTCTTGTTCTTCTCCACCCAGTGAACGTAGAGTTCGGTGCCGTGCTCGTCGTCCGAGCTTGTGAAGGCGATCTTCGAGCCGTCCGGGGACCAGCGCGGGGACGATTCGTCGACCGTCCGGGTAGTCAGCTTCGTGTGTCCGGTGCCGTCGGCATTGAGGAGCCAGAGCGCGGAGGTGCGGCGGTCGTCCATGACGTCCATGCCCCGCCGCTGGTACACGATCTGGTCCCCGTCGGGGGACACCTGCGGATTGGTCACCCACTCCAGGTCGAACACGTCCATGCGAGAGAAGGGCGTGTCCTGACCGTGGGCGAGAAGAGGAAGGGTGAACGCGAACAGCAAGGCGAGAGCAGCTCTGCGGATCATCGGTGGGGAGGGAGGAGTGCGGAAACGGGCGAATCAAGTACCCACGAAGAAAAGAGACCGAGGCCGGGAAGACAATCGAACCCGGCCCAGAACGGGGCAAATGTCTTTGAGAGGCCTTATCGGGCAATGCCAGCTCAGCGGTCTAAAGCCCTACGAGGGAGGTCGGTAGGACACGGGTGAGCGTGCGGCATTGGAGTTTCTACCCCATCCGGGCAAGGAGGGCAGGCTGCCATTGACGAGCCGGCTGTAAGATCTGGACACAGACTCGCACCTGCGCGACGGCGTGGGAAGGCAACGGGGGCCCGGTCAGACGTGCGATCCATGGGGGCGGAGGTTCGATCCGTGTGGAGTTTCTGCGATTTAAACGCCTCTAAGGGGGCGTTCCGTGTCATCTTTCCCCCTCCTTCTTTAGAATCAATCTAAACAAATTGACAGCTCACTCAGATCAACGCGTACGCTCCATGAAACGACTCCTCAGTCTCAGTCTCGTCTTCACCCTGGCCCTGTCCCTGCTCGGATGTGGGGGGGACTCGGACGAACTCGTTGTGTACAACGGCCGGAACGAGGCCCTCGTCGACTCGC
>CAYLMT010000209.1:0-3368 GCA_964384855.1 uncultured Salinivenus sp.
GGGGTTCACGTGCTTCTCCACCCCCTCCAGGCCCACCACGCACGGGATGCTGAGGCACACGTCGTTGATGCCGTACGCCCCCCTTGGCCGCGTGCTCACGGGCAGCACGTTCTGCTGATCCTCGAGCACGGCTCGTACGATGCGCGCGATGACCACCCCGATGGCCGTGTCGGTGTGGCCCTTTCGGTCAATGATCTCGTAGGCCGCGTCGCGGGCCTCCTCAAAAATCGACTGCATCGTGTCCGGGTCCCACGCCTTCCCTAGCACGGGCTGTTCGTAGATGTTCTGCCCCCCAATGGTGGCGTTACTCCAGATGGGAACCTCGGAATCGCCGTGCTCGCCCAGAATGTAGGCGTGCACCGAGCGAGGATCCACCCCGTAGTGCCGCCCGAGCAGGGCCCGGAAGCGGGCCGTGTCCAGGAGCGTCCCGGTGCCGATGATGCGCCGATCCGGGCGACTGCTCAGCTCCTGGCAGACGTACGTGAGAACGTCGACCGGATTCGTCGCCACCACGAGAATGGCGTCGGGCGCGTGCTTGTCGAGTTGAAGGATGATCTCGCGGAAGATATTGGCGTTTCGCCGGAGCAGGTCGAGCCGCGATTCGTCGGGGCCCCGTTGGCTGGCCCCGGCCGAAAGGACGATGATTTGAGCACTGTTGAGGGCCGGATAGTCGACCGCCCGGCACGTGATGCGCCCCACCAATTGCTGTCCGTGCATGAGGTCCATCGCCTCCCCCTCCGCCCGACGGGTATCCTGGTCGAGGAGGAGAAGTTCGCTGGCCAACCCCTGGTTGAACATGGCGTAGGCCGCCGCGGTGCCGACGTTTCCAGTCCCGACGATGCCGACCGTGCGTCGTTGAATCATGGACGAACGAGGAATTCGGTACACGAACTGGGAGTCCGTCGCCGGTTTAGCCGGCGAGGGCGATCAGCGCTATGGTGGCGAGAAAGCTCAACACGACGAGGAGACACATCGTGAGCGACAGGGCTTTGCTCGTGCGAGCCCGCATCGCCGGACCCGCGGCCCGAGCCTCGGCGTGCGGATCTTCGGCCTCCGAGGCAAGGTTTTCCTCTTCTCCCACGGGCGGCGCGACGGCGAACGAAATGGGATCACTCCAGGGCCCGGGCTCGGCCACGCGAAAGAGCGGGCGGACGCGCCAGTGGAAGGACGCCCCCTTCCCTGCTAGCGTATCATAGAGGGTTACCGATGTCGTTTGGTCGACCGTGAAGTCAACGGCCGGGTCCGAGAAGTCCTCGGTCGGCGCCACCTGTATTTGGTACCCAGTGGCCTCCGGAACGCCCTCCCAGGTAAACGGAACCGCACTCTCGTCGACGGGAGGATCCTGATCGCTCGTGGGGTGGAGCGGAACCGGCGGCGCCTCCACTCGAACCGTGCTCGCTGCAGTGTCCAGGTCCGCCGTCGGAAGAGCAAAGTGGGCGGGCTCGCTCCAGTCGGAGAGGGCCCCGTCCGCTCCCTCCGCCTGCACGCGCCAACAGACAATTGAAACCTCGTCAGGAAGCACCGAGTCCAGTGGCACGGCGGCCCCTCGGTCCGTCGTTTCGTCGTAGTGCACGACCTCGAAGGCCTCCGTACTCGCAATCTGGACGCGATAGCGAGTGGCGTCGGGCACCGGCGTCCAGTCGAACACGGGGGTATCGGTGTCGACTGGCCGGCTCGCCACGGGCTGGGTCGGGCAAGGTGCCGGCAGCGTCGCAGGGGACGATTCCTGGTACGGGGTGGGCGTGGACATGGATGTGCAGAGCAATGCAGAAGGACGGCGAATGGATGCGCGCTCAATGTAACGAAAGGAGTCGACGGCGTCCATTTCTGGGGTGGACGGCCAGCAACGGACGCGCTATGCCGCATCGTTGGGTGGGGAAAGGAGGGACGCCTCCGATGTCCGCACCAAAAACGAGGGACACGTTATCCGGCCCAACACGCGCTTCCCAACCGCCCCGAACGGGACCTCCGCTCCCTCTCCAGTGCCACGCGCCGCAAGCACCATCAGATCTACGTCGGCCCGATCAGCAAAACGGCTAATTTGGTCCGCAGCGTCGCCGTACGTGATGTGGCGCCGAACCCGGACGTCCGCCGCCTCGCCTTCCTGAACAAAGGTGCGGAGCCGGCGGCGCCAACGACGCTCCGACAAGGTCGTGGATCCGAGAGAAAGTCGGTCCGTGGGGGTGAGGGCCACGTACGGAAGCGACTCGATTACGTGCAGCACGTCGATCTCGGCGTCGTACAGGCGTGCCAGCGCCACGGCGTGCCGAAAGGCCTGGAGTGCACGGTCGGAGAGGTCGGTAGGGACAAGGAGGCGCTGGATAGTGTCCGGGTCGGCCCTCTGCTCTACGACAAAGACGGGACAGTGGAGGCGCCTAGTAAGGGCCTGTGACACGTCGGTCGCAAGCGGCGGGACCGGTCCACGGTCGGGCGGGGTGTCGGCCACCACGAGGTCGATGTCTGCGTCGGACACGTACCGGAGCACCGCCGCCACGGAGCTGGGTCGCGTCTCCACGATGCAGGTCGGCACTGCTTCCCCCTCCGAAACCCGCGTCCCCGTCGGCTCGAGAGTGGCCAGTTCGTTGTCCGCCTCCGAGGCTCGCCCGGAGGTCGGCGGTGGCATCACGTGAAGCGTCGCCCCCACATGGCGGGCCAGGTACGCAGCCTGCGTTCCGACCGCCGACGTGGACGACCCCAAACACAGAATGTGGGCGGCGTGGAGCATTGCACACCAGGGAGGATGAGGGAGGCGGAGCGGCCGCCAAAACGGTCGACCGAGACGAACCCTGCCCCGCAAAGAGCATTAACAAGGAACGCCCGAGGAACTGCCCCGTCGGTCCGGCGGCCCTCCCATTCCGCCGTAGGAACTTCCGAAGGGCGTTTGTGGGAAAATTCCCCACACTCGGCGTACAGCCCGTGCTACGATCGACCTCATTCCTTTCCCGACGCCGCACCCATTCTCTCCTTCGCCCTGACTCCGTCTATGCTTTCTCGCTCGCGACGTGGTCTCCTCTACATCGGCCTCAGCCTGCTGTCCGGGGCGTTCTTTCTTCTCGACTGGCTGCTGCCCGTCGGGCCGACCGTCGAGATGCTTCAGGTTGCGGTCATTTTGTTGACGCTCTTCCTGTCGGGACGCAATCCGACGCTTGTATTTGGGCTCCTTACGACGGTGTTCGTCGGCCTCGGGTGCGTCCTCCAGTACGACACGGACATCCCGGTCGAGGCGCTCACGAACCGGGGCCTGGTGCTGGCAGGTCTCTGGACGGCGGTGGCGGTCGTGCTCCGCTACAAGCAGGTGCGTCAGGCCCAGCGCGAGAGTGAGGCCAAGGCCCAGGCCATCCTCGAAACGACGGTCGACGGCATCATCA
>CAYLMT010000210.1:0-3314 GCA_964384855.1 uncultured Salinivenus sp.
GAGCTCGACGAGCTGCGGACCATCGCACAGGAAGGCAAGGACTGGGTGGCCAATTTGGAAAAAGAGGAGAGTGAGCGCACCGACATCCCGTCGCTCAAGGTCGGATTCAATAAGGTCTTCGGGTACTACATCGAGGTGACGAACACGCACGCCGAGAAAGTGCCCGACGATTATATTCGCAAGCAGACGCTCGTGGACTCGGAGCGGTACGTGACGCCCGAGTTGAAGGAGATGGAGGAGAAGATCCTGACGGCGGAGGAGAAGATCGAGACGCTGGAGCAGGACCTCTTCACGGAGCTCCGGGACATGATTGCCCAGCAGACGGGCGTCCTTCAGGAGAACGCCGAACTCCTGGCCCATCTCGACTGCTTTGCGGGGCTGGCGGAAGTGGCCGAACAACACGAGTACGCGCGTCCCTCGGTGGATGATGGGCTCGCCATCGACATTGAGGAGGGCCGTCACCCGGTCGTGGAGCAGACCCTCCCGCCGGGTGATCCGTTCATTCCGAACGACATGTACCTCGACCCGGACGACGAGCAGATCCTCATCATCACGGGGCCCAATATGGCCGGAAAGAGCGTCGCCCTGCGGCAGGTGGGCCTCATCGTCCTGCTTGCGCAGGTGGGCTCGTTCGTGCCGGCCGACGCGGCGCAGATTGGCGTGGTCGATCGCATTTTTACGCGCGTCGGGGCCTCCGACAACCTCGCGGCGGGGGAGAGCACGTTCCTCGTGGAGATGAACGAGGCGGCCAACATTCTCAACAACGCCACCTCGCGATCCCTCATTCTATTCGACGAGGTGGGCCGCGGCACCTCCACGTTCGATGGTCTCTCGATCGCCTGGGCCATTGTCGAGTACCTGCACGAGCGGCCCGAGGTGGCGGCCCGCACCCTTTTCGCCACGCACTACCACGAGCTGAACGCGATGGCCGACCGCCTGGAGCGGGTGCACAATTACCGCATTCAGGTGAGCGAGCACGACGGGGAGATCGTCTTCCTCCGCAAGCTCATTCCTGGCGGGGCGGACCACTCATATGGGATCGAAGTGGCCAAGATGGCCGGGCTGCCGGATGCCGTGATCGCGCGAGCCCGCGAGGTGCTTCAAAATCTGGAGAGCCAGCACCTGGAGGTGGGCGGTGACGAAACAGGCGACCCGTCCTCCGACGGACAACCGTCGGGCGACGGCATGCGCGCCAAGAAGGGCGACGCCGAGGCCGTGCCCGACCTGGAGGACAGCCAGGCCCACCAGGGGCACCTCTTCGCGCAGCCGGACCCCACCGCAGAAGAAATCAAGGAGATGCTCGGCGAGCTGGACCCGAACCGCATTACGCCGGTCGAGGCGCTCATGAAGCTGGCGGAGATGAAGGAGAAGCTCGCGGACTGACGCCGCCGCAACAGACCGGCCCCGGACAGGTTCAACTCCTGTGAAGGACGCGCACGTCCTGTCCGTTGCATCCGGTTTCGTGGCGCCATGAGCACGTACCACGACATTCTGGGAGTGAATCCGGGCGCGTCACAGGAGGAACTCAAACACGCGTTTCGCCGCCGGGCGCTGGAGTGTCATCCGGATCAGGCTGAAGAGGGTGAGAAAGAGAAGGCGCAGCGTGAGTTTTTGCGGGTCCGGGAAGCCTTCGAGGTTCTAAGCGACACGGAGGACGGTCGCTGGACCCGAGGCCCCTACAATGGCACCGACTCGGACGACGGAGCGTCCGGGGAGCGAGGTCGGCGCCGGTCCTACGCGGAGCGGTGGCGCAGTGCGGAGAAGGTGCGTGTGAGTAAGGACATTGTGGATCGGGTCCAGGGGCTCTCGGGGGAATATCGACTCATTCGCGAGAAGAATAAGATTACGATTCCGATCTGTGCTGCCCTGACCACCTCGGTGTTTCTCTACGATCCCCTCACGATGCACGGGACGGGGCTCTATCTGCTCGATGTCCTTCTCGTGGGGCTCATCGGGAGTGCCTGTGGATTCGCCCTGGGCAGCACGTGGGCGTATCTAGAGATTCTTCTGGCCGGCAGCGACGGGGTGTGAGCAGAAGCCCCTGGCCCGGTGTTGTTTCTCCCCTCCATCTCTGGTCGTGAAATGGTCCATCGCCGTGTCGTCCGGATCCTCACGTTGCTCCTGCTCTCGTGGGGGTTGAATGGTTGCTCTTCAACGTCGGCGCAAGATTCGGGTGGGCCGTTGCCTCCTGAGCAGGCGGCCTACGATGTCTTTTATTACGACCTGGCTGTGACGGTGGCCCCGGCCCGGCAGCGAATCGAGGGGGAGGTTGAGGTGCGCGCGGTCGTCGAAGAACCGCTGGAGGTTCTCGTGCTCAACCTCGATCACCGGCTGTCCGTGGGTCAGGCGTGGGAGGTAAGCGGGCAAGGGGAGCGTCGTCCTGTGGAGCGGAAAAACGGTCAGAACGAGTTGTGGATTGAGCTGGGCCAGTCGTACGCACCCGGTGACACGCTCCACGCCGCGGTGTCGTACGAGGGGGCCCCCCGGGTCGCTCCAAATCCACCTTGGGACGGAGGGTTGACGTGGGAGGAAACCCCGACGGGCGCGCCGTGGATTGCGACCTCCTGCCAGACGGAGGGGGCCGATCTCTGGTGGCCGGTGAAGGATCACCCGTCCGATGAACCAGACTCGATGGACATTGCCTTCACGGTTCCCGACTCGCTCGTCGCCGCCTCCAATGGACGGCTGCGATCGGTCGAACGGGCGTCGGACTCGACCGAGACCTACCGGTGGCACGTATCCACGCCGATCAATACGTACAACGTCACTCTGAACGCAGCCCCGTACGTCCACCTCGACACCACGTACGCCAGCACCAGCGGCGAGGCCGTGCCGGTCTCGGCGTACGTTTTGCCGTCCGATACCAGCCGTGCCGCTCGGGCTCTACCGGCATTTCTCGATCAAGTGCGGTTTCTCGAAGGAACGTTAGGTCCCTATCCCCCTCGCGCTGACAAGTATGGGGTTGCACAGACTCCCTTCCTGGGCATGGAGCACCAATCGCTTCTTGCCTACGGACACGACTTCGAATCAGGTGGGCTTGGCAACGACCTGTCGTTCGATGCACTTCACTTCCATGAGTTGGCCCACGAATGGTACGGTAACCTCGTGACTGTACAAGACTGGAAGGACTTCTGGCTTCACGAGGGGACCACCACGTACCTGGAGGCAATGTATGCGGAGCACGTACACGGGGACAGCGCCTACCATTCCCGAATCGAACAAGCCCGGACGTCGATCACGGGGGGCACGCCCATCGCCCGGACGGAGCCTACTACGGCTGAGGAGATCTACCACAGCGACGTGTATAACCGCGG
>CAYLMT010000211.1:0-3285 GCA_964384855.1 uncultured Salinivenus sp.
CCGCCCCGCATGCACAGCAGGTCGCCGTGCTCGCCGTCCACGTGGTGCACCGCGTCGTGGAGCCCCGCCTCCTCGTCGGCTTCCAGCACCACCGCCCCTGCCGCATCGCCGAAGAGGATGCAGGTGGTGCGGTCCGTGTAGTCCACGATCGAGCTCATCTTGTCGGCCCCAATCACGAGCACCGTCTCCGCCTGACCCGTCTCGATGAACTGGGCCCCCGTCGTGAGGGCGTAGATGAAGCCGCTGCACGCCGCCGACAGGTCGAATCCCCACGCGTTGGACGCCCCGAGGTTGTCCTGCACGAGGCAGGCCGTGGCCGGGAAGAGCATGTCGGGCGTCACCGTGGCCACAACGATCAGGTCCACCGCGTCCGGTCCAATTCCGCGTTTATCGAGGGCTTCCTGGGCGGCCTCCGTGGCCATGAAGGCCGTCGCCTTGCCGTCGTCGCCGAGGATGCGACGCTCCTGAATGCCGGTCCGCGTGCGGATCCACTCGTCACTGGTCTCCACCATCTCCTCCAGGTCGCCGTTCGTCAGCCGTGTCTCGGGAAGGTAATGGCCGACGGACGTGATGGCGGCCTGGCGAGAAGAGGACGAGGGGGAAGGCATGAGGCAAACAGACAGTGGGAAAAAGACGGGACCCGCTCGGATGCTACGCGGAGGACGACCGGAACGCTTTCTCCAGGGCGAGGGCGACGTTTTCAGTGGCGATGGTGCGGGCCGCGTGGATCATTTGGGCAATGACGTCCGCCGTGGAGCTTCCGTGCCCGACGAGCACATTTCCGTTGACCCCGAGGAGGGGCGCCCCTCCCTGCGACTCCGGATCAAATCCTTCGCGCACCTCATCGAGCACGCCCGAAACGAGCTGTTGCTCCTCGGGCGCAAGGCCCTGACGCTCCATCTCCTGCTGGCACATGTCGGAAAGGACCGTCGACATGCTCTCTCCGAACTTCAGGAGGACATTGCCGACAAAGCCGTCACAAATAATAATGTCGGCGGCGTAGAAGAGCAGATCGCCCCCTTCCACGTTGCCGACGAAGTGCACGTCCTCGGCGTCCTGGAGCAGATCGTGGGCCGCCTTCACCTGCTCGTTGCCCTTGCCCGGCTCCTCACCGATGTTGAGGAGCCCCACAGAGGGCGGATCGGCCTTTAGGACCTGTCGCGCGTAGACGGTGCCCATCCGGGCAAACTGGAGAAGGTGGGCCGGCTTGCAGTCGACGTTGCTCCCGATGTCGAGGACGACGGAGGACCCCTTGAGGTTCGGGAAGAATCCGGCAATCGACGGCCGCTCCACGCCCGGAATCCGTTGCAGGATGAACATGGACGCCCCCATGATGGCACCCGTATTCCCGGCACTCACGAAGGCGTCGGCGTGGCCGTCGTGATGGGCCGCGAGGCCCCGGTGGATCGACGAGTTGGTTTTCTGCTTGACGGCGGTCGACGGCGCCTCCCCCATCCCGATCACCTCGGGAGCGTCGATAATCCGAAGCCGTTCGTCCGACGCCTCGGGTCGCGATGATAGGAGGTCCTGGATCTGTTCTTCAGGGCCCACGAGGAGCACCGACAGGTCGTCCTCCGTCTGGTGAAGGGCCTGGATCGCCCCCTCCACGACCGCCTCCGGGGCTTCATCGCCCCCCATTGCGTCCACTGCGATACGCGATGCTGCCATACGAACCGTCCGTGTGTCTGCCAGAACGTGCGTGCCGGAGCAACGACTGCCGTCCCGCCGGGTCAGAGACATAGGCCTCTCCTCCCCGAAAAGCGTGGGGGACGCCGGCGGAAACATAGGCGTACGCAGAGACAATCGCCGGGCGCACTCCCGTGCTCGGAACGAAGACCCGACAAAAAAACGACCGGCCTGGATCGGCGCTCGTGACGTGCAGAAAGGGCCGGGCCGAACACGGGCTCCGTTGGAAGGGACGTGCCGGGCGACTGTGCGTCCGTCCCCTACGCCATTAGCTCATCGGAGGGCTCAATGACCTGTCGGCCGCGGTAGTGCCCGCAGTGCTTGCATGCCCGATGCATCACCTTCGGGTTGCCGCAGTTGTTGCACTCCATGAGCTGGGGGGGTTCCAGCTCGTTGTAGTACGTCGAGCGCCGCTTTCGGGTGCGCGACTTCGAATGTCGTCGTTTCGGGACAGCCATGACTCAAGATCGTCGGAACAATGAACGTCGGATTCGTGGCGGGGCGCCGTCAAGCGTCTCGGACGAAGGCCCCGATATGATGGGAGGATCGCCTCCGGTGTTCAGCGGCCCACCCTCATTTCGCTCAGAATTTACACCCCAGGAACTCGTCGTTCGCGGCCATCACGCCGCTACTCTTCGTCTTTCAGCTCCTCCAAGGCACTCCAGCGGGGATCGACGGGGCCGTCCTCTTCGTCATCGGCATCGTCCGTCGCCCCAAACTCCCGCTCGATGGGCTCGTCCTCGGCCCCCGGCGCAATGCGGCGCTGGGGGATGGCGAGGAGCAGCGTGTCGCGGACCACGTCCGTGAGGTCAATTTCCCGATCGGACGAGGTGAGCGGCCGCACCTCTTCGAACTCTTCGCCCTCCTGCCCCACCATCGACGGCGGGCCGAAGAGCACGTTGTACTGTCCCTCCAGGGCCTCGTCGTAGGGCCGGAGGGTGCGGTCACACGTCAACTCGGCCGTGGCCGTGGCGTGCAGCTTCACGAGAATGCGGTCGCGGTGGTACTGTAGCTCCACCTCCACCTGCAGGTCCCGGAACGTGGAGGGATCCAGGTCGGCCTGGCTGGCCGAGGGGGCAAACTCCAGGTGGTGAATGCCCGTCGAAAGGGACGTGATGTCGATGGTCAACATGCGCCAGCGCAGGACCGCTCCGTCAGTCTGAGAAAGCCTGAATGGAATGTTATCCCCCGATCAGAGTTCCTCCGGGACGGAGCCTCGACGAGTGGTCACGCCCTCCGTCCGTCCGTTTCCGCCTGAGACCTCCGTCAAGATTACAGGAATCCCCTCGGGGTGCGAAAACCTGGCCCGCCCTCGTCCGTGCCACAGTGACTGCAATAAATCTTTTGACGCGAGGACGTAGCGCGGAGCGGCGTCTCGAACGCCGATGCTTCCGCCCCAAGGAGCGAACCCGCAGGCCCCCTTTCAATACTCAGGCGGCCTGTGTTGCTGTGGCCCCGCACCACGCCGTGCGCCCGCCCCGTCCTCCGGACCTGTGCCAACCGACGGACTCCGACCGATGGACACGCAAAGCTTCAAGACCTTCAACGCCAAGCCGGACGAGGTGGAGCGCGACTGGTACGTCGTGGACGCCACGAACC
>CAYLMT010000212.1:0-3234 GCA_964384855.1 uncultured Salinivenus sp.
GAGATCACGCAGCCGGCGCTCTACACCCACAGCCTGGCGGCCATGGCGGTGCTGGAGGCGAGCAGCCTGGAGCCCGACATGGTGGCGGGGCACAGCCTCGGGGAGTACAGTGCACTGGCGGCCGTGGGGGCCCTGTCGTTCGAGGATGGCCTGCGCGTGGTGCGCCGACGCGGGGAGCTCATGAGTGAGGCCGGAGACCGACGCCCGGGCAGCATGGCGGCCGTGCTGGGGGCCGACACGGCCCACGTCGAAGAGGTGTGCGAAGACATTTCTGCGGCGGGAGAGGGGGTCGTTCAGCCCGCGAACTACAACGCCCCGGGTCAAATCGTCATTTCCGGCGACGTGGAGGCGGTGGAACGGGCCACGGAGGCGGTGGAGGGACGCGCCATGCCGCTGCCGGTCAGCGGAGCCTTCCATTCTCCCCTCATGGAGTACGCCCGGGAGGGGCTCACGGAGGTGCTCGACTCGGTCACCATCGAGACGCCCCGGTGCCCGGTGTACCCGAACGTGACGGCCGAGCCGACGACGGACCCCGACGAGATTCGACGCCGGCTCACGGAGCAGCTCCTCTCACCGGTCCGGTGGGCCCCCACGCTTCGCCGCATGCACGAGGACGGGGTGACCCGCTTCGTGGAGGTGGGAACGGGGCAGGTACTGCAGGGCCTCGTCGGCCGCACCCTGGACGCGGACGTCGAGACGATGGGCGCGGGCACCCCTGAAGAGATTGAGCGCCTGGCTGCGGCCTAGGATCCGGTATTTGCGAGGAACGCACGCTGGGGGGATGAGTGCTATACCGTACACGTTGCAGAACCTGCGTGCCGGCCTCTCTCGCAACCGTCGCGGTCCCATGGGTGCACTCGTCCCAGTTCCCCTCTCGTCTCTTCGCTGGCTCGCCGGTTCGTGCCTTGCGGCGGTGGTTCTCGTCGGATGTGGTGGGGGAGATACCTACTCGGTCGACGAGGGAAAGATCGCCCAGCGGTTCCTGCCGTCGGAGCGAACCGTGGATCACCATCCCGATTCCCTGAAGGCCCTCTCCATTTCGGAGGCCGACGGAAAGATCGAGTTCGAGGTCGACCGTGACTTCGAATCGCTCATCGAAAAGTGGTCCAGCAGTGTCCAGAACATCGGTGCGGGGCGCAACGTCCGAAGCCGAACCTACGCGACCTTCTGGAGCCTCGAGCTCTCGCTCATGTCCCTCCAGCCGGAGATGGGCGTGCTGTCGCTCCAGAAGGAGCGGGCCCGGGAGCTTCTCGACGAGCGGCGCAACGAGTACTCCGAGACGGTCCACATCGAGGTGTACTGGTTCGTGGGACGGAACATGGACGGCATCATCACGGGGCCCAGCGCCCGCACGGAGCTCCGCGTGGGGGAGGACACGTACCGCCCGGTCCAGTCGGACCATGGTCCCCTCCGGGAAGCCTTCGTGGCGGGAGGGGAGACCGCGCTGTACCGCCGCAACACGCTCTATTTTCCCCGAACGGTGGATGGGACCGATATTCTCGCCAACGCCTCAGCGATGAAGCTCCGCGTCCGGCAGACGGGAGGCGGGGGACGGCATGAGTTTGCGTGGCGGTGGGCGGAGGAGAAAACGGCCCAGGGGGCGAAGCGGGGGACTCCCGAAGAGGCATTTGGGCACTCCGCCCGTCGATGATGCCGGTCTTTCTTTGAGGGGAGCGACTCGCTTGACGGGCTCGGCCCCGGTCGCGTCGGGCGATGGCGATCTATTTACACCTCGTGGACGGCCGCGGGGGCACTGTGAGAAGCCTGCGGGAAGGGCCTTGCCTTTTTGGAGGGGATTCCCAATCTTCCGGGACGAATGGCGGCGGGGCCCGACCACACCAGATTGCTCACAGCACGCAGCTTCCCACCCATGCAGGTCGACCTTCGCGGCTCCACCGTTCTCGTCACCGGCGGCACGCGCGGCATTGGGCGTGCCCTCGTCGAAGCGTTTGCCGGGGCCGGAGCCAACGTGGCGTTCACGTTTCGTTCGTCGACCGACGCCGCCGCGGCCCTGGTCGAGTCGCTTGAGGAGCAGGGCACCGAGACGCTTTCGCTGCAGGGGGACGTGGCCGACCTGGACGCGGCGAAGGCCCACGTCAACGCCGTGACGGAGCACTTTGGGTCGCTCGACGTGCTCGTCAACAACGCCGGCATCACGCGCGACGGGCTTTTGCTCCGCATGACGGAGGAGGACTGGGACGACGTGATCGACACGAACCTGAAGGGGGTGTTCAACTTCTGCAAGGCGGCGTACATGCCCATGATGCGCCAGGAGAGCGGCTCGATCGTCAACATTTCCTCCGTCGTGGGCACCACGGGCAATGCGGGCCAGACCAACTACGCCGCCTCCAAGGCCGGCATCGTCGGGTTCTCGAAGAGCCTCGCCAAGGAGCTGGGCAGCCGAAACGTGACGGTAAACGTGGTGGCGCCGGGGTACGTGCAGACGGACATGACCGACGAGCTGGACGAGGAGACTCGAAAATCCATCCTCGACGCCGTGCCGCTCGATCGGCTCGCCACCCCTGAGGAGATTGCCGAGGCAGTCCTGTTTTTGGCGTCTCCGGCGTCCGATTACATCACGGGGCACGTCCTGCACGTGAATGGGGGGCTTTCGATGTAGAGACGGTCCCCGCTTTTCGCAATCTGTTAAGGAATGAGAGGATCGATCGGGGGAGGGCTCGCGTAGCATTTTTGCTACATTCCACAAGCCATTTTCCCTGTGCTCGTCCGGCGACGCGACGGTGCCAGGGCCGACGATTTTACTTTCGACGCCCCCCACGGAATTTGAACCCGAGTCGTTTGTCGCATGGCTGCCGACATCTCGCAGAGCAAGTACACGAACGTCATTGACCTGACCTCCGAGGCCCAGAAAGAGCGGCGCCGCGACGAGGTCGGGTCGGAGCTTCGGGAACCGGACCCGTCCCTCGACGAGGTGACGGTCGACGAGCTGTCCGGGCACATGGAGCAGGCGGTGCACGCCGCCGGCTGGACGGAGCTGATGGACGTTCAGCGCAAGGCCATCCCCTACACCCTCGACGGGCGCGACCTGATCGTGCAGTCCCAGACCGGCTCGGGCAAGACCGGCGCGTTCCTGCTGCCGCTGTTCGACCTCGTCAACCCGGACAAGAAGGAGCAGCAGGTTCTCATTCTCACGCCCACCCGGGAGCTGGCGCGGCAGATCCACGAGGAGTTCGAGCAGATGAAGATCGCCACGCCGCGCACGAACCGAATGGA
>CAYLMT010000213.1:0-3232 GCA_964384855.1 uncultured Salinivenus sp.
TCGTTGGTGGCCTCCTTCAGGGTTTGGCTCCCCGAAGTGGCGGCCCGAACCTCCGCGCCGAGCAGTTCCATGCGTTCCACGTTGAGGCGTTGGCGCTCCATGTCCTCCCCGCCCATGTAGATGACGCAGTCCAGCCCAAACTTGGCGCAGACCGTGGCGGTGGCCACGCCGTGCTGCCCGGCCCCGGTCTCCGCGATGATGCGCTCCTTGCCCATGCGCCTCGCCAGCAGAATCTGGCCGAGGGTGTTGTTAATCTTGTGAGCACCGGTGTGACAGAGGTCCTCCCGCTTCGCGTAGATGTGGGCGCCACCAATGCGTTCAGTGAGACGGTCGCAGTAGGTGAGGGGGGTGGGCCGCCCGGCGTAGTCTTCGAGGAGGGCTTGGAGGTCGGCCTGGAAGTCCGGATCGTCCTTGTATGTCTCGTAGGCGGCCTTCAGCTCCTCCAGTACGGGAGTGAGGATTTCTGGCACGTAGGCTCCCCCGTACGGCCCAAAGTGACCGTCGGTGTCGGGCAGGGGATCTGTGGGGGACTCCGTGGTGGGGCGAGACATGGCACGGGGCAGTTGCGAAACGAAGAGCGGTCGGGGAAAAAGCCCCTTTCTTACCGGGAGCGAGCGCCACGGTGGGAATCAGGCGTTATGCGGTTCGGCGTTTTCCAATTCGTCCACCGCCGTCCGAAAGGCGTCCATGAACGCATCAATCTTCTCGAAGCTCTTCTGCCCAGGTGCGGACTCGAGGCTGCTCGAGAGGTCGAGGGCGAAGGGCCGCATCGTTTCGAGGGCCCGGGTCACGTTGTCGGCGTCAATGCCTCCGGCCAAAAAGATTGGGTAGTCCTGCGCGAGATCGCGGGCGAGGCGCCAGTTAAACGATTCGCCGGTGCCGCCCCATACACTCGAATCGTGGGTGTCCAGGAGAAAATATTCGGCCACGTCCTCGTAGCGCTCGAAGAGGGTACGGAGCTGGTTCGGGGATGCGTCGTGTCGGACGTGGATCACTTTGATAACCGGGCAGTCAACCCGCTCCACGACGTGTGGGGGTTCCTGGCCGTGGAGCTGAGCAAGCTCAAACCCGGCGGCCTCGACGGCCTCATTGATGGTGGCCGCGTCGTCGTTCACGAACACGCCGACAGGCGCAGGACCGTGTACCCACTCAAGGATGTCGCGGGCGAGAGAGGGAGGGGCGTAGCGGGGACTCTCTTCATGTTGAATAAAGCCGAGGTAGTCGGCCCCGGCCCCCGCCAGGTAGCGCGCGTCCTCGAGTTCCGTAATGCCACAAACCTTGAGCTCGACTCCCATAAGCGTCACCGTGTGGATGGGGAAGACGTACGAAAACCGTTCGTAGTCGCTGCGGATTTTGGCGCCGATCCGGTCTCATCCGGCATTTTGCAGTGCGATTTTCTTGCCTTCGGCGCGGAGTTCGGAGAGGGCCTCCCCGGGGTGTTCCGCGCGCATCAGGTGCTCGCCGATGAGGACGCCGTTGACGCCGGCCTTGCGAAGGCGGACGAGGGTCTCGGGATTGCTCAGCCCGCTTTCGGCCACACGGCCCACATTCTTCGGGGTTTGCTCGAAGATGCGGAGCGAGTTTTCAATGTCGACCTCGAAGGTGTGGAGGTCCCGATTATTGACCCCAAGGATATTCACCTGGTCCCAGTCGACCTTTTCGAGGTCCTCTTCCGCGTATACCTCTACGAGGCAGGAGAGCCCCAGCTCGGTGGCGGCGGCATGCAGTTCGGAGAGCTGTCCTGGATCGAGGGCCGTTGCGATGAGCAGAACCGCGTCGGCCCCCACCGCTCGTGCCTCCACGAGCTGGTAGGGGTCGATGATGAAGTCCTTTCGGAGCAGCGGCGTCTCAGGGACGTGGGCACGGATCCAGGCCACGTGCTCCAGGGAGCCCTCAAAGTGGAGTGGCTCGGTGAGCACACTGATCGCCGCGGCGTCGTGAACGGCGTACTGCTGGGCGATGCCGGCGGGGTCGAAATTGTCCCGAATGACGCCCTTGGACGGGGACGCCTTTTTGACTTCGGCGATGAACGAGAGGCCCCGCTCTTTCAAGGCCTCAACGAGGGAGAGGGGCTCCCGTTCGTCGTAAAACGGGCGTTCCTGGAGCTCCGAAATCGGGGTCTCTTTCTTCCGTCGCTCGACGAGTTCACGGGTGTCGTCAATGATGTCGTCCAGGATGCTCACGGGGAGAATGGGTCGGTCGAGGAATGGACGGAGTGTGTGCCGCGGGGGCCATCGATTGCGCCTTACTCCGATTTGGCCTTCTTCGACACACTTGCAAGGGTTTTGAGGGTGTCGAGGGCGGCGCCCGAGTCAATGCTCTCTTCGGCGGCCTCCAGGCACGCGTCGATGTCTGTGTACTGGTCACTCACGTAGAGCGCATAGGCGGCGTTCAGGACCGCGACGTCGCGCCGAGGTCCCCGGTCGTCACCGGACAGGATGTCGTGGAGGATTGAGGCGTTCTCCTGGGCGGTGCCGCCTTCCAGGGTGGACACCGGGGATCGACCGAGGTCGTGGGTCTCTGGTCCCACCTCGTGGCTTCGAGGGACGGGGTTTCGGTCCGAGGCATCATACTCGAAGAGCGTGGTGGAGGCCGAGACACTAAGTTCGTCGAGGCCGTCGTCCGCGTGGAGCGTAATCACGTGATCGGCGTCGAGCTCGGCGAGGATGCGCACCATCGTTTGGGCCGTGCTCGTGTCGAAGGCACCCACAATTTGCCGTGTTACCCCCGCCGGGTTGCAGAGCGGTCCGAGGATGTTGAAAAAGGTTCGGACGCCGAGCGACTTTCGCACCGGCATCACGTGCCGCATGGCGGGGTGGAAGAAGGGGGCGAACAGGAAAGCGATGCCTGCCTCGTGGAGGCAGTGCTCCACGCCCTCCTTTTCGAGGTCGATCTGTACACCGAGCGCCTCCAATACGTCCGCGGAGCCGGACTGGGACGAGACGGAGCGGTTGCCGTGCTTGGCCACGGTGGCACCAGCGCCCGCCGCAATGAGGGAGGCCGTGGTGGAGATGTTGAATGTGCTTGCACCGTCGCCCCCGGTCCCGCAGAGATCAATAGCGTGGGGGTCGTCGATCTCCACCGAGACGGCAAAATCCCGCATGGTTTTCGTGAACCCGACCAGCTCATCCAGCGTCTCGCCGCGGGTCCGCAGACCCATCAACAGGGCGGCGATGTGCTCGTCGCGGGCGGAGCCGTTCATCATGGTGGCCATGGCCTCTTCGGCCTCCGC
>CAYLMT010000214.1:0-1442 GCA_964384855.1 uncultured Salinivenus sp.
AGCGAATGCGAGACGAAGAGGAGACGCACGGCGGTGAGCCGACGGATGCGAAGGACGTTACGCGGGCACGCCCGCCGGGGCCGGAGCTCGCGTAGAGGGAGATGGGTGGTGGGCGAGCACCTCATCGTAATACCGGCTCATGCGGCCGAGGACGGCGGGCCAGGTGAAGTCCTGAGCGCGCTTGCGGGCGGCGGTGCCCATCCGGTCCCGAAGCACGTCGTCGACGACGAGGGTGCGGACGGCGTCCGTAAACGCCTCGACGCGGCCCGGGGGACAGAGCCGGCCCGTGGTGCCGTCGTCGACGAGATCGCGACTGCCGGCCGCGTCGGCGCAGATGGTCGGGAGGCCCGAGGCCATCGCCTCCAGGGTGACGTTGCCAAACGTTTCCGTGTCGCTGGGGAACAAGAAGATGTCGGATGAGGCGTAGGCCTGCGCGAGTTCGGTGCCGTCGAGGAAGCCGGTAAAGGTGGTGTTCGGAAGGCGGCCTTCCAGCTCCTCGCGAGCCGGGCCGTCGCCCACGACGAGGCTGTGGTGGGGGACGCCCTGGCGCTCCAGTCGCTCGACGACGTCGGCGTACACGTGGAGTCCCTTCTCCCACACGAGCCGGCTTACGAACGCGACGACCACCTCGTCGTCGCCAATGCCATGGGCGCGGCGCCACTCGTCGGAGCGCCGGGTCGGCGCAAAGCGATCGGTGTCGACGCCGCGAGGCCAGAGCCGAAGGTCGCTGTTAATGCCGTGTCCCCGAAGCACTTCGGCCATTGCGTGGGTGGGGACGTAGATCTGTCGGCACTGGTTGTAAAACGAGCGCAGGTAGCTCCAGACAGGCGTTTCCAACAGGTCGAGGTGGTAGTACTTGAGATAGGAGCTGAAGTGGGTGTGGTAGGAGGCCACGACGGGCGTGTCGGTGGTCTGGGCACGGCGGAGAGCGTTGTGCCCCAGGAGGTCGGGTGTGGCGATGTGGTACAGTGTCGGGGCAAAATCGTCCAGCGCCTCCTGAACGGAAGGGGTGAGGCCCAGGGACAGCCGGTATTCCGAACGACCAGGTACGGGCAGGGAGGGGACAGACGTCAGCGTGCCGGCGTGGTCCTCAATGGCCGGGTCGTCCACCGTAGGGGCGAAGACGCGCACCTCTGCGCCCTCTCGTTCGAGGTGGTCGACGAGGCGGTTGAGTGTGAGCGACACCCCGTCGGCAATGTGATTGTAGGCCCCGGCAAAAAGCGCTATGCGCCGGGACGAGCGACGGCTGGGACGATCGGCGCGTGAGGGAAGTGAATCGGTAGCGGTGATCATGCGGTCAGAATGCGGCAAAGAGTTCTTCTTGGAACGAAGTCCAGCACGTATGGCGGAAAAACCGCGCTACGACTGTGGGGGAGAACCTGGCTCAGTGATACGAGGCCGCTCCCAGTCCGGTGAAAGTAACGCGGGACCTTTTCGGACGA
>CAYLMT010000214.1:1542-3230 GCA_964384855.1 uncultured Salinivenus sp.
GCGTTGACGCCGCGCTTGCGCTCGATCATTTGCTCGATTTCTCGCAGGCTCTGCAGGGCGGCGGACTGGGCGATGTTGTCGTACTGCGCGTCGCCCTCTTCGCCCACCACGGTGGCCAGAGACTCCACGTACGAGACCTGCAGGTTCTGGCGGAACGTGTTCACGTTGCCCTGTGCGTCGGCCGCAAAGATCGCGTCGGTGAGGTCTCGCATGTACGTGGCCAGCGTGTACTCATTGCCGTAGAGACGGGTGTCGGTCATGCGCTCCAGCACGGTGGGGTGCAGGAGGTGGGCCAGCACAGACTCCTGAATGGCAAGCACGCGGGCGTGCACCTTCGGGTCTTCCGTCTCGCCGAAGAAGTTGAAGCCGCGCCGCTGGGGTTGCAGGTGGCGGTACAGGTCGTTCGGCACAATTTCGAAGGCGTTCGGCGCAAACAGGTGCTCATTCAGGAGGTCGAGGGCCCGTTGCTGTTTCTCGAGCGACACCGGGCGGTAGGGCTCCGTGGCGTCCTCCTGCCCGATCAGCCCACGATCGACGTACACGCCACCCACGTAGCGAGAGGCCACGGCCGCCATCTGCGCGTGCTGGCCGGTGACGCTCAGGAAGGCATTACGCAGCTCCTCGTACGACTGCCCGGGATCTTCGTATTTCTGGAGAAGGTCTCCCATGAGGTCCCCGACGAGCTGCATGCGCCCCTCGGCGTAGTCGAGCGCCTCGTTCGACATGTCGCCGACCATCACCTCCGGGTCGATGGCCTTGCCGGGTGCACGCATGTCGTCGGCGTCGTTGCCGAACGCGAGTTCGGGCTCAGTGGAGCGCGACAGGATTTCGTCGAGAGTCTCCTCGGAAGCATCGGGCGTGTAGCCGTACTCGACGGCCCACACATCATACGGTCCGGGGCGGGTCGTGTAGTACTGGCCCTGATCGATGCCTGGGGGCGCCACGTTGACCGCGGGGTAGTCCATGACCGAGCCGACGAGTCCTTCCTTTTGGGTGACTGATGGATCGTGCACCTCGTCGGTCGGATGCAACTGCGACGACTTCATGTTGTGCTGGAGGCCGAGGGTGTGTCCCACCTCGTGGAGCGCCAGGAAGTGGAGTGCCTCTTCCATGAGTTGCGTCATCTCCCCATCGAGGTCCGAGGGGCCGTTCTGCTCGGGGCTCGGGTCGGCGGCGGTAGGCTCCAGGGCGGTCTTGCCGAAGAGGGTGTTCATGTGCAGGAAGCCCGGCAGCGTGCAGGCATGTTGGGGCAGGGCCTCGGGCGTCTCGCTCGCCTGAAGCGGTAGTCCGGCCTCCTCAAAGAGCTTGTTCTGGGCGACCTGGTTGGTCAGGAAGGCGTACTCCAGCATCACGTCGGCCCCCAGGATTTGGCCGGTGTGAGGATTCACGAAGCTGGGCCCGTAGCCGCTGAAGGGCGGGTTGGGGGAGGAGGTCCAGCGCAGGACGTTATAGCGAATGTCCCCCGCATCCCACGAGGCGGTGTCCGGCTGCACCTTCACCTCGATCGCGTTCTTGAAGCCCGCCGCGCGGAAGGCGGTATTCCACTCCAGGACGGCGTCGCGGATAATGGGTCGGATACGCTCGGGCGTCGTGTTCTCGATCCACCACGTGATCGGCTCCACCGGTTCGGAGAGTTCGGCGTCGGGGTTTTTCTTCTTCAGGTGCCAGCGATTGATGAGGTCGTGGTA
>CAYLMT010000215.1:0-3204 GCA_964384855.1 uncultured Salinivenus sp.
CGTCGGCCTCCGGTGCCTCGGCCACCACGTGATCGGTGGGGAGGACAATGGTCCCCTCGGCCTGCTCATAGAGCTCTTCGGCCGTCTCCAGCCGGTCGGCCTCTACGCGGGACGTCCCGACCTCATGCCCGAGCACCTGCAGAAAGGTATAGCTCATGGCTCCGCCGATGAGCAGGTGGTCCGCGGTTTCCGAGAGGGCCTGGATCGTTCCGAGCTTGTCGGACACCTTCGAGCCCCCGAGGATGGCGACCATCGGGTGTGCTGGATCATCGCGGACCCGCGACAGGGCGTCGATCTCCTTCTCCATCAGACGTCCCATGACGGCCACGTTCACAAATTCGGCCACCCCGGCGGTCGAAGCGTGGGCCCGGTGGGCGGCCCCAAAGGCATCGTTGACGTAAATGTCGGCCAGGCTGGCGAGAGCCTTCGCAAAGGTCTCCTCGTTGGCCTTCTCACCGGAGTCGAAGCGCGTGTTCTCCAGCAAAATCACGCTACCGTCGCTCATGCCGTTAATAATTTCCTCGACCGTGTCGCCCACCGTGTTACTAGAGAAGCGGACCCGCTCTTCGATGAGGGTGCCGAGGTGGTCGGCCACGCAGGCAAGGCTCAGGTCCGGGTCGGGCTGGCCGCCCGGACGGCCCAAGTGGCTCACGAGGATTGCCTTTCCGCCGTTGTCCAGGACGTGACGAATGGTGGGGAGGGCCGCACGGATGCGGGTGTCGTCCCCCACACACGGGCTTCCGTCCTCGGAGGTATCGAGCGGAACGTTGAAGTCCACGCGGATGAGGACACGCTGGCCGCGTACGTCGACGTCGTCGAGGGTTAATTTTCGCATGGGACGGGGAGGTTGAGCGACAGAACCAGCGATCGAGTGCGCTGCCCCACGAGGGCCACGGCCGGATCGCGGGGCGGGCGCGGAGAGACGGTTACGCGTTCATAAGTCGCTCCACGAGGTCCACCGTCCGGTTTGCGTAGCCCCACTCGTTGTCGTACCAGCCGACCACTTTCACCTGTGAGCCGGCTACGTTCGACCACGGCGCGTCGTAGATGCAGGAGTGCGGGTCGTGGATGATGTCGCGGGAAACGATGGGGTCGTCGCTGTAGGCGAGAATGCCCTCAAGCTCACCGTTGGCGGCTTCGCGGAACGCCTCGTTCACGTCCTCGATGGTGACGTCCTGCTCCACGACCGCCGTGAGGTCGGTCACTGAGCCGTCGGGTGTGGGGACGCGCATGGCCATGCCGTCAAGCTGGCCGTCGAGGTGAGGCAGCACTTTGCCCACGGCCTTTGCACCGCCCGTCGTGGTGGGAATAATGGACTCGGCGGCCGTACGGGCACGACGCAGGTCGCTGTGCGGGCCGTCCACGATGTTCTGGGATGCCGTATACGCGTGAACGGTCGTCATGAGGCCGCTTTCCACGCCAAAGGCGTCGTCGAGCACCTTCACGAGCGGGGCAAGGCAGTTGGTGGTGCAACTGGCATTGGAGACCACTTTCTCGTCCCCAGTGAGGATCTCATCGTTGACGCCCAGTACCACCATGGCATCCACTTCGCTTTTGGCCGGGGCGCTGATGACAACCTTGTCCGCGCCGGCCTCCAGGTGCTGGGCCGCCTTGTCGTAGGTGCGAAAGACGCCCGTGGATTCGATGACCACGTCGGCGCCGAGGTCGCCCCACGGGAGGGTCGTCGGGTCTTTTTTGCTAAAGACGGGAAATTCTTCTCCATCGACCACGAGGGCTTCGTCCTTCAGGCGCACATCGCCGGGGAATTGCCCGTGCACCGAGTCGTACTTGAGCAGGGTGGCCAGCGTCTCGGCGTCTGTCAGGTCGTTGATGCCCACGATCTCCACGTCGTCCTCCTCCCGTTCCAGGAGAGCACGGAAGCACAACCGACCGATGCGGCCGAATCCATTAATTCCAAGCTTGATTGACATAAGTAATCAGGGTTCATCTCAGTTCGACAGTCGGGCGAACGGCACGCCGCGGCGACGGCGTGCAGCCATCCAAGGGACACGTCATCTGCGAAAAGTCCCCGCAAAGAAGCGAGCATACCGTACGTATCGCACCCTCAAGGTATAAAAGAGCCGGAAGTCTCCTTGGTAAAGATCACATGCAAAACCGGACCCATCCCGGGTCGGGCTGGCCCTGGCGGAAACGAATGAACGTCGGGACGTTAAACGGAATTCGCCACCCAACGTGGGTCGGATTCGTGCGGGGCTCCCCGTCGCGGGTCCTTGATATCGTGTTTATTTGATCTCGGACTCTCTCGCTGAACATGGCTGCCCTCAAAACGCCCGAAAAGACATCGCGCCGAAAGGAGCTTCGGCAAAATATTTTTGTCGACCTGTACGCGCGGGCTCTCTTGTTCTACGACGAGTACAAACGACTGGCGCAGGGGCTTGGGGTGGCGCTCCTCGTTCTGATTCTGGCCATTCCGGGGTACATTTACTACCACCAACAGCAGGAAGAGGCCGCCAACCAACAGCTCGGCCAGATTCTTCCGGTGTACGAGCAGGGGAATTACCAGCAGGCCCTCGACGGGACAGGCGATCGGGCGGGTCTTCTAACGATAGCGGACAATTACAGCAACACCGACGCGGGAAATCTGGCCGCGTTCTACGCCGCGAACGCCCTGTATCAGCGGGAGGAGTACGACCGGGCCCTTACGTACTATCAGCGATTTGAAAAGGGGCAAGACTTCATTGGTGCCAGCGCCTACGCGGCACAAGCGGCCATCCAGGAAAATCAAGGTGCCTTTGAGCGGGCGGCTGAGCTCTACGAGCAGGCCGCCTCGCAGTATGAAAATGAATTGACGGCTCCCCGGTACTTGCTCAACGCGGGGCAGGCCTACGAAGAGGCTGGTCAGTACGAGTCTGCCATAGAAGTGTACCAGCGGATCCAGGACGAGTATCCGGATTCCGACCAGGCCAGCAGTGCCGAGCAATACCTGGCTCGGGCCAAGGTACGCCAAGCGAAGGCGTCTTCGTCGTAGACGGCACCTGATTTCAGTTCGTGGGGTCTCCACAGCCCCCGGTGGTGATCGGTCAAGGCAACGGGGCGTTTCTGCGCCGTCGTTCGGTTGTCCCTCCGTCCTGCACGGTCTATGGACGAGTCTTTTTCGTGGCATGCCTACGATTTTGGTCGTTGACGACGAGGCGAGCATCCGGCGGACGCTCCGCGAAATTCTGGAGTACGAGGATTTTGAGG
>CAYLMT010000216.1:0-3162 GCA_964384855.1 uncultured Salinivenus sp.
TTGGATCCCCCTGGAGACCGCGCGAAAATTTGTGTACACTTGCAAAACGAAACAATTCCAAGTTTTCTATACGCCATGGAACCGCATGGATCCATTGAGCAGGCCCGTCGGGTCGTCTTTGGGGCCGGTCGGCTTGAGGAGGAGTCTGAGTTTCGGTCCGTTCTGGCGGACCTGGCGCGGACGGGATTGCAATGGGGGGGACTTCTCGGGATCGTCGGAGTCCTTATTCTTGTGCCCGTCAACGTGGGCTTCCTCGACCGGTCGGTCGCGTGGTGGTACCCGGAGGCCGGGGCTGCGGGGCCCCTCGTACTCTGGGACAAGGTCCTCGTGGTGCTTCTCTGCGGCGGGGCCGTCGGCGCTGGATGGATGCGGTGTCGGTTGTCGGTCGCACGGGCGGTTGGGGGGGCACTTGCTCTCCTCGTCGCGGTCGTGTCGCTGGTGCACGACGCCTATCGGGGCGTATTAAGCGTCGAGTACGTGATTCTCATTTACCTGCTGGCCGTCGTCGTCCTCCCGTATCGCCCGTGGCAGACGCTGCTCCTGGGTGGGGGGCTCAGTGCCGTCCTCTACGGACTGGGAAGCGTGGGCCTTCCTGGCACGGGGGCGGCTCGTCCCGATCTGGTGGCCCCTGGACATCTCGTGCGCATGGGGTTCGTGACCGTGGTGCTGACCGGTGTATCGACGTTGCTCTACGCGGTGCGCCATCGTCGGTATCGGGCACGGCGGACGGCGGAGGCACTTCATGAACAGGTTGCCCGTCTGGAACGGGCGAAGAGCCGTTTTTTTGCCGACCTGTCGCACGAGTTCCGGACGCCTCTGACCCTCATCCTTGGGTCTCTGCACGATGTGCTGCAAGGCCGGTGGGGAGAGGTCCCCGACCCGCTTCGGAAGCGGCTGGAACGGGCAGATCACCAGGCCCGCCGAATGAAGCGACTCGTGGACCAGCTGTATGATTTGGCCCGGCTTGATGAGGGCGACCTGACCCTCGCAATGCGGACTCACGACCTGGTGGAGCTGATTCGGGAGGTCGTACCGCCCCTTCGCCAATGGGCCCGAGAGAAGGGTCTCACGGTTCAGGAAGACGTAGCGGCGGAGCGAATCGAGGTGTGGATGGATGTGGACCGGGTCCGTCACCTCGTGACCACGCTGCTCTCGAATGCGATCCGCTACACCCCGGAGGGCGGGACGGTGCGCCTGCGGGTGCGGCGGACGGATGGGGCGGCCGTGATCTCTGTGCGCGATACGGGGCCAGGGCTGCCGGAGGGGCTTCAAAAACGAGTATTTGGGGAGGCCGACAGCTATGTGCCCGTCCGCGGGGAAGACGAGGCTGAGGATCCAGCGTCCTTGGACACCGAGCAGAAAATCGGAATGGGCATCGGATTGGCCCACGCGAATGCCCTTGTCCAGCGTCACGGTGGCCACATTGACGTGGAGAGCGAACCGGGCTTCGGCACAGAGTTGACCGTACGCCTGCCGCTGGGGCGCACGGCCGGGGTGGACGAGGATGCGGCCGTTTCGGACGAAGAGGCGGACAAAGACCTTTGGACACAGCCGGTGCGTGCCTCTTCGGACGAATCGCCAACGCCGGCCGACGACGCTCCATCGGACGCGCCCGCCGTGCTGGTGGTAGACGACGAGGCGGAGATGCGCGACTACCTCCAGGACCTGCTCGGAGCGGACTATCAGGTAGAGACCGCCGCCGACCCGGACACGGCGCTCGAACGGCTCCGCGACGGATCATTCGACCTCGTTCTTGCGGACGCTTCACTCCCGGACGGAGGCGACGCCCTATGCCGGGCCATCCGTGCGAACGAGCACCTGCGTCACCTGCCGATTCTTCTGCTGACGGTCCGGGCGGACGGGGCAGGGGCGCAGGAGAACCTGGAGGTGGGGGCCGATGCATTCGTGTCGAAGCCGTTCGATCCCCCCGAGCTAAAAGCCCGGGTGGAAAACCTGATCGAGATCCGCCGGATCGTGCAGGATCGGGTTCGGCTCCCCGACTGGATGGATCCGGAGGAGGTGACCGTGTCGTCCGAAGAAGAGGATTTTCTTGAGTCGCTGAATGAAGTGGTGGACGAGCACATTGACAACAGCAACTTCGGGGTCGACTGGTTGGCCGACGAGATGGACTTGAGCGCCCGGCATCTCCGCCGCCGCATCAAGGACGCGACGGGGCTCTCGGCGTCGGGCTTCATCCGAACCCGGCGCCTGCAGCATGCCGCCGCGCTGCTGGAACAGGGCGCGGACACGGTCTCGGACGTGGCGTCCGCCGTGGGGTACCGGGATCCGAGCTACTTCTCACGTCTCTTTCGCGACACCTTTGGCTGTTCGCCCTCCGAGTACGCCGCACAGGAGGCCCCCGAGGGGTCCGATGAACCAGACGCGGGAACCTGAAAGGCCGGACACGGCCGGCGTGTAGGGAGGGATGGCCGGATTTTGAGGCGTAGAACGGAGTTTCTGCGAACAAATCGCTGCGAGTTCGTTGCACCTTAGCGATTGGTCGCGGCCAAATTCACACAGTCCAACGCACTCCTTTTTCATTACGCCTCACAGGAGCCATGATTCAATTCCTCTCACACGCGATGCCATCTGCTTCTCACTGGTGGTTTGTCCCCGGACGGCACGCCCACCGGCTCGGCATTGCACTTCTGCTGGTCCTTGGGCTCGTCTCGCTTTGGGGCCCCTGCCTTCATGCCCAGGAAGCGGATCCACAGGAGCAACTGTACCGGGTGGAGACGACTGATGGACAGGTTCTCATCGGCACGCTCGTGTCTGAAAGTGAGCAGGAAGTGGTGCTCGATACGCGGCATCTCGGGGAGCTGACCATCCAGCGCCAAAGCATTGATCGCATGGAAGAAATTCCGCCGGATCGCTTCCGGGACGGGGAGTACTGGTTTCCGAATCCACAGTCTACGCGGTATTTCTTTGCCCCGAACGCCATCGGCATTCCTCCAGGGGAGGGCTACTATCAGAACGCCTGGATTTTCTTCAACAATGTGAACTACGGGGCCTCCGAGAATTTTTCCATCGGGGCCGGAACGGTGCCGATCTTTTTGTTTGGCGCGGAGGCGCTTCCGATTTGGGTGCTCCCCAAAGTGTCCATCTCAACGCCCCAGGACAACCTTCACCTCGCGGGCGGGGCCGTCTTCGGGGGCGTCTTGG
>CAYLMT010000217.1:0-3156 GCA_964384855.1 uncultured Salinivenus sp.
CGGGAGGTGGGAGAGGAGGGGGCCGAACTCGAACGCGAGATCAAGGAGATTGCCCGGGACTACGACATTCGCATCGTGGGGCCCAACTGCCTGGGCATCATGCGGCCCCCCAACGGCCTCAACGCCACCTTTGCCGGGTCGATGGCCAACGAGGGCGACGTGGCGTTCATTAGCCAGAGCGGGGCGCTCCTCACCTCCATTCTCGATTGGAGCTTCCGCGAGAACGTTGGCTTCAGCTCATTCGTCTCCATTGGCTCGATGCTCGACGTGGACTGGGGCGACATGATCGAGTACCTGGGGGACGACCCCAAGACGGAGAGCATCGTGCTCTATATGGAGTCGATCGGCAATGCGCGCTCGTTCCTTTCGGCGGCCCGGGACGTAGCGCAGAGCAAGCCCATCATCGTCATCAAGGCGGGGCGCACCGAAGCGGCGGCCGAGGCGGCGGCCTCCCACACCGGCACCCTCACCGGGAGCGACGCTGTCCTCGACGCGGCCTTCCGCCGCAGCGGCGTGTTGCGGGTGGACGACATCAACGACCTCTTCTACATGGCCGAGGTGCTCAGCAAGCAACCTCGTCCGGAGGGGCGCAATCTCACCATTCTTACCAACGCGGGTGGGCCCGGCGTGCTGGCCACCGACGCCCTCATTGGGGGAGGCGGGGAGCTGACCCCGATTTCCGAGGAGGCGATGGGCGAGTTTGACGACATCCTGCCGGGGGCCTGGAGTCACGGCAACCCCGTCGACATCCTGGGGGATGCCGACCCGGAGCGCTACGCAAAGTCATTAGAGGTGGCGGCCAACGACGAGCACAGCGACGGCCTGTTGGTCGTCCTCACCCCGCAGGCCATGACCGAGCCGACGAAGACGGCCGAGCATCTGCGTCCCTACGCTCGGGACAACGACATCCCCATTCTGGCCAGCTGGATGGGGGGCGACGCGGTGGCCTCCGGCGAGAATATTCTCAATGAGTCCGGCCTCCCCACCTTCGCGTACCCGGACACCGCGGCGCGTGTGTTCAATCACATGTGGCGCTACAGCTACAACCTGCGCGCCCTCTACGAGACGCCCAGCCTGCCGGAGGACGAGCCGGGTCTCCCCGACCGAGAGGCAGCTGCCGACATCGTGCAGGCCACCCACGAGTCCGGCCGTGTGCTGATGACCGAGCACGCCTCCAAAGAGCTGCTGGCGGCCTACGGCATCCCGACCGTCGAGTCGCCCGTCGCCGAGACCGCTGACGAGGCGGTGGAAACGGCGAGAGAGATCGGGTATCCAGTGGTGGTGAAGCTGCATTCGACCTCCATCACGCACAAGTCGGACGTGGGAGGCGTGCATCTGGGCCTCACGAGCGACGAGGACGTTGCGACTGCCTTCGATCAAATCGAGAGCAACGTCGGCGAGGGATTCGACGGAGTGACGGTGCAGCCGATGATCGATCGGAGCGACGGGTACGAGCTCATCATCGGAAGCAGCATGGACGAACAGTTCGGGCCCGTACTGCTCTTCGGGTCCGGTGGGCAGCTGGTGGAGGTCTACCAGGATCGTGCTCTCGGTCTGCCACCGCTCAATCGCACCCTGGCCCGCCGCATGATGGAGCAGACCAAGATCTACGAAGCCCTGCAGGGAGTGCGGGGCCGCGAGCCGGTGGACCTCGACGCACTGGAGACCCTGCTGGTCCGCTTCAGCCAGCTCGTGGTGGAGCAGCCCCGCGTGAAGGAGATCGACGTGAACCCGCTGCTGGCCCGGCCTGGGGAGGACGGCCTCCTGGCCCTCGACGCTCGGGTCGTGCTGCATTCATACACGAAAGACGACGACGAGCTGCCGACGCCTGCCATTCGGCCCTATCCGCGGCAGTACATCGGCACGCACTCGATGGCCGACGGCGACGAGGTCACGATCCGTCCCATTCGGCCCGAGGACGAGCCTAAGCTGGTCACGTTCCACGAGCGCCTCTCGGAGCGGAGCGTGTACCTGCGCTACGCCAACCTCATGAAGCTTGAGCAGCGGGTGGCCCACGAACGACTGGCCCGCATTTGCTTCATTGACTACGACCGCGAGATGGCCCTGGTGGCCGAGCGGCCCGTAGAGGACGGCGAGGACCGAATCATTGGGGTTGGGCGCCTCACCCAGCAGCCTGGGCGGAACGAGGCCGAGTTTGCCATGCTCGTGATCGACGAGTATCAGGGCGAAGGCATTGGCACGGAGCTGCTCCGCCGCCTCGTGGAGGTGGGCGAGAATGAAGGCCTCGATCGCATTACGGCCGACATTTTGCAGCAGAACCACGCCATGCAGCGCGTTTGCGAGAAGCTTGGTTTCGAACTCATGCGGGGCGATGGGCGAGAGATGGTTCAGGCCGTGAAAACCCTCTGACGTTACGCTTGTCCGGCGGAGGGCGGGCATCTCTCATCCGTCCAGTTCTCCGGTACGCATGTTTTCAATCGAGTCTGGCTCCCTGTTTCCGCACTCCCCGCACTGGTCCCGTCTCGTGAGCGTGTGTCTCTGGACCGGGGGCCTTCTTCTCCTGGCGAGCGGGTGCTCGTCGGAGCCGGACCGGCTCTTTGCCCGTCTCGATGCGAACCGGACGGGGATCGAGTTTGCCAACACGATCCCCGAGGACGACTCGCTAATGAACCCACTGGATTTTTTCTATGTCTACAACGGCGGAGGCGTGGCCGTCGGAGACCTCAATGGCGACGACCGGCCGGACCTCTACTTCGCAGGGAATGCGGTGGCGAATCGTCTCTACCTAAATCAGGGTGATCTCCAGTTTCGGGAAGACACCGATGCAGCGGGCGTGGCGGCCCCGGACGTGTGGGCGACGGGGGTCAGTCTCGTGGACATCAACCAAGACGGGAGAACGGACATCTACGTCTCCGTGGGCGGACCTAGCGAGCGCGTGGAAGGACGTGCCAACCGACTCTACATTCATCAGGGCGTGGGGCCCGATGGCGTACCGTCGTTCCAGGAGCGGGCCGAGGCGTATGGCCTCGCGGACGCGGGATACTCCACCCACACGGCCTTCTTTGACGCGGACCGGGATGGCGACTTGGACGCGTATGTGCTCAATACCGCCGCCGTTCGGGGGCGAGCCCGGTCCGGACAGGGCGGGCGCGTGGAGGCCCGCTCCAATGCGGATCGGTTTTACCGCAACGACGG
>CAYLMT010000218.1:0-1709 GCA_964384855.1 uncultured Salinivenus sp.
TCGTCCACGCGTACCACGAAAAAGTGCCGGCCGTCGGGGCCGGACGCCTCCGCTCGTGCACGCACCTCCGTCCGAAACACGGCGCGCCGAACCGCCCGGGCCGCCGCGTCGCCGAATGGCTGCCCGCGCTCGGGCGCATCGATCCCGTAGAATTCGATTCGCACGATCTGACCAGTCTCGCGAAGGAGATGGATCGTATCCCCATCCAGCACCTCGTGTCCTTTGCCCTCGTACGATTGCCCCCGAGCGAGCAGAGGCCCGACGAGAAGAAGCGCAAGGCCCCCAACCACACTTCTCCAACCCCACACGACTGAAAACCGGCTCTCTTCAGTACACACGGCGATAGAGAAACAGGGAACTGAGATCGTTGCAGCGGTTGATTCCGTTAGAGCAGGAGTCCAACCAGTCCACCCAGGGCCGCCGCAACCCACACCGCGAGGCTCAGCCGCCGGAGCGTCTCCTCCCCCGACCACCCCCGGCGCGCCAGCCATCCCCCGAGGGCCCGGCACGCCATGCCCAGTCCGACCCCCAATAGGACCCAAGTTTCGGACTCTCGGAACGGGTCCGTCCAGTGGGACGAAAGCACAATCTCCAACGCGAGCGCCCCCAGCATTAAGACAACAATCACACTAAACACCCGCCACGACGCCAAGTCTGGAAGCCTCCACCGGTCGGAATCGTCCATCGCAAATTGGGGTGTACCAAGGAATCGTTGGGAATGGGGATCCACGGATCGCGGATCGCTTCATTTTTCCATCCCGCGGCGACGTTATGATTGGGGCGGCCACGTGTCTGACTCATACAGGCTGCCGGTCGATCCCTGCACCCCATTTCTCCTGCGTCATGCCGACGTTCGACTCCCCTCCCGGTGACTCCACTGCTCTGCACGAGCCTTCCCCAGATGCCACCGAGATGCCGGAGGCGCTCGTGCAGGACCTCTGGGCCCAGCAGCGCTTCGAGACCGACGATCTCACGACCACCGACGGAGAGACCATCGACGTTCTCGACCCGGGGCAGCTTAACTCCGACGCCGGACCGGATTTCCAAAATGCTCATGTCCGCATCGGGGGCATGGACTGGCGTGGACAGGTTGAGGTGCACACGACCTCTGGAGGGTGGTTCCGCCACGAGCACCACGCCGACCCGCGCTACAACAGCGTGGTGCTTCATGTAACCCTCCATGCGGACATGTGGACCGGAGGGCTCCTACGCTCCGACGAGTCGCCGCTCCCCGAACTTGTGCTCTATCCGCGCCTCGAAACGTCGCTCCGCGAACTGCTCTACACGTTCCGCACGCGGGCCGACGACGATACGCTCCCCTGCGCGACGCGATGGGACGAGGTGCCGCCCGCTCGTCGCCAATCGTGGATTCGCCAGCTTGCAGAGGATCGGGTCACCGATAAGCGGGACCGATTGTCAGATCCGTCGGAAACACCACTGGACACAACCCTCCACGAGCGCCTGTTCGCCGGGCTCGGCTACGCGAAGAACGATGCCCCCATGACGACGCTCGCTCAGCGCACACCGCCCAACGTGCTCCGGTCCCTCGACACCCCACAGGAGCGAGAGGCTCTTCTTCTCGGCACGGCGGGGCTTCTTCCCGCACCCGGCGACCTCTTGGAGGCCGACCGATCCACCGCCGACTACACGATGGCCCTCCGGGATGGCTTCCGGCGGCTCCGGGTCCGGCTTGACGTCGCCCCGATGGC
>CAYLMT010000218.1:1809-3116 GCA_964384855.1 uncultured Salinivenus sp.
GCGGCGCTGGATGTGCTTCGGGCGCTTCCGCCGTCTCAGGACCACGTGGTCCGGCGCTTTCAGGACCTCGGCACCGACCCCGACTCCGCGTACGACGCCCAGGGTCTCCACGAGCTCTACCGAAACTACTGCTCCACCGGGGGCTGTCTGGATTGCCGGATCGGTCAGTATCTACTCACGGACTGAGCCTCCCCCCAACTCATAGCAGCCACACTCGTAGATCATGACGCGTACATCTTCCAGCATCGCCCCCGTTGGCCCGTGCTCGTTCGCATCGTACGGATGACGTTTGCCCCCGACAGCATCGATCAGTTCCTTGCTCAGTTCGACGAGGCCGCCCCGCACATTCGATCCTTTTCGGGGTGCCAGCACCTCGAGCTCTGGCGGGACGTAGAAGCCCCCGCCACGTGCACGACGTATAGCCAGTGGGTTAGCTCGGAGGCACTCGACGAATACAAAAACAGCGACCTGTTCAAGCGGACCTGGTCGACCGTAAAGCCACTGTTCGCCGACCGCCCTCGCGCCCGGAGCTATACCGTGGCCCGCCCGGCAGACGCCATCGACGACGCCGCCCGGCGGGCCTCGGACTCAGAATCTCCCTGATCTGCCTCGTGCGACCCACAGCATCAGAAAGCGACCTCCACCCCGGCGCGGAATGACCGGCCCGGCCGCGGAAGGCCGAGGCCGATGAAGACCGCCTGGTCGGTCAGGTTCTGGCCTCGGACGTACACACTTCCCTCCACCGAACTGGTCACGTTCGACAGGGCATAGCCGAGACGCGCGTCCAGAATGAGGGACGGGGACGAGGGCAGGGAGACAAACTCGTTTTGTTCGTTCCGGGCATAGATGCCGCCCGTATAGCGGCCTTGCCCCATCACCGACAGCCCGAACGGAAGTTCGTAGGAGACTCGACCCGTGCCGAGCCAGGCCGGCTTCTCGTCGAGCCGCTGGGTGCCCGACTCCGTGAAGCCTCGGGGGTGCGACCACGTGAGGTTCCCGTCAAACACGAACGCATCCGTCGGCATCCAGCGGAGCGTCGTTTCGACCCCATAGATGCGCGCCCCCTGCAGGTTGATGCGCTGCTCCTTCCCGAGATAGTCCGACGGGAGATTCTCCTCGTCGATGATCTCTTGAGTGAAGGTCCGCTTGTCGATGGTATCGTAGACCCGGTTGAGGAACGCAGTCGAGCCGAGAAAGAGACTCGAAGTCCGGTACTCTACACCCGCCTCCCCGATCCAGGCCGACACCGGTTGCAAGTTCGGATTCGGCACGAACTTGCCAATCGCCGCACCGAAGAGCTCCCGCAT
>CAYLMT010000219.1:0-3109 GCA_964384855.1 uncultured Salinivenus sp.
GCCTCGAACAGGTACTCCGGCAGAAAGTGAATCTCCCGGGGTGTAGGGCGACGGTCCGCGGGCGTGCCCAGCGCGAGGTCGAAGCTTAGGTCGACGAGTGGCAGGTTGGCCGCGTAGGGGTCGAGCAATTTCCGGAAGCTTGCGTCCGGATGGGGCCGATCCCCGAACTTGACTGTGTCACCCAGGGCCTGCTCCAGCGCATCTCGCACCCGGGTGGAGCAGTTGTCGAAGAAGAAGACGTACTGGTAGTAGCGATTCTCGGGGCGGGCGTTTACCTGAAGCACCCGAAAGAGCGACGTTCGCTGCATACGAGTCAGGTTGAGCGTTTGCTCGATCACTGGCCGCCGCTGCTGTTTGTAGGTCCGCAGCGCCCGCTGGTAGGGCACCACGCTCAAGAAGTAGCGGAGATGCCCGTACGCGAATTTCGGAATGAAGAGCGGGTCGCTGAAGTCGAAGGTGCCGTAGTTGTAGAGCCGGTCGATGTTCTGGGCCGGATCGTGGACCCGGAGGGCGCTGTGCCCGAACATTGAGTACACCGGATCGCCGGGCAGGATAGTGACCATCGACACCTCCGACTCCGCCGAGAGTCGGACAGGCTGCGCCGAGAGGGGGACGGCCCCGCTACTCAACAGCAGTGTGATCCCGAGCGTACACAGGAGGGACCGGACGGAGAGTGGGGCCATGAGGCGCGACGTGAAGCACTGAGCAAATCGGTCTCGCCTCGAACGTTCGCCTCCCCCACGGGTTCAACGGGCGGACATTGTGTTTTGAACCAGCACGCCCTCGACTGTGGGACGAGCCGACCGCGCCGAATACGTCCTCGAGAAGCTCCGCGAGCGCATCGACCGCCCGACGACCGAACTCGAATACGAGACCCCGTACCAGCTTCTCGTTGCTGTCATCCTCTCGGCCCAGTGCACCGATGACCGCGTCAACGAGACCACGCCTGCTCTTTTTGAGGCGTATCCGACCGTCGAGGACCTCGCCGAGGCGACGCCCGACGAGATCTACCCCTACATCCAGTCCATCACGTTCCCCAACAATAAGGCCGGCTACTTGGCCAAGATGGCCCGGCAGGTCGTCGAGCGGTTCGGCGGCCAGGTACCCGACACCATCGACGATCTGGAAACCCTAACGGGCGTGGGGCGCAAGACGGCCCGCGTAGTGGCGCAGGTGGCGCACGACGCCGACGCGCTCCCGGTGGACACCCATGTCTTCCGCGTGGCCAACCGCATCGGCCTCGTCAAGGAGGACGCCACGACGCCGAAGAAAGTGGAGCAGCAGCTCAAGCGGATCATTCCCAAAGAGGACTGGGGTGAAGCCCATCACCTGCTCATTCTGCACGGCCGGTACACCTGCACGGCCCGCGCGCCGGACTGTGACGAGTGTCCCCTTCCCAAGGTGTGCAAACACTACGATCGCCTCCAGCACCTGCCGGACCCCGTCGACGGGCTGGATTCGTCGGCGGGCACCTATTACTGCCGGTCTAGCGATCACTACTTCGACACCCCGGACATCCACGTCGACCGTCACAGCCTCGAACAGGTGGCGTGTCCCCACTGCGGCTCGATGCAGGTCTTCCGCACAACGACGGGCGAGCCGACCAAGCAGGTGAAGGACTACCGGGTGAATGGGTGATGGGAGTCGCCGAGAGCACGTATTGAGTCCTGAGCCTGCCGGCAACAATGGGCGACCCCCTCCTTCGAGACTTCTGCAATAGGAAACGAACAACCACAATCGACCCGATGGACAACTCGAATTGCCACCTTCTCCTCATCCTTGATGGGTGGGGGCTCGCCGACGATCCGTCTGTCAGTGCCATCGAGGAGGCGGATACACCGTTCGTAGATCACCTCTGCGACGAGTACCCCCGCGGCGTCCTGAAAGCGTCGGGGCTGGAGGTGGGCCTCCCCGAGGGCCAGATGGGCAACTCGGAGGTTGGTCACACCAACCTCGGCGCGGGGCGCGTCGTCTACCAGGAGATTCTACGGATCTCGAAGGCGATTGAGGACGGGTCCTTCTTCGAAAACGAGCCGCTGGTTAGGGCCGCCCGCCACGCGAAAGAAAACGACCAGAAGCTCCACCTGATGGGCTGCTTTTCCGACGGTGGGGTGCACAGCCACCTGGAGCACCTGTACGGCCTGCTGGAGCTGGCCCTGCGCGAGGGGCTCGATCCGGCACAGGTGAACGTGCACGCCTTCACCGATGGGCGCGATACGGACCCGCACGGCGGGGTCGACTACGTACAACAGTTTCAAGACAGGGCCGACGAGATTGGGGTGGGGCGCCTCGTTTCCATCGTGGGTCGCTACTACGCGATGGATCGCGACGAGCGGTGGGACCGGATTGAACGGGCCTACCGACTCCTCACGGACGGAGAGGGCGAGGTCTTCGACGACCCCGTCGAGGCCCTGGAGGCGAGCTACGACGACGAGGTGACCGACGAGTTTGTGGAGCCCCGACGCATTCGGGTGGAAAACGAGGAGGCGTTTGGGAACCACGGCACCCGCGTAGAGGACGGCGATGCGGTGATCTACTACAACTTCCGCTCGGACCGCGCGCGGCAGCTCACCCGGGCCTTCACGGAGGCCGAGTTTGACGGCTTTGATCGCGATCGGCTCGACGACCTTGAGTTCGTCATGATGTCGCCCTACGACGACGAGTTCGACCTGCCGGTGGCCTTCGAGAAACTCAACCTGGAGGGGACGCTCGGGGAGGTCATCAGCGAGCGAGGGGGGCGGCAGCTCCGGGCCGCTGAGACGGAGAAGTACGCTCATGTCACCTACTTCTTCAGTGGGGGCCGTGAGGAGCCGTTCGAGGGCGAAGATCGCATCCTCGTCCCGTCGCCCAAGGTGGACACGTATGACCTTCAGCCTGAAATGAGCGCGCCGGAACTGGCCGATCGCGTCTCGCAGTCCCTCGGGGAAAATGACTACAATCTCGTCGTTCTCAACTTCGCCAACCCCGACATGGTGGGTCACACCGGCGACTTCGATGCGGCCGTGGCGGCCTGCGAGGCAGTGGACCGCGGCACGCGGCAAGTGGTGGAGGCCGCCCGCAACCACGGCTACTCCGTCAGCGTCATCGCCGACCACGGAAACGCTGACAA
>CAYLMT010000220.1:0-3093 GCA_964384855.1 uncultured Salinivenus sp.
AAAGACCAGCACACGGGCCAGGTGATTGGGGAGGTCGTAGAATCTGGACAGCGCATCTGTGTGGCCGAAGGTGGGCAGGGCGGTCGGGGCAATGCGTTTTTTAAGTCAAGCACAAACCAGGCCCCGCGTGAGGCCCAACCTGGGGAGCCGGGGGAGGAACGGGACCTGACCTTTGAGCTGAAACTGATGGCGGACGTGGGCCTCGTGGGATTCCCCAATGCGGGCAAGAGCACTCTCGTGTCGGCCGTGTCGGCCGCGGAGCCGGAGGTCGCGGACTATCCGTTTACGACGCTCACGCCCCAACTCGGAATGGTCTACGTCAGCGAGTTCGAAACCTTCGTGATGGCTGACATCCCGGGCATCATTGAAGATGCGCACGAGGGGAAAGGCCTCGGGCTTCAGTTCCTCCGGCACATCGAGCGTACGTCGGTCCTGTTGTTTGTCATTCCCATCACCTCGCAGGACCTGGGCGAGGAATACGAGGCGCTTCTCCATGAGCTCGAGTCCCACGAGGCGGACTTGCTCGACAAGCCCCGTGTCATTGCGCTGTCCAAAATCGACATTCTGGCCCCCGATGAGCGAGAGTTGCTGCCCGACGTGGTCGCCGATGAGTTTCCGGAGGACGTGCCGATTCTTCCGATCAGCGCCGTGGCCGACGTGGGCCTCGATCAGCTCAAGTACACCCTCTTCGACACCGTCACCTCTACGCGATCGGTGGACGCGATTCACGCATGAGACTACCTCTTCCGGACGACGATGAGCCGCCGGAACGGGACCGGGCCGGTGAGCAGCGTGCCCTGATCGGCCTGTCGCTCGTGTCGGGGGTGGGCCCGCAGCGCCTTCGGGCGCTTCTGGCTGCGTTCGAGACCCCGAGCTCCATCTTTCGGGCGTCGCGCTCGACCCTGACGCAGGTGGACGGAGTGGGCGACCAGACTGCAGAGGCCATCCTCACCTTTGACGACCGGGCGGCGGTGCAGCGGGAGATGGAACGGGCCGAGGAACTTGGGGCGTCTCTCGTCTCGCCCTGGGACGAACGCTTTCCCGATCGCCTCCGCGAAATCTACGACCCGCCGGCCTTCTTGTGGATGCGCGGGACCTTGCCGGAGACCGACCGTCCAATGGTGACCGTCGTGGGCACGCGCCGCTGTACGGACTACGGACGGACCCAGGCGCATCACTTTGGGGCCGAGCTGGCCCGCCGCGGCTTCACCGTCGTCAGCGGACTGGCCTATGGCATCGACGCCGCTGCGCACAAGGGTGCCCTCGACGCCGGGGGACGCACGATTGCTGTCCTCGGATCGGGCGTCGGCTGCATCTACCCGCAAAAGCATACCGCCCTCGCGGAGCGAATCTCCGAAAACGGGGCCGTGCTGTCAGAGTACGGACTTGAGGCCGACCCCGACGCGCCCCACTTCCCGGAGCGGAATCGCATCCTGAGTGGGCTCGCCCTCGGCACGCTCGTGGTGGAGTCGTACGCGGAGGGCGGTGCGCTCATTACGGCCCGCCTCGCACTGGAGCAGAACCGGGAGGTGTTCGCCGTGCCGGGTGCCATCACGAAGGAGTCCAGTCGCGGGGCCAATCGGCTCATCCAGAACGGTCACGCCAAGCTGGTGATGGAGATCGATGACCTTCTGGAGGAGCTCCCGGAGGTCGTGGTTGAAGATCCGGATACGGTGGATGCGGAGACGATCTCGTCCGAGTCGGGGCGCGATCCGACGGAAGAGCTATCGGGCGAGGCGGAGCGGCTCTACGACGCACTGTCGGAGACCCCCGTCCACATTGATGCGCTGTGTGAAGATACGGGGCTCTCTCCGTCGGAGGCCCTGCCAACCCTTCTTGAACTGGAATTTCAGGGGCTGGTGCGTCAATTGGCGGGGAAGCAGTTTCGGCGACGGTAAGGATGAGGGGAATATTGCTAGGCCGCTTCAGTCAAGTAGATTGGCCTTTCTAAACCTTAAGGACTCCATGCGATTAGACGATCTTCGTGCGCAGTTTCCCCACACCGAGCACCAGACGTACCTGAACCATGCGGCCGTGAGCCCGATGAGTCGGCCTGTTCGCGAGGCCATCGACGCGTACGTGGGGGAACGACACGGAGCCGACCCAGATGCCCCCATTGAAAACTTCGACTCCTTCCTGCCGGTGATGGAAGAGACGAAAGAGCGAGCGGCGACGGTGCTGGGGACGGACGCCAGCCGGATCGAGTTCGTGCCCAATACGTCGACCGGTCTCAACGTGCTGGCTCGGGGGCTCAATTGGGAGGAAGGGGATCGCGTTGCGGTTCCTGACGGCTCATTTCCGACCAACGTCTATCCCTTCTTGAATCTGGAGGAGGAAGGTGTAGAGGTCGATTTCGTGCCGACGGACGAGGGGGCGTACACTGTTGAGGACGTAGAGGACACCCTGCGGCCCGAGACCCGGCTTTTGAGCGTCTCCTGGGTGCACTTCTTGTCGGGCTTCCGGGCGGACCTAGAGGCGCTCGGAGCGCTCTGTGAGGAGCACAATGTGATTTTCTGCGTGGACGCCATTCAGGGGCTCGGGGCACTTCAGGTGGATGTGGAGGCGGCGGGGATAGACTTTCTGACGGCTGGGGGGCACAAGTGGCTCATGGCTCCTCAGGGCGCCGGGTTGCTCTACTGCGACGCGGCGCTCCAGGATCAGCTTCGCCCGCCCACGGGCTGGCTCCACGGACCGGTCGACTGGGAAAACCTCGACGATTACGAGCTCACGTTTCACGAGGACGCCCGCCGGTTCCGGACCGGTACGCTGAACAGCGTTGGTATCGCGGCCCTTCACGCAGCACTCGGCCTGTACCTCGACGCCGGTCCGGAGTGGTGCGAGAAGCGTGTGCTCGACCTCTCCACAACCCTTGCGGAGGAGCTAAAGGATCGAGGGTTTTCCCGCTACGGCACGGACGATCCGAACCACGCGAGCGGGATCGTGACGGTCGGCCCCGAGGCGCCGGAGGCCCTGTTCGAGCACCTGAAGGCGTACGACATCACCGGAGCGCTGCGCAACCGGAAGCTCCGCTTTGCGCAGACGTATTACAATAATCAATCAGACATTCGGACCGTTCTCAAGGCTCTTGATGCC
>CAYLMT010000221.1:0-3056 GCA_964384855.1 uncultured Salinivenus sp.
GACCAGGACTTGGCCGACGCGCTCGAAGAGAAGGGCTTCAAAATTGCCCGCCGCACGGTATCGAAGTACCGCAAGCAGTTGGGCATTCCAGTCGCGCGCCTGCGCCGAGAGATCGTGCTCGACGAAGAAGAGGAAACGGAGGAGGCGTAAGGTCGAACGACCGGGGCACGGTTCGTCTTCCGTTTACTGGTCGTAAGACACGGAGATCGTGAGACCGGCCACCGCAACGAAGCGGCCGTCTTGGACGAGCGGATCGAGGCCGGTTCCCACGAGAAGCCCCGGCTGGACTCGGTCGCCGTCAAGCAGGAGCGAGAAGACCGCGTGATGGGTGGTTCGATTCGGAGTCGATCCGGAGAGGAGGGGGCGTCCTTCTACGCCAAGGCCCGTCATGAACTGCTCCCCGTTCCACCAGAGCTGAGCGCTGTAGGGGAGGCGCCAGCGGCGTTCTCGTCCCTCACCCTCGGCCCGTTGGGCCGATGCAAACGTGAGTCCCGAGCGGAGGCGCAACGAGGCCCGTCGCCCGAGCGGCAGTCGGCCGTTAAGGAGGGCGGAGGGCGAGACGGACTCGTCGTGGAACGCAGCGGTGCGTCCGAGGTCGGCCCGCCCGCCGGCCCGCGATGCTGCGTTGGTCGGCACCGCGGGGATGCGAACCCCGAGCTCTAGCAAAATCGGCCGGGTGGAGCTGCTCAGACCAATTCCGACGTATGGATTGCCGATCGCCGTGGACGAAGTGGCGTCGGTGGCATACCGGGCCACCGGCAGTTCGGCCGCCAACTCCATGTTGTCGTTGAGGGAACGAGTGACTGTCAGGAAGGCCGCCCCCGACCAGATCGACGCGTCGTCCTCCGGAAGGTCCGGAACGATGGCCTCCAGGGCGATCTGATTGGGCTGGTAGGGGCGGGACCAGATCGTTTGGGCCTGGGCCGGGGCAGCGAGCAGACTCGCCGCGACGATCGAGATCAGTAGCAGTGGAAGTTCGCGCATGGGAGCGGCGACGGAGGTGGGGTGAACGCGAGAAGAAATGTCAGAACGTCTTTGACGTGCGCGTATCTCTCGACGGACAGACTGCATCTCTCGTTCTCAGTTCCTACGTTATCGCACGGAATTCAACCAACGGTCCGGCCTTCTCGTCGCCCGCTCTGTCCGTCATGATCGACTCTGCCCCTGCCTCTCAAATCGAACCGCGTGGGTCTCGCACCGAACGGCAGTCTCAACTGGACGCTCTGCGCCGCGCCTTCACCGGACTCGACACCGAGTATCCGCTGGCCGACGGTACGACGGCCCCGCGGACCTATCTCGACAGCGCGGCGTCGACCCTCCGCTGCACCGTGGCCGACGACATTGTACGGCGGGCCCTTCGGCACTACGCCAACACCCACTCGACGTTGCACGCCGGGGCCCGGATTATGACCCATCTCTACGAGCAGGCCCACGAGATCGTGGGACGCTTCGTGGATGCCCCGGACGACTACACGACCGTTTTTGTGGGCAGTGGCGTCACGGGCGGTCTCAACCGCATGGCGCGCGTCCTAGCCGAACGGCGGCCCGATCGTGATCTCGTCATCACCACTCTGATGGAGCATCACGCCAACGACCTCCCCCATCGCAAGCACGTCGGGGAGGTGGTGCACGTGCCGCTGGAGAAGGATCCGGATGGGGAGGCGGGTCGGGTGGACGTGGATGCCTTGCGGGCCGCCATCGACGAGCACGCCGACCGGCTCAACTATGTGGCGGTTACGGCGGCGTCGAACGTCACCGGCATCGTCAACCCCGTCCACGAGGTGGCCCGGCACGCCCACGAGGCCGGGGCGCTCTGCGTGGTCGACGCGGCCCAGTCGGCCGCCCACGTGCCGATCAGCGTGCAGGGACGGGACGAAACCGAGGCGCTTGACGTGGTGTGCATGAGCGGGCACAAGATCTACGCGCCCGGGAGCCCTGGTGTGATTGTGGCGCGGGAAGCGCTTTTTGAGGGGCTCGAGCCCCAGGTCGTGGGTGGGGGCATCGTGGAACGGGTGGAGACGGATCGCTACGAGATTACGGATGCGCTGCCGGAGCGGGAAGAGGCGGGCACGCCCAACCTGCCCGGCGCCCTGCGACTCGCCACAACGCTTCAGTTGTTGGGGCGCATCGGGATGGACCTCGTGGCGGAGGACGAGCGCGAGTTGACCCAGTACGCACTGGAGCGCTTCGAGGCCGTCGACGGGCTCACCATCTACGGGTCGCACCGACTGGAGGTGGCCGACCGGATCGGGGTCATCACTTTCAACCTGAACGATCTGCCACACGGTCTCGTCGCCGCGGCGCTGAACGACTACTTTGGGGTGGCCGTGCGCAACGAATGCTTCTGCGCGCAGCCCTTCGTTCGACAGCTGTTGGGGCGAGCGGGGGGCGTCGGGGAGGCCGCGGACAGCGAGGAATGCGGGCCCGACACGCAGCCGGGCATGGTACGTGCGTCCCTCGGACTCTACAATACGAAGGAGGACGTCGACGCGGCCGTAGAGGCACTGTCGGATCTTACCGATCGTCCCGACTGGTACCGCAATCGCTACCGGCCCCGCCTCGACGGCAGTGGCGATTGGGTCCACCGCTCCTTCGAGCACCCGCCCGAAGAGGTGTTTTCTCTGGAAGGCGAGGTCGACGCGTGGCTACGGTCTGTGTGAGGACTCCCATCCCGAATCTTGCTATGCCGCGGCAGGGGCCGTCGCCTCCTCTACGACCTCTTCTTGCGCGTTGCGTGGCATTTCCTCGTAGTGGCTGAACTTCGTGTGGTGCAGCCCACGGCCCTGCGTGAGGGAGCGAAGCGTGGTAGAATACTGATGGAGCTCCGCCTCCGGCACCTCGGCGGTAATTTTCTGAAGCGGTCCCTGCGTATCGATGCCCTGCACGCGCCCCCGCCGCGTATTGAGGTCGCTGATGATGTCGCCCGTGTAGTCGTCCGGCGTGGTGATAGTGATCTCGTGGATTGGCTCCAGGAGCACGGGGTGGGCCTTCTGAAATGCCCGCCGGAAGCACTGAAAGGCGGCGCGCTTGAACGCCGCCTCGTTCGAGTCGACCGG
>CAYLMT010000222.1:0-3040 GCA_964384855.1 uncultured Salinivenus sp.
TTGGAGCGCTGGTTGGCCACCTGCACGACGAGCTGGTCCCCGAGCTGGCGCACGTCGAGGTTCTCCTCCTCGGCGAACGTGAGGCGCAACTTGAGGACGTACGCCTCCCCGTCTTCCTGCACCGTGAAGGTGGGCTCGTCATAGAACACGTCCGTCGGGTCCCGCTCCGCGTACATGGCCTCCCCGATGCGGGCCAGCCGCTCGGGCCCGAAGACCTCTTCGCCCAGGTGGGGCACCTGCAGAATGGGCAGGGGGTGGAAGCTCTGCTCGATCTCGTCCAGGTACGCGCGCTGGCTTTTCACGTAGCCCTCGAAAAACGAATTTTCCGGCACCTCGTCTTCCGGCAGGACGCGGTTCACAATCACACTATCGACGCCGTAGCCGTACAACTGCAGGTACGTAAAAGCCCGCCGCGCCTCCTCGATGACCATTTTCTCGGGGTTGGTCACGAGCCGGATGGACGTGGTCGAGGGCGTCGATAAGACCGTTTGCACGCGCTCCAGTTTCTCGAAAATGGCCTCCAGTTCGTCGTAGCCCTTGTCCAGCGGAATGCCGGTGGTCTTGCGGACGCCGAAGCCGAGCGATTTGACCGCCAGTTTCTGAAACGGGAACGCCTTGGCCAGCCACCACTGCGTGACCTGCGGCAGGGTGAGGAGGGTAAGCGTCTCGCCGGTGGGGGCGCTGTCCACGACGATGAGGTCGTAGTCGGCCTCGCGAATGGCCTCTTCGAGCCACAGCAGCACCGATCCCTCGTTCATGCCCGGCAGGGCGGCGAGCTCCTCGGCGGCGATCTGATCGACTCCCTGCCACCGGAAGACGGTGAGCATGAGCTCCCGCATGTTGCCCCAGTGCTTCCTCATTGAGTAGTAGAGGTCCACCTCCTGGGCAAAGAGGTCGTTGCTCACCTCCTGCGCCTCGGGGCCGAGCTCCTGGTCGAGCGCGTCGGCGAGGCTATGGGCGGGGTCGGAGGAAAGGACGAGCGTCTTGTGGCCCTGCTGGGCCGCGAGCTGGGCCGTGGCGGCGGCGCAGGTGGTCTTTCCGGTCCCACCCTTGCCCGTGAAGAGGAGGACGCGGGGGGCGTCGTCGAAGGGCACGTCGTCGTCGCTGGTGGGGAAGAGCATGCCAAACGCGCAGACTTGAGGCGAAAGACGAGGGAGAGGGGGAGCGACGATCAGTCGCGCAGCGCAGGGGGGAGCACCTCCACGAGTTTGTGTGAGCCGATGAGGAGCAGTCCGTCCGCCGGCACGGCAGTGCGCTCGAATTCGTCGAGCGCGTCGGCGAGGGGCTGGGGCTCGTTTACCGTCACCCCCTGCGCTCGGAGCCGTTCGGCAATCTCGTCAGGGGGAATGGCACGCTTGGTATCGATGGGGATGGGGGTAACCACCGCGTCGTAGGCCGCGAGCAGGCGGGCCGTCTCATCGAGGCCCTTGCCGCGCACGGCGTTGAGGCACACGTGCAGCGTGCCATCGCGTTCGGCCACGACCGGGGCCACCGTATCGAGGCTTGCAGCGATGGCCGGCGGGTTGTGCCCCACGTCGACCACGATGAGGGGCTTCGTCCGAAGCACCTCGAGCCGCCCGTGGAAGCCGGTGTGTCCCTGTACGTCGCTCAATCCGCCGCGTACCGCTGCGTCTGCGGCGTTGTCCGTCGCGTCGTTCAGAAAAGTGAGTTCGGCGGCCCGCACGGCCAGAGCGGCGTTGCGCTGCTGGTGGGGGCCGGGGAGCGACAGGGAAAGGCGCTCGTAGCGGCGGGCGGGGGTGTCGAGGGTCAGGACGCTCCCGGTGAGATCGGACTGGTGTGGGGTCCAGGTCGCCTCGTCGTCGAGCCGGTGGAGGGGGGCGTTTTGTTCGGCGGCGACCTCCGCGATGGCGGCCTGTGCCTCCTCCTGCGTCACGGCACTGAGAGCAGGCGTCTCGGGCTTGATGATGCCCGCCTTCTCCCGGGCGATGGCGCCGAGGGTGTCGCCCAGCATCTCAGTGTGGTCGAGGTCGACGTGCGTGATGACCGACAGGGTCGGACGAAGCACGTTTGTCGAGTCGAGCCGCCCGCCCAGGCCCACCTCGATCACCGCGAGGTCCACCTCTTGTTCGGCGAAGTACCGAAAGGTTAGGGCGACGGTAAGCTCGAAGAAGCTCGGCTGGACCTCTTCGATGAGGGCGCGGTGCTGGTCGAGCGTGTTGGCCAGCCAGTCGGTAGGAGCGGGCGTGCCGTCCACGCGCATCCGCTGGGTGACGTGCGTGAGGTGGGGAGAGGTGTGAAGACCCGTCCGCAGGCCCGCCGCCGTAGCGATGGCTGCGGTCATCGCGGCGGTCGAGCCCTTCCCGTTTGTGCCGGCCACATGCACGGCCCGGAGTGCCTCGTGCGGATTGCCCAGTTCGTCGACCAGTGTTTGCATTCGGTCCAGTCCCGGGGCGTACGCGTCGTCGGCGACGTTGGCGTACTGAGGCAAATTCAGGAGAAGGTCGAGGGGGGCGTCTGACATTCGCGAGGGAGCGTTTGGAAACGCGGGGTTGGCGAGAGAGGCGCTCCGACTGGAACGTCTGAACTGTGTACTCTACCGGTCCTCTTGGGAGGAGGTGTTCGGGGCACCGAGCGTGATGCGCCGTTTGGACGGGGCCACGTGGTGGAACTGGAGATGGATCGTATCGGGCGGGAGGAGGTCGGGGATCCGGTCGGCCCACTCGATGCACGTAACGCCGTCGCCGTGCACGTACGCCTCAAAGCCAAGCTCCACAAACTCGTCGGGATTCTGCACCCGATAGGCGTCGAAGTGGTACAGCGGCCGCTCGCCCTCGTCGTGGACGGAGAGAATCGTGAAGGTGGGACTGCGCACCTCGGCGGGCGGAAGGCCGAGGCCGCGGGCGATTCCTTTCACGAAATGGGTCTTTCCCGAGCCAAGATCGCCGTACAAGGCAAGGACCGCTCCGGGAGCGAGCGTCGACGCCAGGTCGGCCCCAAGGTCTTTCGTTTCCTCGACCGAGGCCGTGGTGCGGGGGAGGAAGTTCTGGATCGTGTTGGTCTCCGTGGATGGCATGCTGGG
>CAYLMT010000223.1:0-3031 GCA_964384855.1 uncultured Salinivenus sp.
AGCCGGTGTCCGATCTGATTTTCTACGCCCTTATGTGTCGCCGGTCGTACGTCCCGGGAGGCCAGCAGTACTCGGGCGGCCTCGTAAACACCATAGTACACGCGGCTTGCAGCGTCGGCCGGGAATCCCTCTTCAAGGGGAAGCGCCGACGCCTCCAGACGCTCTCGGGCCCCGTCGAATCCAATCCGGAAGCGTTGTCTCATAGTTCGATTCCGTTCTCTTTCGCCCATTCGCCTCGACGCCCCGTTTCCGAATCGTGGTGCGTGATGATGTGGAGGTCCCAGTCCGTCTCGTCCATCACCTCGTACGCAATGCGTGTCACATCGTCGGTCTCCTCGAACGGCTCGTACGGTTCACGGAGGATGACAAAGACCTCCACGGCCCCTTCGAGTTCTCCTTTCGTCGGAGACAGCCCTTCATAGGGATCCTCCGGTACAGCGTACACACCTGCAAGGCGATCCTCATAATGCTCGCGGTAGCGCCGCGAAAGCGTGGCCAATACGTCGGCAGGAGTGCGAGTGACGTGGATGGCTACAGCGGATCGGTTTCTGAGTGGGGGTTCTCCTACAGCGATAAGGACCAAAGTGTCCCGCATCCAGGCCACTTCGCTCCCATCGGCTCCCGCGGTCCCCCACGCTACGAGCCCGGTGCATGAAGCTCCGCGTCGAAGCGAATCGTCAACAGCCGCGGGTGCTCGCCCCCCTCCGCCCGCCACTCTCCCATCTCCCGCATGGCAAACCCGGCCTCGACGCCCGTGTTCACGAACTCCGACACCGGATGCGTAAACGCGTCGATCACGACCGTCTCGCCCGTCGCCTCGTCCTCGAAGTGCGCCTGTGTGCCCCCGAACTGTCGGTAGGGGTGCAGCTCCGCGAGGTAAAACATGCCCCCCTCCCGCAGCACGCGCCGCGCCTCCTGGAAGACTGGCCCCAGAGTCTCCACGTGTTCCAGCACCAGCATGGCCACGATGCCGTCGAAGCGGTGGACCTCGAAGGGCCACGGCTCCGTGATGTCGAGTTGCCGGAGCGTCACCGCCTTAGTGTCGAGGCGCTCCTGGGCTCGGGCAAGCATCTGCTCGGACATGTCTGTCGCCATGACGTGCCCCGCTTGCGCGGCGAGCCATTCGGTGTTGAGTCCGGTGCCACACCCGAGTTCGAGCACGGCGTCGTCCGCTCCGATAAACTCTTGTTTTCGTAGGACTTCCGCATTCAGGTCGCGGGTGGCGTCGGTGTCGTACTGCGCCGCCCATCGGTCGTAGGCGTCTTTCGGGGCTGTGGCCATCGTATGCTGATTTGTCGGGTCCGGGGAGAATGATTCGACCGCCCGGATCAAACAACGGACGATCGCAGACGTGCCGCCCCCTGTTCGACGTGAAACATGCCCTTTGTCCCCCCTCGCCCGTCGTCGCCGCACGTGAAACATCGACGACTCCCCACGCTCCTCCCTCCACGGCACAGCGACAGAGGAACCTTCCATTTCGGCTGATGCGTTGGAGCATCGCAGTGACGACCCACTCCACGATCTGCACCGGGCCCCGTCCCGCCCGCCCCCGACTGCTGCTAATTCCGCAGCGTCGGGCTTTCGGTGTTTGGGTGTTCGCGAATGGGGGAGCGGGGGAAAGGGAGAATGGGAGCAAACCGATTTCGCCGTCTCGCCCTTTCTCCCATTCCCCCATTCGCCCTCCCGCTTGCCCCTCGGGTACGAACGTTCTCACGCATCAGGACTCCACGACCGCCCGTGTCCCTGTCCTCCATCGCCAACCGCATTGAAACCACCGCGGCTGTGACGCGCCTCCGCGCCTGGACCGCCGAGGCGCAGCGCGGCGACCGTGCGCCCGCCCTCCACGTGACCGGAGCCGCGGGCTCCCTCCCGGCCTTCCTCCTCTACCACCTCCACCGGGAGCCCGGCGCCCCACTCTGTGTGCTGACGCCCGACGAGGACGCGGCGGCCTATCTGCAAAGCGACCTGGAGCAGCTCGTAGGAACGCCGGACGAGGAGATTCTCCGCGTTCCCGCCACCCAGAAGACGCCGTACGATCCCGACCAAATTACGGACTCGACGCCCCTCATCGAGCGGGCCGATGCCCTGCAACGGCTCGCAGAGGGCTTCGACAGCATCCTCGTGACGAGCGTGCCGGCCGTCGGCGAGCTCGTGCCCCCGCCGCAAGCCGTGCAGCGAGAGACGCTGACCGTGAAGAAAGGCGAGCAAATTTCGCTGGAGGCACTGGCCGACCGCCTGCTGGAGCAGGATTTCTCGCCGGTCGAGTTCGTGGAGACGCCGGGGGAGTTTGCGCGGCGCGGGGGCATCCTCGACGTGTTTCCCTATGCCGGCACGTACCCCATTCGTATCGACTTCTTCGGAGATGAGATCGACGGCCTGCGCGAGTTCGATCCGCAGACGCAGCGCTCCGTGAGCCGCCTCACCACGGCCCGCCTCGTGCCCAACCTGGAGCGCGAGGAGGCAGCGCGGGGGTCCATCGCGCTCTTCGAATACTTGCCCGATGACACCGTACTCGCGACGCTCGACGAGGCACAGGTCCGCGAAGGCGCACAGGCGCAGTACGACGAGGCCGTGGCGGCCTACGAAGAGCGCCGCACGGAGCTGGCCGCGGACGATGAGGCGAACGAGTCGCCCGACGATCTCACGCCGCCGGACGAACGCTTCCTCACCGGGGATCAGCTGTCGGAGGCCCTCACGCGGCACCCGCGTCTCCAATTCGGCACCTTCACCCAATCCCCCTCTTCCAACGGAACGCCTACCGATACACTCGACCTGGAGGCCGATCCGCAGCCGTCCTTCAATAGCGACATGGACCTGGTGCGGAAGCGGCTCAAAGAGAACGGGGACCGCGACCTCGACACGTTCATCCTGTGCGATAGCCACGGCCAGAGCTCCCGCCTCCGCGACCTCCTGGAGTCGGAGATCGACCACGGCTGGGCCCGGCTCGTCGTCGAATCGCTGCACGAGGGCTTCGAATGGCCCGGCGCCAAGCTGGCCGTCTACACCGACCACCAGATCTTTAACCGCTACC
>CAYLMT010000224.1:0-2990 GCA_964384855.1 uncultured Salinivenus sp.
TCCTGCGAGTCTGGATCTTCGGCATGCGGTACGTCATCCCGGTCGTCGTCTTCGGTATCGTGATGGGCTACCTGACCGGCACGCTGTAGACCCTCCCCCTTTGCAGAATGCGTTTGATGCGCTCCTTCGGGGTCCGGCCATGCCTCTGGCTATGGATCGCTGTGCTGATCGGGATGCCTGCGGCTGGCGCCGACGCCCGAGTCACCGCTGGATCCTCCGCGGAGCCGGTTCGCCCCTCGTCCGGCGATCTGCCGCCAACCCTCACGGCCCTTCGGGTCGAGATCCTCGTGCCGCCGACCCGTCCCTCCCACCGACGGTCCCGCTCTGATCGGTGGCTCGCTCGCGATAAGGCCCGGCACGTCGTATTCAGCGGGCTCTGGACGCTGTCGACTCAGTACGTGCTCGTGAAAAAGGCCGACTGGTCGACCGGGAATGCGCTGTCCGTCTCCGTGGCGACCAGCGCCGCCGTAGGCCTGGGGAAGGAGTTATACGACGCGTCCCGCATCGACGGGCAGGCCAGTGGCAAGGACCTCGTGGCCAACGCCGTGGGCATCGGGCTCGCTGTGGGCGTCATTGCCTTATAGTCGGGTCTCAGTCCATGTCGCTCGTCGAATCGGTTCTTCGCTCGACTCTTTCGGGCAAGAATTCTGCAAAGGAACGGGATCCTCGCCCCGGTGCATTGGGATCATCAGGGTGCGTCCCTAGTTTCGGTACATGCGACCGTTGGTCCCGTGTTGGTCGCCGGGAAGCTCCCGCTCATCGCTCGTCCCACCAGTCTGCGGCCTGCCTTCGCCGTTGCCTTATGAGCGACGCCGTCCAAGAGCACTGCGGCATCTTCGGCATCTTCAACCATCCCGAGGCCGCCCGGCACACCTACTACGGCCTGCACGCCCTGCAACACCGGGGCCAGGAGGCGGCGGGCATCGTCACCTCTACCTACGACGAGAAGCGGGAGCAGCCCGTGATGCCGGTCCACAAGGACTTCGGCCTCGTGCTGGACGTGTTCGACGATCCGGACCTCTTCAACAAGCAGTTGCTGGGCGACGCAAGTATCGGGCACAACCGCTACTCTACGAGCGGAGCGTCCACCAACCGGGACAATATCCAGCCCCTGGTGGTGCACCACCGAAAAGGAAACCTCGCCCTCTCACACAACGGCAACCTGTCGAACGCCAAGGAACTGCGCGATAGTTTCCGTGAGCGAGGGACCCTCTTCCAGACCACCAGTGACAGTGAGCTCATCCTGCACCTCACGGCCCAAAGCCGACGGCAGAATCACATCGACCAAATTATCGACGCCCTCATGCAGATCGAGGGCGCCTACTCGCTGCTCCTGATGACGGACGAGCACATGATCGCCGTCCGCGACCCGAATGGGTTCCGCCCTCTCGCCCTCGGTCGCATCGAGACACCCGATCGGCACGAGGGCCCGGCCTACTGCGTGGCCAGCGAGACGTGCGCCTTTGACATGATCGACGCGGAGTATGTGCGCGACATCGAGCCGGGCGAAATCCTGGTGATTGACCGCGAGGGATGCGTGAACGACGGCGACTTTGAGAGCCACGAGATCCCGACGAAGTACGGGGTCAGCCAGTGTGTTTTCGAGTACGTCTACTTCTCGCGGCCCGACTCGCAGATCTTCGGGGAGATGGTGGACAAGGTGCGGCGCCAGCTCGGCGTGCAGCTCGCCCACGAGGCCCCGATTCCCGAAGAGACAACAGACGACGACAAGACGCCGATCGTGGTGCCGGTCCCCGACTCCGCCAATACCTCCACCCTCGGCTTCGCCGAAGAATGCCAGGAGATGGGGCGTCGCTGTCGGTTTGACCTCGGTCTCATTCGCAACCACTACGTAGGCCGCACCTTTATTGCCCCCGGCCAGGACCGCCGCGAAATGAAAGTGCGCTGCAAGTTTAACACGGTGCAGGGCCTGCTTGAAAACCGCACGGTGGTGGTACTGGACGACTCGATCGTACGCGGGACCACGGCCCGATACCTCGTGAAGATGCTGCGCGACTCCGGGGCCAAGAGCGTCCACTTCCGCGTCTCCTCCCCCCCGGTCATCAGCCCGTGCTTCTACGGGATGGACTTCCCCGACGCCGAGGAACTACTAGCCAACAAGTTCGACAGCATCGAGGGGATGCGCGACTATCTCGGCGTGGACTCGCTCGCTTATCTCTCCGTAGAAGGCCTCATGAAAGCTGTAAAACGGGCCAACCACAGCGACCTCGGCTACTGCAACGCCTGCTTTACCGGCGACTACCCGGTGCCCGTCGACAAGGACATGAGCAAGGACGAGTTCGATTGGCAGGCACCGGCGCCCCGAGCGTAAGCGAGGAAGTGCTTTCGGAGTGCACCGCGAACCGGATGATGTGCTCCGGGACTCATCGCCAAGCCTTCAGCTGACCGACGCTCGGGAAGCATTCGGTAGTGCGTATTTCGTATTGCGTATCCAGGTTTGACCCCCTCATTACGCAATACGCACTTCTAAAGCCCGACCGCCGCCCCATTGGCCCGCGGATCGGAGCCTCCATAGAACACGCGCTGTTGATCGGGGCGCTCCGGATGCTTCACGCGAAGCCCCTGCGCACGCCCCCACCGCGGGATGCCTCCAAAGACGCCTTCCGTCACCTCCCATCCGCGCGCCCGCAGGTTCCAGACCGCGTCCTTCGAGAGAGCGAACTCCTCGTAGCTGAGATGGCGCGGCTTCCACTGGTGATGAATGCGGCCGGCCGTCACGGCCTGTTCCACGTCCATTCCATGGTCGATCACGTTCATAATGACCTGGAACGTGGTCGTAATGATGGTGGACCCGCCCGGCGCCCCGATCACCAGGAAGAGCTCGCCGTCCGGATTTTCGACGATCGTTGGGGACATGGAGGACACCATGCGACGATCCGGTGCCACGAGGTTGCGCTTCGTCCCCGAGAGGCCAAACTGGTTGGGCACGCCCGGCTTCAGCACGAAGTCGTTCATCTCGTTGTTCATGA
>CAYLMT010000225.1:0-2980 GCA_964384855.1 uncultured Salinivenus sp.
GAGCTCGATCCGGCCGACAATCCGTACCTGCAGTGGATCCTGACGGGTCGCCACCAAACCGCGCTACCGCTGGCCCTCCGCCCCGAACACTTTGAGACGATTCGGGCCCGCCTCGACCGTCTCACGTGGGTGCATGCCTCGCTAGACGACTATCTGGAGGAGCAGGACGCGAACGCGATCGACCGGTTCAATCTGAGTGACATCTTCGAGTACGTGCCGCAGCGCCGATACCATGAGATGCTCGAGCAGATTGTCCAAGTGGGGCGGCCGGGGGGACGACTGGCGTACTGGAACCTGTTCGTCCCCCGATCGCGCCCGCCCGCTCTGGCAGATCGCCTGGTGCCGCAGCGCGAGCGGGCCGAGGCGCTGCACACAAAGGACCGGGCGTTTTTCTACGGTGACTTCGTTCTTGAGGACGTGGTAGCGTAGTTGTGTGCGGGCGTATGGGAGGTGACAAATGAGAATGCCCAACCGCCCAGACTTGCATGTGCACTCTTTCGAAGAAGCAGCGGCCGCCGAGAGTACACTTTTCCTCCAAAAAGAGCGTCCACGAGCTATAATGCTTTCTCCCTGGCTCGGCATTCCGACCATTCTTACCGCCCTGGCCGGTCTGTTGGCGGGATTGCGCCGGTACCGGACGCGGACCGGGCTCGATCCGGAGTGGAGTCGCAAGATCGCCCACATTGTCATGGGTGGGGTCGCCCTCACCTTTCCATGGGTTTTCGAGGCGGTGTGGCCGGTGGTCCTGCTGTCGGCCCTTGCGTTTGTACTGATGCTCGGTCTTCGGCTTTCCGACGCTCTCCACGAGGCAATGGGCCAGGCGCTCTACGGCGTGAACCGGGCGTCGTACGGTGAACTGTGCTTCCCACTTGCCATTGGCCTGCTGTTCGTGCTTTCGGGGGGCGATCCGATTCTCTTTTGCGTGCCCATCCTGCTGCTGGGGCTGGCCGATCCGGCGGCGGCCGCCATTGGGCTCCGGCACGGCAAGGTGCTCTACACCACGGACGAGGGGATCAAGAGTGGAGAGGGATCGGCTGGATTTTTCCTGGTGGCCTTTTTCTGCGTCCATGTTCCGCTCCTCCTGGGGACCGACACGGGACGGTTGGAGACGCTCCTCATTGCGGCGATCGTGGGCCTGCTGGTGACATCGCTCGAAGCAGTCTCGTGGCGCGGGCTCGATAACCTGTTCGTGCCGCTCGGGGGCTACGTGCTGCTCACCTCGCACATGGCGATGGACGCCGACGCGCTGCTCCTCCGGCTCGTCGTCATCGCCATTCTTTTCAGTATTCCCTTCCTGTGGTACCGCCGGTCGACGCTCAACGGGAGTGCCTCCTTCATGGCGGCCCTCGTCGGCTACGTCACGTGGTCGATTGGGGGACTCTCGTGGCTCGCGGCCCCGGCACTGCTGTACTTTGGCTACACCTTCCTGTGGCCCGCCGCGCAGCGGAAGACGCCCCACGGGCACCGCGTGCACAATGTATTGGGCGTGGCGTCCGTCGGGATTGGGTGGCTCTTCGTCAGTGTGGCCGTGGAGGCGCCGGTGCTCCTGTACCCGTACACGATCGCGTACGCCGCCTACGTCGCCGTCATCGGCATCGAGCACACGGAGGCGTTTCAGGGGGCGGTTGCCCGGGGACTGTCTCAGGGCGAACTCCCGTTTCTGGTCGTCAGCACGCTCCGCAGCGCCCTGCCGTTCGTCCCCCTTCTCTGGTTCGTCGAGGGGGTGAACCTGCCCCTGATGGCGCCGCTCGGACTGGGGGTGGTGGCGGCGGTGGGAATCACGGCCACGATCCTCTATGCCTACGCACCGGTTTTTCGGGATCAGGCAAATGCCTTTGTCTTGCATCTCGCCCGGGCCGTCCTCGTTGCGGGGACCTCGTCGCTCGGGCTCCTCGTGCTCCTGATCATCGACGCGTCGTGACGTTTGCGTATTTCGTCGTATTGCTGTGGCATTTACGCAATACGCCGCACAGGACGTGCAACACAGGTCCACTCAAAGCACATCCACCATGCCGAACATTACCTCCCTGACCGATCCCGCCACGATCGCCCGGCTCGACGGGCCTCCGAGTGCGTCTACCTTCGACCGCGACGCCGTGGCCCGCCAGGGGCCGGACCTGCATCTGGTGGTGCTGGGAGACGGCCCGAGCTGCGAGGCCCGGTGCAGCCTGTGGTGGACCGATACGCCATGCTACGCGGAGGAGACCGTTGGGCTGGTGGGACATTACGCAGCGGCCTCGGCGGAGGCGGCCCGAGCCGTGCTCGATCGGGCCTGTCGACGGCTCGCAACCGAGGGGTGTACGTGTGCAATCGGTCCGATGGACGGGACGACCTGGGACTCCTATCGGTTCGTGACGGAGCGAGGCAACCGGCCGCCGTTCGTGCTGGAGCCCTGGCACCCCGCCGCGTATCCCGAGCACTTCCGCGATGCGGATTTTTTCCCACTCGCCCGGTACGTCTCGTCGGTGGGTGCCGATGCGGACACACTTCAAGACACGTCGGTCTCGGACTCTCCTCCACTCAGTGACGTGCGCGTTCGCTCCCTCGACCTCGACCGCTTCGAAGAAGAGCTCCGTCGTCTCCACGGCCTCGTCACGGCCAGCTTCGCCGATAATTTTCTCTACACCCCGCTGCCGGAAGACGACTTCGTCGGGCTCTATCGCCCACACCGGTCTCACATTGATCCCTCACTCGTTCGTTTGCTCGAACAAGAGCGGACGGACGGGACGCGTCTGGTTGGCCTTGCATTTCTGGTGCCAGACGTGCTGCAGTCTGAAACTACTTCCTCGCTACCGCTCGGGGCGCAGGCCGAGTGGGGCGCTTCCGTCGACACGGCGGTGCTCAAGACGCTGGCGGTGCATCCTGACCTGATGGGTCGCGGCCTCGGCCGCTGGTTGACGGAGCACGTTCATCAGCGAGCGCAGGCGCGGGGCTACCAGCAAGTCATTCACGCGCTCATGCACGAGGACAACGTCTCGCG
>CAYLMT010000226.1:0-2968 GCA_964384855.1 uncultured Salinivenus sp.
AGTCGACCGCCTTCGGATGATCCTCGCCCGCGCCCTCATAGAGGGAGATGACCACAATCAGGGCGACGGAGATGACGAATACGATCAGCATTCGATTCAGGAACGCAATCTCCGGCGTCCAAAACTTGAAGGCCGCGGAGAGCGGGATGCTCAAGACGGCTGACACCAGCGCCGCGTTGGGGGTGGCCTTGCCCCAGAACAGCCCGAGCATAAAGACAGCCAATACGCCGGGGCTCACGAAGCCGGTGTACTCCTGAATGTACTGGAAGACCTGATCGAGTGTCGCGAGCTGTGGGGCCACGACCGTCGCCACCACGATACACACCAGCGCCACGATCCGTCCAATCCGTACCAGTCGTGCTTCGGAGACCTCCTCTTGGTCAACGTAATTCCGGTACAGGTCCATCGTGAAGATCGTCGAGGCGCTGTTCATCATCGACGCCAAGGAGGAGATGATTGCTGCCACCAGCGCCGCGAAGGCCACGCCACGGAACCCCGAGGGGACGAACTGGCCCAGCAACCACGGATAGGCTTCGTCGCCTTTCGTTACCGCCTCCGGGCCGAGGGCATAGGCCACGATGCCCGGCACCACGACAATCAGGGGGAGGAGCAGCTTCAGGTAGCCGGCAAACGCCAGCCCGCGCTTCGCCTCCTTCAGGTTCTTGGCCGCCAGGGCCCGCTGAATGATGTACTGGTTGCAGCCCCAGTAGAACAGATTCGCGACCCACAGCCCTCCAAATAGCACGCTCAGGCCGGGGAGGAGCTGATAGGCGTCTTGCAGTTGCCCCTCGTCGTTGCGGTACATCAGCTCCCCCTCGAAGAGAATCATGTTGAATCGATTGCTCGCGTCGTCCATCAACTGAGAGAAGCCCCCGACAACCCCGGCATTGCTTCCGCCGTAGGCGTCGAGTGCCACCCAGGTCGTGAGGAGTCCCCCGCCGACCAACACCACCACCTGCACCACGTCGGTCCAAGCCACTGCCTTGAGGCCTCCGTACAGGCTGTAGGCGGTGGCGATAACGGCGAGCCCGAAGATCGACCACCAGAGCGGAAAGCCCATGATGACGTTGATCGACAGTCCACCCATGTAGAGGACCGAGGTGAGATTGACGAACACGTACACCAGCAACCAAAAAATGGCGAGCAGCATCCGCACCCGCCCGTCGTAGCGCTCCTCCAGGAACTGCGGCATCGTGTAGATCTCCTTCTCCAGGTAAATGGGGAGAAAGAACCAGGCAATCACCAGCAGGGTCACCGCGGCCATCCACTCATAAGAAGCGATGGCTAGGCCCACCCGAAAGCCCGAACCGCTCATCCCGATGAACTGCTCGGCGGAGATATTCGCCGCGATCAGTGAGGAGCCGATTGCCCAGAACGGGAGCGCCTTGCTGGCCAGAAAGTAGTCGGCACTGTCTTTTTCTTCGCCTTCCTCTTCCTGGGAGACCCAGAGGCCAAGCCCGACGATGACGAAGAGGTAGACGCCGAAGATAATGTAGTCCAGCGTCGTAAACGCAACGGCGGCGGAGTCCATGTCTCAGTACTCAGTCGTGGAACGTGAGTCGAAAGGCGGATGCGTGCAGGTGCGTGCTTCTCGTTGCAATCGAGCGAAACCAAAAAAGCGCTCCCGAGGCGCAGGCGCAAGGGGAGGGGCTCCGGATGGGTAGCCATCGTGGGGAGCGGGACGGCACCGTGCCCCTAGGCTTCGGGGGCAGTGCGGTAGTGCGTGTCGGAGAGCGAGCGGAGCCGCTCGGCGCTGGTTTCGGGCGGGAAGTCTCGCTGTGGTGTCCCCAGCATTTCGTATCCGACCATGAACTTCTTCACCGTCGCCGACCGTAGCAGAGGCGGATAGTAGTGCATGTGGAAGTGCCATTCCGGGTGCTCTGCGCCGTCGGTCGGAGCCTGGTGCAGGCCGGCCGAGTAGGGGAAAGAGGTTCGGAAGAGGTTGTCGTAGCGGGTGGTGAGGCGCACGAGGATGTGGGCCAGCGCGTCCCGCTCGTCGCCGGTGAGTTCGAGGATGTTCGACACGGGACGTCGGGGAAGGACGAGCGTCTCGTAGGGCCAGACGGCCCAGAACGGGACGACGACCACGAAGGCCTCGTTTTGCAGGACGATACGCTCGCCCGCTTCAAGCTCGGCCTCCAGGTAGTCCGAGAGAAGGGTATTTCCAGTTGACTCGAAGTGTGCCGACTGGGTCTCGGCCTCTTTGCGTGCCTCGTTGGGAAGGGTCTGCTGGGCCCAGATCTGGCCGTGGGGATGGGGGTTGCTGCAGCCCATCATCTGGCCCTTGTTCTCGAAGATCTGGACGTGGTTGATCTCGTCATGCTCCCCGAGCATTCGGTACTCTTTGCCCCAGACGTCCACCACTCGGCGGACATCTTCCGGGGGCATCTCGGCCATCGTCACGTCGTGGCGGGGCGTGTAGCAGATGACGCGGCACCGCCCGGGTTCGGGGCGGGCATCAAAGAGGTCATGGGACGGACCCTCGGCCGCCGCGTCGGGGAGGTCGAGGTGGAGAGCGCTAAAGTCGTTGTCGAAGACGAACGTCTCGTCGTACTCTGGATTTTCGGTGTCGCCCGCCCGGCTGTTTCCGGGACACAGGTAGCAGTCCGGGTCGTAGGCCGGACGTGTGTCCTCGGGGGTGTCCTCCGTCTGGCCCTGCCACGGCCGGTCGGCCCGGTGGGGAGAGACGAGCACCCATTCGCCAGTGAGCGCGTTGCGGCGCCGATGCGGATGTTCCGCGTAGAGGTCCTGCTCCGAGAACGAGGCGAGGTCCATAGAAACGAGAATCGTGTGGGAAAAGAAGGCTCAACCTCTGGCACGCTCAATCGACGAAGTTCGTCGTCCCATCCCCGATTCGACGTGTCACGGAGGCGAGCCGACAGCAAGCCGAGCCCCGCGCCCTAGTGCCCCAAAGAGTATAGGCAGGGGCCGGCAGCATCTCAAAGCGAAACGAAAAACGTCGAATCGG
>CAYLMT010000227.1:0-2965 GCA_964384855.1 uncultured Salinivenus sp.
GTACCGCTCCTCGTTGCGGCGGAACTCGAGCTCGCTGTTCAGCTGCACCGCGTTGGGCAGGCCGAAGTGGTCGACCTGCACGGAGTGGTCGATGATGAGGTGGACCGGCACTTTGGGGTTGATGTCTTCCGGGTCGGCGCCAAATCGGTCCATCGCCGACCGCAGTGCCGCGAGGTCGACCACGGACGGGACCCCGGTAAAGTCCTGCAGCAGCACGCGGGACGGCGTAAACGGGATTGCTGCCTCGTCCGGGTCGGCCGGGTCGTACTGCGCCAGGCGACGGACGTGCTCCTCGGTGACGAGGTCGCCGTCGCATTCGCGCAGGAGGCCTTCCAGTAGAATGCGGATGGAGACGGGGAGCCGGTCGAGATCGACACCGTCCAGAGCCGAGAGGCGATAGAGGTATGCGCTTCCGGTGCCGGTCTCGAACGTGTCGAGGGCATCGAAGGGATCGCGGGAGAGAGCAGATGTATCAGACATGGTCCGGAGGGGCTGGAGAGGGGATGCCGCGCGGATACACTTCTACCCCGAAGGTGATGGTGAGGCTCCGCCGAAACCGTGGGACAACCCCGTCGAGCCCTGTCGGGCATTTCCCCACACCTTTGCGGCGGAAGCTCCCGAAGTGAACCTCAAAGCGCGTCGAACGACCACCCCTCGGCGGTGAGGGTGCTGAGGATGGTTTCCAGGGCCGGGAGGGTTACGTTCTCGCAGATGGGGTTGTCGTGCAGGACGATCACGGAGCCGGGGCGAACGTGCCGGACCACGAAGTTGGCCACCCGTTGGGCCCGGGCCGTCTTGAGATAGTCACCGGGCATCACGTCCCACATCACCATCCGCTGATTCTGGGCCGCACACCATTGTCGGAGGACCTGCGTGGGGTGGCCATAGGGTGGGCGGAGCGCGCGGATCCGGGTGTGCGTGAGGGACTGCAGGCGCCGCGTGGTCCGGACGATCTCTTTCTGGAGCGTCTCGTTCGACACCGACCAGGGGTCGATGTGGGTGTAGGTGTGGTTGCCAACGCGGTGCCCGGCCCGGACGAGGGCCCGGGTGCGGTCCGGATGATTGTCGGCGTGCTGGCCGACGAGGAAGTGCGTGGCCTGCGCGTCGTACTGCGCGAGCAGGTCGAGCAGGTCGTCCGTAAGCTCTTCGGTCGGCCCGTCATCAAAAGTGAGGTACGCGGTTTTGGCCTCCGCCTCTACCCGCCAGAGCAGGTCCGGAAAAAAGCGGTGGAACGGACGAAGGCCGTGGGTGGCGAGGTAGGGGATGAAGAAGCGCATTGTGGAGGAAGTGCGGCGGGTTTCGGTTCGCGTGTCAGGAGGGTGGGTCAGGACTCACGCAGTGCGCCATGAACGTCACCTGTAGAGTGACTCTTCCCAGAGGGGTTAACCAGGGCCCATCCCCCCGCGAGGGGAAGGGTGACCACCATCATCAGTGCGGTCGGGACGATCGACCGGAGGAGGTGCCGCTGGCCGAAGTGGGAGGCAGCGGGGAGGGTGAGGATCACGTCCGCGCCCATTTTGCCGAGGAGGGCGAGGAGTGTCGGCTGCCGCCAGGCGGGCACCGCGACGGCCACCACGCTGCAGGTGAGAAGGACGGCGTGGACCAGCCAGAGTCCCACGGCTTGACCCTGCACGAGTCGGGTTGGAGAGCGAAGTGCCCGGCGGAACCACTCGGCCTGTTCCTGAAGAAGGTCAATGAAAGAGGCGGCCGGGGGACGGGTCACCGCGGCCTCCTGCTCCGGGTTGAAGGTGGGAGCGGCAGCCGACGCGTCCGGGGAGGGAAGGTTTGCATCGGAAGGGAGGGCGTCGGGGCATTGGGCTCGGTTGGCCGTGCTTGGGCCGGGCGGCAGTCCTACGTGGGAGAGTCCGCCGAGCACGGTTAGTCGGCCAACGTGCTGGAGGGCGTGGAGGCGAGGCAGGAAGAGGTCGTCGTGCTGAATGATCGTAGGGCCAACGGCGGTTGAGTTAGACCGGCAGTACCGTACCATCGACCGGATCCATCCGGGCGGCACTTCTGCCTCCGCGGGGAGGGTCAGGGTCACATCACCGGGGACTTCTGTCTTGCTTTCCGTCGTCGAATTGTGTCCGTCAGTCTTGGGAAGCATGGCCTCGACGCGGTCCACTGGATACTCACAGGACTGAAGCGTCTCCTGAATGGCTTTTCCGTCCGCGGTGGGGGCGACGATCGTGACGGACGGCCACTCGGACGGCGTGCTCGGGGGGGGACTACGTCGAGCGGCGAGAAAGCCTACGGCTGCGGCGCTCGCCAGAAGCACGTACGGCGCGAGGAGGACGATGAGAATCGTAACGACGACGGTCGGCATGGAGTCCAGAGAATTGGCAGAGCGACCGAATGAATGTGAGATCGGTCGCTATCGGCGGCGAAGCTGGTGGTGGGGCGGGCGCAGGGCCTGGAGGTCGTGACGGAGCATAAATCGTACGCCCGTCACCCCTTCGGGACTGACGCCGAGCGCGAGGTCGAGGGACGGGACGTTCCGAAACGAGAGCCCCATCTGGATCCCCACGGACGCGGCAGGCCGCAGGGGCATGGGCGATTCGCTGATGTTCGGGCGATCGTCGAACGTCAGGTCGAGCGCCGCGTCGGCGAACACGTCGTCATACACGCTTGCGGCGTGGACCCCGAGGTGCCCGCCGAGGCGGAGAACACTCAGGGGCCGGGCGATTGGAAAGCGGTATAACATGCTGCCAATCAGGCGACTAGAATCGACGAAGCGATGGCGCGCCCATCCCGGCACCCGTGACCCGCCCAGCATGGGGCGCAGATAGTACGGCACCGGGGCTTCGCCCCGGACCACAGTGTGGGCCAACGACAGGCGCCCCACGAGGTGATGCGGGCCCCCGAGCGGCACGAGCCCTTGTGCACTGAGATCCAGCCGGTCGTACCGCACGAAGGAGGACGAGACCGAGAGATATCGGGCCCAGCCCCCCTCCAGAAGCACACCATG
>CAYLMT010000228.1:0-2963 GCA_964384855.1 uncultured Salinivenus sp.
CGCGTCATTTTCTTCCTCGTCACCGCCCGCCCCGACCTGATGCCGGTAGACCTGAAGCGACAGGGCCGGGCGGAGGAGCACCTCTCGCTCTTCTACCCCCACACCCGAGAGGACCGCGAGGAGCTCCTCCAGGTGATGATGGAGCGCACCGGTGTGGACCTGCCGATGGACGAGGTCCCCCCCGAACTTCTGGAGGGCGAGCGCACCTACAGCGGGGCCGACATGGAGGCGATCCTCACACGCGCTGCCTTCCGCGCCACCGGGTCGAACGACGGGAGTGTGACGCCGGACATTCTGCAGGAGACGGTCAACGACTTCATCCCGCCCACCTACCCGACGGAGGTGGAGCTCCAGCAGCTCGCGGCCGTGCTGGAGTGCACGAGCCGTGACCTCCTCCCAGAACGCTTTCGGTCAATGAAGCGGGAGGAGGTTGTCGAGCGCCTCGAAGAGTTGAAACGGATGGTGGGGTAGCTCCACTGACACACCTCCGGACTGTCATTTGCTGCGGACGCACCGATACGATGAAATGCATCCGAAGACAATGAATGAATGGGTGCGCGCGACGACCCGGATGACACTGTCCATCGATGCCCTTATGTTGAGGTCGATTTGGTTTCCGCTCCTCATTGGACGCCCGTCGCCCGCATGACTGCTTCGACATTTCGCCGCTATCGACTCGGCCTTCTTAGCCTCGTCCTGCTGGTCCTGCCGTCTCATCTTCTCGCCCAGGACTACGAGGTGCCCACGGTCACCGATACCTACGCCCTCCAGAACGCCCGCGTCGTGCAGGCCCCCGGCCAGGTCCTCGAATCGGCCACCGTCGTCGTTCGGGACGGTGTAATCGAGGCCGTGGGGGCGAACGCCGAGGTCCCCTACGATGCCCATACCATCGAGGCCGACTCGCTCGTGGTCTACGCCGGGTTCATCGACGGGCTCTCGCACGCCGGGGTCGACATGCCGGACACCGAGGACGAAGATGTCGACGATCCCGGAAATCCGCCCCCCGAGGCGGCAGGCATTCAACCGGATCGCGGCGTTCGCCCCCTCCTGTCCCCCGAGGAGTCGGACCTGCAGTCGCTGCGAAAAGCCGGGTTTACGCTCGGCCACGTCGCCCCCGAGGGACAAATGCTTCCCGGATCCAGCGCGCACATCTTCTACGGGGGTGAAACGGCCGACGACATGGTGCTTGAGACGGGCCCCTCTCTCTTCGCCCAGATCCAACCGGCCGACGGCTACATGTACCCGGCCACGGAAATGGCCGTGATCGCAAAGCTTCGACAGCTGTACCGCGAGGCGGAACGCCGTCAACAGCTTGAAGCGGCCTACGAGCGCAATCCCACGGGTCGCCCTCAGCCCCCGCAGGATCCCCATCACAGTGCGCTCTTTCCCGTCCTGGACGGAGAAACGCCGCTCGCCTTCTACGCCGACGAGGCCTTGTCCCTCCACCGCATCCTCTCGCTGCATCAGGACCTCGACTTCCCCCTCGTTCTGGCCGGACTGGGGGAGAGCCACGAACTCGTGGGCGCCCTTCAGGAGGTCGACGCGCCCTTTTTCCTGACGCTCGACCTGCCGGAGGAGCCAACGCGCACAACGGGACAGGACACCACGGTGGCCGACACGACGAGCGATCCGGCCCGGTATTACAGCCCTGAGTTCAAAGTCCCCTCGTACGAGACGGTCCCTGAGGAAGAAGAAAACCTGGAGCTCCGCCACGCCATGGAGCGTCAGGAGTATCTTGAGACGGCCGCCACTTTGCACGAGGCCGGGCTTGAGTTTGGGTTCACGACCCGCGAGGCCGATCCGGGTGACGTGCGCGACAACCTGCGCACGATGATCGATCAGGGCCTCCCGGAGCAAACAGCCCTGGCCGCCCTCACGACGCGTCCCGCCGCCCTGCTTGATCTGGACAACCGCCTCGGGACCGTGGAGGAAGGCAAGATTGCCAATCTCGTCGTCACTGACGGGTCGTACTTCGCGGAAGACACGAAGGTGCAGCACGTCTTCGTGAACGGCCAGCTGTACGATTACAGCTCCGACGGCTCCGACGAGGGCGAGGTTAGCGGCGACGTGTCCGCCGTGCTCGGCACGTGGTCGTACACGCTCGAAACCCCGCAGGGCGAGTTTTCCGGCGACGTGACGATTGAGGGGGATCAGTCCGGCTTGGAAGGCACCTTCGTCGGCCCCCAGGGCGACGAGCAGCCCCTCCAGTCGGTGTCGTTCGACGGCACCACCCTCTCGTTTAGCGTGGACTCGCCCCAGGGTGGCTCCGTGTCCGTCTCGGTGACGGTCGAAGGCGGCACTTTCGAGGGCTCCGCCTCCACGTCCGGGGGCTCGTTCCCCATCTCCGGGGAGCGCACGAGCGGCCCGAATACAACCCAGTAGTAGTGTTGGCCTCCACGCTCAACGGCGAACCCCGTGCTCCGGCTCCTCCTTACGACGATGTTCTGCGTTCCGGTTTTCCGATTTCCTATGCTCTCTGCTCTCCCCTTCCGCCTTTGCTCTGCCCTCGGCGTCCTCGCCGCCGTCTTGCTGGTCGCCTCCCCCACACGGGCCCAAGACCAACTGCGTGGGGACGCCCCGAACGACTGGCTCATTCAGGACGCCACCGTGCTGACCGTCACGAACGGCACCATCGAGAACGGCGACATTCTGATCCGCGACGGCGACATTGCCCAGGTTGGGCAGGACCTCTCGGCCCCTAGCGGAGTCGAGACGTACGATGCCAGCGGCGAGTATGTGATGCCGGGCATCGTGGAGGCCCACCAGCACATGGCCATCAGCAACGTCAACGAGGCCACGAACCAGGTGACTGCCGAAGTGGGCGTCGGCGACGTGCTGAATCCCTACGACATCGGCATCTACCGGGCACTGGCCGGGGGCGTGACGACCGCCCACGTGATGCACGGCTCCGCCAACCCCATCGGGGGACGAAACGAGACCATCAAGCTGCGCTACGGCGTCAC
>CAYLMT010000229.1:0-2921 GCA_964384855.1 uncultured Salinivenus sp.
CCCTCGACGCCCTCGCCGACCAGGACTTCGACACGGCGCTCGACCAGTTCATCGACGTCGTCCGCACCGACCGCGACTATGACGACGACGGCGCACGGAAGGCCTGCATCGCCCTCTTTACGCTGCTCGGGGAGCAGCACCCCGTCACCCAGGAGCACCGCCGCACGTTCGACATGGCGCTGTACTAAGAACCATTAACAAAACGGACTGTCCCTGACATCAGAATAACATTGTCGCTCCAAGCTTAGCTTGGATCCCATCAAACTGGCCAAAAGTGCTTTCGATGATCATCGGATGGGCTCTGAGTCGAGCTCAGAGCGACGAAGCGAGTGGTTTTGTTCGTGATTCTGAGTACGGCTTTTCCCCCACCCGTCCCCTCCTATTCTTCGATGCCCGACGTATCGGAATTCCTTCCCGCCGACGCCCAGCACGTCCACACCGCCCGCCTGTCCGTTCGCTGGGGGGACATGGACGCCGCGGGGCACGTCAACAATAGCCGATTCTTCTCTTACTTCGAGGAGGCGCGGGTGGAGTGGCTGAAGGCCACCCTGGACGACGGAATGTTTGCGGAAAGCGGCCCGGTGCTAGCCCACGCGTCGTGCGACTTCGAGCGCCCCGTTACCCATCCGGCCTCCCTCGTCGTGGAGGTGTACGCCGAGCCACCCGGTGAGACGAGTCTCACGACGCTCTATCGTGCCCGCCTCGCCGACGTCGACGAGCCGGTGGCCCACGGCAGGGCCGTGCTCGTGTGGATCGACGCGGAGACGGGCACCCCTGTGCCGGTGCCCGACCTGCTCTGACTCTCCGCGTTTCGGGACGGGGTTCACGCCGAGGCCTCCCGCGTCCCAACCTCCCGCACGACCCCCTTCATAATACGGCTCAGCTTGGGGCGTGCCTCGGCCGCGGCCTCCATCGCAGCTTCCACGTCGATCGGCTCCAGGGCATCGGGCAGGCACTCGTCGGTAATTACGGAGATCGCCATGCAGCGCACCCCCATGTGCCGCGCCGCAATGACCTCCGGCACCGTGCTCATGCCCACGACGTCCCCCCCAATCTTGCGCATGTACCGGTACTCCGCCTTCGTCTCCAGCATCGGCCCCACGACCCCGAGGTAAACGCCCTTGTGCAGCTCGATGCCGTTCTGGAGCGCCTGCTCCTCCGCCAGCTCACGAAGGGCCGGGTCGTAGGGTTCGCTCATGTCTAAAAAGCGGGGCCCCCAATCCTCCACGTTCGGTCCGATGAGCGGATTGGTGTCCTGCTTGTTGATGTGATCGGTGACGAGCAGCAAGTCCCCGGCCTCGTGGTGCGGATCCATGCCCCCGGCAGCATTCGAGATCAGGAGGGTGTCAATCCCCAGTGTCGCCATCACGCGAACGGGAAAGACGACCTCGTCCGCCGAGTATCCCTCGTAGAGGTGAAGCCGCCCGTTCATCGCGACGATGGGCACCCCTTCAAGCCGCCCAAATACGAGCTGCCCTTCATGCATCTCCATCGTGGAGGACGGAAAGCCCGGAAGCTCCTCGTAGGAAAGTGTGGCGGTCTCCTCGATTTCTTCGGACAGCTGTCCGGCCCCCGTTCCGAGGATCACGCCGATGTCGGGACGGGTCTCCACTCGATCCCGAACCTCCTCGGCCGCGCGCTCCACTTTTTGGCGATAGGCGTCCACGTCAGTGGCCGGATGGTCGGACATATCGTCGATTGGCGTTCAAGGATACGGAAAATCTCGGCGTGCAATTCTACAGGAAGAAGCGTCGCACGATTACGTGTCGATAGCCCCCCCACAGCCGCTTCCGCTCCCCGCCGTACAGCCGTAGCAGTGTCGGTGTGTCCGGATCGTGTGCTCCTCCCACGTCTCCAGATCAAAGTCCGTCACGTGCGGGCGGTCCTGCCCGTTCAGATCCATGTTCATCTCTAGCTGCTGATTGAAGTCGCAGTCGTAGAGATACCCGTCCCATGAAATCGACAACGTATCCCGGCACATCAAGCCGGCGATCGTGGACGGATTGAAGGCATTTACGAGTCGTTGCAAGTATTCCTCCACCTTCCCCTTCTCCATCAACCACTCCAGGTAGCGAGACATCGGCATGTTGTTGAGGGCCAGCAGCTCGTCGAAGGTGACGCCGTGGTTGCGTTGCAGCGCCTCCTTCCACTCCTGCTCCAGCGAGTCCTGATTGCCGGCCAGATAGGCACCTACCGGATTGGTCACCAGCGTGAGCTTCCGCTCCGGATCGCCCTGGCCATAGCCTGCATCGTTGAGCATCTCCAGGGCCCGGATCGACTTCTCGTAGGTCCCCTTGCCCCGCTGGGCGTCCGTATTCATTTTGCGGTAGTGCGGCAGCGAACAGACAACCTCCACCCCCCGCTCGCCCATCCACTCCGGAAGGTGCTTGTAGGGCTCCGTCGTGAGGATCGTCAGATTGCAGCGGTCGATCACGTGCAGCCCCTCATCGGCACACGTTTCGACGAGGTACTCGAAGTTGGGATTTAGCTCCGGAGCGCCACCCGTCAGATCCACCGTGTGTGCCCCGGAGTCCCGAATAACCTCCAGGCACTGCTCCACCGTTTCGCGGTCCATGTTTTCCTCCGTTCGGTCCGGCCCGCTGTCGACGTGGCAGTGCCGACACGTCATGTTGCAGAGCTTCCCGACGTTGATCTGAACGATCTCGAGGTCGGCCGGCGTCAACTCGTCCCACCCCGTCGCCTTGAGGTCCTTTTTGAAATGTCCTGTGCCGGTGGGACCACCCGTCACCTCTGCGTCACCAAGCACCTCAAACTGCTTTTCCGGCTCCGTCAGGGGCACGCGGCGGCCCTTCATGCTCGTGGTGCGCCGCGGACTGTCGGGTGGCTCCGGGTCCGAGTCCGGCTCGTCGATCGTGTTCAGCTCGATAAAGCCCTTCTCTTCGGTGTCAGTGACCATGGGT
>CAYLMT010000230.1:0-2918 GCA_964384855.1 uncultured Salinivenus sp.
GCGCGTCGTCCCGAATGCGGTCGGCGTACGTCATGATCGGCTGATCCCCGAAGGGTGAGCCCATTTGCTTCGTCACGTACTTGGACAGACCGCCCATGACCTTCGCCGCGGGGACCCGGCCCTGGCCGTAGAAGTCGAGCGCCGAGTACTGGTTCATGAAGGTGTTGAGCCCTTCGTCCATCCACACCCACCGGCGCTCGTCGGAACCCACGACCATCGGAAACCAAGTGTGGCCGAACTCGTGGTCGGTAACCTGGAAGAGGGACCGGCCCCGCGAGGTGACATCGCAAAACATGATCTGAGGGTACTCCATGCCGCCGACCCGTCCAGCCACGTTGACGGCGTTGGGGTAAGGATAGGGGGCCACGAAGTCGGAGTAGAACTCAACGGAATGCTGCACGAAGTTCGTGGACTGCTCCCACCCCGGCTTTTGCTCGGTGCCGAGTCCTTCCTTGGGGTAGAGCGACTGGGCGAGCACCGTGCGCTCACCGGCGTCGGCCCGGGCGGCGTCCCAGATGAAGGCACTGGAGGCCGCCCACGCAAAGTCGCGCACCCGGTCGGCCTCGTACTGCCACGTCAGGCGGCCCTCTCCTTCGGGACGGGTGTCGGGATTGCCGACCTCGGTGCTGTCGATGATCATGACCGGCTCGCGGCTCTGCCGCGCCTCGGCCAGCCGGTCGCGCTGCGTCTCCGTGAGCACCGTCTCCGGGTTTTGGAGGCGCCCCGTGCCGGCGACGATCATGTTGCGCGGGACGGTGATGTCGACCTCGAAGGTGCCGTACTCCAGGTAATACTCGCCCTGGCCCAGGTAGGGGAGCGGGTTCCAGCCGTGCACGTCGTCGTAGACGTACATGCGGGGATACCACTGGGCAAACTGGTACACGGTCCCGTCCTCAACATTGAGGCGCCCGTGGCGGTCGGCTCCGTCCTTCGGGAGGGTATAGGTGAAGTCGAACGAGAGCTGAAGGCTGTCGCCGGACGCGAGCGGCTCGTCGAGCGACACGCGCATTCGGGTGCCGTCGACCAGCGTGTCGGGCGTCATCGTTTCGTCCCCGCGTTGCAGCCGAAGGTTTGAGAGGTCGTACCCGGCCCCCTCGAAGAAGCCCCCGAAACGGGCGTCGGCGGGCACGGCGGCGGCCCCCCGGCTGCCCGGCTTAAAGTAGTTTTGCTCCAGCTGCACCCAGAGCCGCTCCAGGGCCTCCGGGGCGTTGTTGGTGTAGGTGATCGTCTCCGTCCCCGTCACTCGATTGCTGGCCGTGTCGAGCGCGACGTCGATCTGGTAGTCGGCTGATTGTTGCCAGTACGCAGTGCCGGGGCTCCCGTCGGCGTCCCGGTACCGGTTGGGATCGGGGAGGTCGACCGGCTCGAACGACTCAAGATTGTGAGGAGGCACCTGCTGGGATGTTTGCTGGGCCTGGGCAGGGCCGGTTCCCAGCAGAAGGCCGGACAGGACGAGGGTTGCGATGCCGAGAAAGGACCGCGCGCGAATGGTCATAGAGACGAAGGGAGGACAATGAGCGGAAAGCCAGATCTCGCAATAGTAATCGCCACACGACTGAATTGGTGCGAAGAGCAGGTTAAAGGGGCGTGGGGGAGGGAGAGTGCACCGGCGTGACCGCGGTCCCCGGGATTTTACGAGTGGCGATTGACCGCAAGGGGGGCAGACTGCGTGGGTGTGCCTGATTGCAGTTCCTGTTGCGCTGTTCTGCTGGCCGTCTCCGTTTCACCGTCGTGTTGTCGATTCCTGCTGAGCGTTCTGCTCTGTTGCGTCCTCTGCTCGGGCTCGCGTACACCGGCGAGAGGGAGGGATTCCCCTGCCTTTTGTCGAATTTGGCCGAACGCACCAGCCCGGATCGTCGTAGACAAAACTGATCTGAGGAGAAGGGTAGGTTTCTCACTTACTGGAATCCAACCGTACTGCCGGGGCGAGCACTCGATGAAAGTACAGCATGTATATGTCGACACGTCGGTTTTCGGCGGGTGCTTCGACGAGGAGTTCGCACCATGGTCGGACGGCTTAATGAAGGACTTTCGCCTCGGCAATTTCGAGGCGGTGACGTCGGATGTTGTCGCGGCGGAGGTCGAGCCGGCTCCGGAAGAGGTTCAATTGAAGTACGCTGAACTGAAAAAGTACGGGGCGCTCGTCGTTGAGGTAACGAGCGAAGTCCTGGAACTCGCCGATGCGTACGAGGGCGCGGAGTTCTTTCGTCAAATTACCGCGACGATGGATTGCACATCGCAGCAGCGACCGTGTACGAGGTGGACGTGCTGACGAGCTGGAATTTCAGGCACATCGTGCACTTCGAGAAGATTCGGCGGTTCAACGCGGTCAACGAGGAACTCGGATATAAGCCGATCGACATACGATCTCCACGAGAGGTGACCAACCATGGCCCAGAAGAAAAAGATGTATGACGCGGTCCAGATGGTGCGCGAGATTCGACATCAGCACTACGAGGAGACCAAGGAGATGACCACGGACGAGCGGATCGCATTTTATCGAGAAAAAGCGCAGAGACTCCGTCGGCATCTGGACGAGGAGGCGGAGGACGAGTCCACATAATGCCTCCGTGGCGTCCTTGTCTTTCCTGTGCTGACATCCGTCCTTGTTTTTGATTCGCCCCTTTTCCACCCTGACACCGCTCGCCGCATGCGCCGCATTCCGATCAGTCGTTCCACTCCCAAGACGCAGGTCGATCCCGATCCCGAGGCCGAGCAGCGCATCCTCGACGGCCTCAACGAGAAGCAGCGCGAGGCCGTGACGACCACCGAGGGGCCCGTCATGATCATCGCCGGTCCGGGCTCCGGCAAGACGCGCGCGCTGACCCACCGGATCGCCTACCTTCTGGCCACCGGCAAGGCGCAGCCGCGCGACATCCTGGCGCTCACCTTTACCAACAAGGCGGCCGGCGAGATGA
>CAYLMT010000231.1:0-2906 GCA_964384855.1 uncultured Salinivenus sp.
GGCACGACGGTGGGGGCTGGCGCGGTGGTCACCGACGACCTGCCCTCCAACTGCACCGCCGTTGGGGTGCCCGCTCGTCCCCAATAGCGTCGCCCTATGCACATTGCCGTCTTCCTCCAGCACTACCACACGCCCGACTGCCCGACGGCGGCGCGGCCCTACGCGCTGACCGAGCGGCTGGGCGAAGACCACGAGGTGACGGTGATCACGACCCGGGCGTGGGAGAATACGCGGAAGACCCGTCGGTTTCCGTGGGCACCACCGGGTGTCGACCTCGTGCGGTTCGACGTGCCCTACGACAACACCATGTCGAGCACTCAACGCTTCGCGTCGTTTCTGAAATACGGAGCGCGGGCCGTCCGATATGGCCTACAGATGCCGAAACCGGATCTCATCCTCGGGTCGTCGACGCCGCTGACCGCGGCGGCCGCGGCCGGGCTTGTGGCTCACCTCCGTGGCGTGCCGTGGGTCTTCGAGGTGCGCGATCTCTGGCCCGCCTTTCCGATTCAGATGGGCGCCGTGCCGAACGGGGGGCTCCACGGCCTACTTCGGTGGGGAGAGGCCGCCCTGTACCGAAGCGCCGCACACGTCGTGACGCTGTCCCCGGACATGGAGCAGCACGTCCAAGCTCGGGCACCCTCTGCGTCAGTGACGACTTTGTCGTACGGGGCCGACCTCAACCTTCTCGATGCGGTCGACGGGGACGCCCGACAAAATCTAACGAAGCATCTGTCCTCCGATCACCGCTTCCTGGTGCTCTACGCCGGCACGTTCGGACGCGCCAACGCCATTCCGACGCTCCTCGATATGGCCCGTCAGCTCACCGACACCCGCTCGGACGTGCTCGTGGCGTTTGTCGGCCAAGGGTATCACGAGCCCCAGGTCGAACGAGCCGCCCGGCAGCACGACGCCATCCAGCGACTTCCGCCTCTCCCTTACCCCGAAGCCCTAACTCTTTTTGAATGCGCCGACCTCTCACTCGTCCCCTTCATCGACCGCCCTGTACTGGCCGCCAACGCACCCGGCAAATTTTTCGACAGCCTCGCCACGGAAACCCCTGTCGTGGTGACGAACCCTGGGTGGACGAAGCGGTTTGTGGAGCGGCACGGCTGCGGGTGGTACGTTCCGCCCGAGTCGCCGGGCGCCCTTGCAAAGCGAATTCAGTCTGTGCTCGCGTCTTCCGATGCCCGCGCGGAGGCAGGACGAAATGCCCGAACCGCGGCCCGAAAGCACTTCGATCGGGACGTAATGCTCGACCGGTACGCGGCCCTCCTCGAAGATGTCGCAAGCCAGCAGCACTCTCGTCCCCAAAGGAGTCCGACGGGAATTTCCCCCAACCGCTAGCATTCCCCTCATGCCCTCCTCCCATCCTGACACCGAGCACCTCACCAGTGGGTCGTGGTTCCGCGGGTGGGGACGGCTCTTTTTGACCCTTCCGGATGCGCTGATTCTGTGTGGAGGTCTGCTCCTCGGCTACAGGATTCACTTCGGAGACTGGTGGCTGCCCCGTTCGCCCGAAGAGGGAACGACTTTCGTGCTCGTATTAGGTGTATATGGCGTCGCACTGGTGGCCAGCGGGATCTATCGCTTTTCGCCGCGCCAGATGCACCTGTCGGACTTCCTACGCGTGGGGGCATCGCTCGTCGGCGCGTGGGGATTCGCGGTGGCACTCACCTACACGATCGACCCGGCCCTCGTGCCGCCCCGCAACGTCCTCGTGGTGCTGGGCCTCGTGGCCCTCGTCGGCATCCTCGGCCTCCGAGCAGGGATTCGCGGGCTTCATTCCGTGCGGTCCGCCCCGTCCGACCGTCGGACGTCCAGCAGGACCGCCCCCAGCCTCCAACTGGACGACCTCGTCCCCCGCGAACCGGTGACCGTGGACCGGGCCGCCCTGCGCAATGCTCTGTCCGACCGCACCGTGCTCGTCACCGGGGCCGGTGGCTCCATTGGATCGGAGCTGAGCCGGCAATTGGTCAGGGTGCAGCCCTTCCGACTTGCCCTCGTGGACGTCAGCGAGCGCAATCTGCACCGGCTCGAAATGGCCCTCCGGCCCGAGCCCTACCAGGGAGACCTCGAGTTTTCCATCGCCGACGTGCGCGACGCCTCCCTCATGGACGAGCTTCTCGAGCGCCACCAGCCCGACGTGGTGATCCACACGGCGGCCTACAAGCACGTTCCCCTCCTGGAGCGCCATCCCGCCGAGGCGTTTCGCAATAACACCCAGGCCTCGGTCCAGCTCCTCCAACTCTGCGAGAAGCACGAGGTCGACCGATTCGTCTTCGTGTCGACCGACAAGGCGGTCCATCCGTCGAGCGTGCTCGGGGCCACCAAGCAACTGGCCGAGTGGTACGTGCGCACCGGCCCGGAGTCGACGCGCTGCACGACGGTGCGCTTCGGGAACGTCTTCGGGACGGAAGGAAGCGTCGTGCCCCGATTCGAAGAAAAGCTGGCCGCGGGGGAACCGCTCCCCGTCACGCATCCGGACATGGAGCGCTACTTCATGAGCCCGGAGGAGGCCTGCGGGCTGATCTTGCACACCCTCCTCCTCGACACCCACCCCACCTACATTTTCCGAATGGGCGATCCCATTCGCATCCAGTGGCTGGCCGAGCGCCTCATCCACCACTGGTACCCGCACGTCGACCCCGAGACGATGATCGAGTACGTGGGGCGACGCCCCGGCGAAAAACTCAGCGAGCGGCTCGTGCGGGACGACGAGACGGTGCGCCCGACCGATCACCCGAACATCGTCGGCCTGGAGGGCCCGGTGCCGCACACTCGCGCCGTGCTCAACGCCCACCTCCAGCGACTGCGGTCGATCGCAGCCCCGTCGCAAGAGTCAGGGGCCCGCCTTCGACAACTGCTCCTGGAAACCTCTCCCGGCGGCCGGCGCCGGACGAACGGGA
>CAYLMT010000232.1:0-2883 GCA_964384855.1 uncultured Salinivenus sp.
TCCCCTCCATGCCCATCTGATAGTGCTTCTCCCCACCGGTCGTCTCGAAGCACGCAATCCTGTACGTGTCGGCCTTCGACGCGGGAAGCGTAAACGTCATGGAGCCGCTTCCCCCAGGCGGCAATTCGAAGACATTCTCGTGACTGCCTTCTTCTTCCTCATCGTCCTGCCCCTCTTCGTCGTGACCTTTCGTCTGCTTATTCTTCTCGATCGAGACCCCGCTGAATAAGTTCTGCTCAAATCCATCTTCGTCGCTGGCCACCGTATCCCCCACCACGAAGTAGTGCTCGACACTGCCCTCATTGTTAAGTTGAATCGTGACCTCCCGCCCGGCCGGTACGGTCACGTCTGACGGCTCGTACGCATAGTCTGTCATCGTAATGTTGATCGTGACGGGTGCGGTCGACGACATCGATTCGTCGGCCGGCGTCTCATCATCACTGCCACCACAGGCGACGAGGAGAACGGACAAGCCCCCAACAGCCACCACGCGTGAAAATGAGGACCAGCGAGAGAAAAGAGTCATAAGGGACATCTGAATGAGGTGTTTTTACGGAAGCAAGTGGCGTTTCGTGCTCGGAGTCCAATGTCTCCTGCGAACCGTCGTTTCCGGGAGATGACCCTACAAGGACTCGGCGGCGAGGCGACGGAGGCGAACCGTTCCGTCCCCTATCAGGCGCATGCCCACGGTTCCGGACGGCGCGGCCTCCCCGTGGCCATGTACGACCATTTCTCCGTCCACGTACCCCCGAAAATGCGTGCCATCTCCAACCACGCGGAGGGTCTGCCACCCGGTTGGTTCATGGGTCGACTCCGCAAATGGGGTCTCGGTGCCGCCCGCCCTGCGGCCCAGTCGGAGCGCCCCACTGCTCACCCGAAGGAAGTCGTATGTCTCGGCCCCTCGGACGTGGTGCACGAGCGCGACCGATCCGTCGAATGCATCGAGGTTCAGCTCGGCAGTCACCTGCACGGCCCCGAGCGTGTCTGGCACGACGAACAGGACCGGGGACTCGGGTGTGGTCGCCAGGGCAACGCCGCCGGTGTCGAGCGTATCGAGTCGCGTCTGGACGGCCTCCGCCGTGCCCTCCAGCCAGCGCACGCGCTCCGTCCACGCGCGGGCCGACTGGGGCCGCCACTGCCAACCGGACTCCCCCATCGTCAGTCCAGGCTCAACCTCTGCCATCGCGTCTGTGGGCTCATGGACGCCCACGCCGTAGCGGTACACCATCTCGGCCCCGTGCTCGCCCGTCTCGTAAAGCAGGACTCCGCCGCCGAGGGCGACTCCCAGGAGCACTACGTTCACGACGGTATGAGTTCGCGTCTTCGGCCAAAGATATGCCCCGAGCCGCACCAGGGCATAGAGACCGAAGAACCACATCGTCCACCAGCCAAGATTGGCGTGTTCACTGAGGACAGCCTCCGCCGAAGCCGGAATTGATACCGCCTCTGCAGCCCAGGTACCCGTGAAGTATGTGAGCACGGCACTCACTCCACCCCCCACATAGAGCGCAACGGTGGCCGGTCGAAGCCAGCCCCACCGTCGCACCACGAGCGACAACAGATCGGCCCCGATCGCCCCGAGCAGGAGAGCAATCGGGAAGTGAACAATTAGCGGGTGGAGGTTGGGCGCCCAGTCGGGGACCAGTTCGAACACAGTGGGACGGGTCAATTACGGTTATACAGTTCCTCCGGTCACGGCAAAAGCAGCGAGACCGACAAGAAGAACGGCGACAAAGAGATACACGACGAGTCGCTTCACCGACAGGCCGCCGCCTCCGTGATCGTGGTCGTGCCCGTCCGCCTCTTCGTGCATCCGGCGGTGCTGGCGACGCAGGTACAACTGCCCCCCCACCACAGCGACGGAGACGACGTTCATCCAGAAGGTGTAGTCGATTTTGAACTGGGTGAGCCCCGCGATCTCGCGAGCGCCCGTCGGCGTCCACCCGGCCAGCGCAAAGGTCCCGTCCAATAGCAGCGCCGTCGCCACGATACTCACGAACATGATGCCTGCAATGTAGAGAGCCACGCGCCAGCCGTAGTATTTGGCGTTGGCCGCCACGAGTGGGGGCACCATCAGGTCAGAGTAGATGAAGCCCATGATGCCCGCGAAGAGGACTCCGTTGGAGGCCAGGACCGTGGCGAGCGGGATGTTTCCCATGGAGCCGATAAAGGTGGCCGCCGCCACGAATGGGGCAACGACCGCGTTTTCGACGGCAATCAACCAGGCGGGCAACTGGCCCTGCAGGTCGGCAAGAAAAAGTGCCTCCCAAAACCCCTGCGGTACCAGCACGGCTACGAAACCGGCGACGGTGAAGCCGATCAAGATCTCCTCCCACACCATCTTCCACTCGTCGACAAAGGACTTGCCGACCATGTGCCAGCCCATGCGGCTCTTGATGCGCTCCCTCCAGTCGAAGTCCTCCTCCATCTCCGGCGCCTCCTGCTCGGCCTTCTCACGTGCCGCATCAATCCAGTCGGACGGATAGGTCCAGCGGATGAGCAGACTGGAGATGGCAATGAGGACCAGCCCGCCCACGAGCTCGGCGGCCAGGTACTGTGGGCCGAGGAAGATGAGAATGAGAATCCCCAGTTCAATGACGAGGTTCGTGGACGCGAACATGAACGCCACGGCACTCACAAAGTGCGCCCCTTTCGCCACCAGTGACCGGGCCGCGGCCAGCGCTGCAAAAGAGCACGACGATGACGCGGCACCGAAGAGGGTGGAGAGCCCTACGGCCTTCGCATTGGGAGCCCCCATGTACTGAGTTAGGCGCGCCTTCGGGACGAACGACTGGATCATGGCGCTGATTGTGTAGCCGAGCACGAAGGCCCAGCCGCTCTTCCAGAAGAACCCGACGGCGGTTTTTGCTGCTTGACCGTACC
>CAYLMT010000233.1:0-2837 GCA_964384855.1 uncultured Salinivenus sp.
AGCGGGTGCGGGAGTTGGAACGGGAGCGGGTCGTCGCGGAACGGTTGAAAAAGGCCAACGAACGGCTGCGGGAAGCGAATCGCCTGAAGGAAGACTTTCTCGCCACCACCTCGCACGAATTGCGCACCCCGCTCACCAACATCCTCGGCTCCCTGGAGGTGCTGCGGGGCATGATGGACGGTGAGCAGGCTGAATTCTTGGACATGATCGAGAAGAACGGACAGCGGCTCAAGCGGACCCTGAACGCCCTTCTCGATCTGTCGATGTTGCGGTCCGGAGAGGAAGACCTGAAGCTCACGCCGACACCGCTCGATGAGTGCGTGGAGCGCGTGGCGTCAGACCTCGGGCCGGAGGCGGAGGAAAAGGGCCTCTCCTTCCGAGTGGACCCCTCGGATCCCCCCGTGCAGGCCGATCTCGACGAGCAGTATCTCGAGCAGATCCTTCGGAACCTGATCGAGAACGCCATCAAGTACACGGAGGAAGGGTTTGTGAAAGTCTCGACAGGGACGGTCGACGATCGGGTGTACGTGGAGGTAGAAGACTCGGGCATCGGCATCGACGAAGAATTCCTGCCGGATCTCTTTGAGGAGTTCAAGCAGGAGTCGCGGGGGCGCTCGCGCACCTATGAAGGGAACGGGCTCGGCCTCGCCATCTCCGCGCGCCTGGCCGATCAGATGGACGGCTCCATTCGGGTCGAGACGGAAAAAAACGAAGGGAGTCGGTTCCGGGTGGAGTTTCCGCGCTCGTCGGAGCCGAGGGCGGCCGGAACAGAAGAGTAGGGTGTGGGTCGGGTCGAACTGCCTGGATGAGAGCCGTCGTGCCCGAGGGGACGAGTGGAGGAACGTCGCAGTTGGAGGCCACCTGCAGGTGTGTCGACGTGAGGGATTGGGGGCTTCGGGCATCCTGATGGAAACAATTCTACGGATTTGAGGTGGAGGCCTGAACCGATTCTCCCTCATTCGTCGCGCTCGAATCAATGGCCTCGTCTTCGAGACGCCCTGCACGGTTGCTGGCCGGCATTGGGCTCGTGCTGGTGGGCCTTCTGGCCGGAATCCTCGTGATGATGCTGGCGGAGGACGAGTCGGACACGGCCCAGGTGGCCCGGATCGTCGAGCGTGTGGAGACAACGGAGGAGGCCGGGACGACCCGGACCGCGTCGGCCCCGCGCGATTGGGGGGAACAGGGCCCGCCGCCGGCTGCGCTAAACCAGCTGTTCCGGGAGGTCGCTCGGGACGTGACCGATGGGGTCGTGTCAATCCGAGTCGCGTCCGGTCCGGAAGGGGAAGAGGAAAATCCGTTCGGGCAACCGGCACAGAATCTGGGGAGCGGGGTCCTGATCAGTCCGGAGGGGTACATCGTGACGAACAGTCACGTCGTGGAGGGGGCGGAGCGCATCCGGGTGCGTTTGGCCGACAAGCGGCAGTTCGACGCCCGGGTCGTGGGCACGGACGCGTCCACCGACCTTGCGGTCATCAAGGTGGACGGGGAGGATTTTCCGGTGGTGCCGTTTGGCAACTCGGATCAGGTGCAGGTGGGCGACTGGGTGGTGGCGGTGGGCAATCCGTTGCAGCTCACCTCGACGGTCACGGCCGGCATCGTGAGCGCACTAGGGCGCCAGTTGCGTATCATTGAGGACCAGTTCCGGATCGAGAACTTCATTCAGACCGACGCCGCCATCAATCCGGGCAACTCGGGCGGGGCCCTCGTCAATTTGGAAGGGGAACTCGTTGGGATCAATACCGCCATTGCCAGTCGAAGCCGACGGACGGAGGGCTACGGGTTCGCAATTCCCTCGGCCCTCGTAGAGCGGGTGAGCACCGATCTCATCGCGTACGGCGAGGTACGACGGGGGTATCTGGGCGTCAGCATTCTCCCGGTGGACGCAGAACGGGCCGACGACCTCGGCCTCCGCGACATCCGCGGGGTGTACATCGAAGAGGTGCAGTCCGGCAGCGCGGCGGACCGGGCAGGCCTGCAGGGGGGCGACGTGGTGGTATCCATCATGGGCGAGCCGGTGAATGCGCCCAACGATCTCCAGAGCCTGATTGCCCTCCAGCGCCCCGGCGACACCGTCGGGGTGGAGGTGTGGCGAAATGGGACCGAGCGCACATTCGACGTGGAGCTCATGGGCGAAGACACGCCGGTGTATCAGGAATGGTTAAGCGACCTCCAATCCGGCCCTTCGCCCGGCGCGGACCCGCCGGAGTATCAGCCGCCCGACGACCAGGACGGATCAGCCGTGACCGAGGTGGACGGGTGGGACGTGGGATTGCGCCCGCTATCGGACGCCGAGACCTCCGTGTTCGACGTGGAGGCGGGGGCGTTCGTGGCGTACGTGGAGAGCGGCGGGCGGGCGGCGGCCGCCGGGTTGCCCCGCAACGTCGTGATTACCCACCTCGACGACACCCGCATGGAATCGCCGGCCGACGTGGTCCAGCATCTGTCGGAGGTCTCCGGCCCGGTGCTCGTACAGGTCCAGCGTCGCGACGGCACCCCGGCGTTCTACGAAATTGAGTAGCCAGTTTGGACCGCCCTCTCAAAAGGGCACGTTCCCGTTCTGCCCCAGGATTCATTCCGATGTTTAACGACCACAGCATGCTCCGATACCTGACGGCCGGCGAGTCGCACGGCGAGGCGATCATTGGCATCCTCGAAGGCGCCCCGGCCCAGCTTTCCCTCACTCCCGACGACGTCAACGAACATCTGGCCCGCCGCTGGCTCGGCTACGGGCGCGGGGGGCGGTCGAAAATTGAGAACGACAAGGTGCACATCTACTCGGGCGTCCGGTTCGGGGAAACGCTCGGGAGCCCGATCGCCTTCCGCATCGACAACGGGGC
>CAYLMT010000234.1:0-2827 GCA_964384855.1 uncultured Salinivenus sp.
TCGTCCTCATGCTCTGGACCCGATACCTCGGTGCGTACCTCTAACCGGATCTCGGTGTGCGGACGGAAGCGTTACCCGTGCCCTTGCGGAGAGGAGTCGAAGGCCACGGCGCCCTGTTCGTACTGGTCCGGGCGGCGGTGGTGGAGAAACAGCCGCCGGGCGGGAGCATCGGCCGTTCGGGCAAGGTCGACCGACGCGTGCAGGATCGTTTCTTCGGCGCCCGGTGCCTGGGCGAGGACCGCCCCAAACGGATCCGTCACGAACGAGCGTCCCGCAAACTTCATGTTGCCTTCCTCCCCCACCCGGTTTGCGAGAGCTGTGAACACGCCGTGCTGGAGGGCGGCGGTCCGGAGTTCGGCCTCGTACATGCCCTCGGGCCATTCTCCCACGGTGCCGGCCTGTGGGACCAGCACGAGGTCGGCGTCCTGGAGGGCCAAAGCCCGCAGGTATTCGGGGTAGTGCCGGTCATAGCAAATGGCCACTCCAATCCGTCCGGCGGCTGTGTCGTAGACCGGCGCGCCGGTGTCGCCCGGGGCATAGTAATCCTGCTCGTGGAAATTCTCGTACTCGGTGATGTGCATCATGCGCGTCCGCCCGAGCAGGGTGCCGTCGGCGTCAATGACGGGGGACGTGTCGAACGTGCAGTTCTCGTCGCGCTCCATCAGGTTGAAGACCACGACCACTCCGCAGTCGTCGGCGGCCTCGGCAAGCGCCTCGGTCGTGGGGCCCGGCACCGGCTCTGCTAGTTCGAGAGCACTTTGGTCCCGATCCGACACGGGGACCCGTGGATAGAAGGGGGTGAACGAAAGCTCGGGGAAGACGACGAGATCGGCTCCGGCGTCGGCGGCGTCGTGTACCGCTTGGACCCCGCGATCGATCGCCACCGAGAATGAAGACGAAACGGCGTGTTGCACCAGGGCAATGTTCATGATTGCGCTTGGGGCATCGGGCGGTACCGGGAGCATCGAGAGGTGAACGTCATCGCTTCTGGGCAGCGGCCTGCGCCCGATCGGGGACGACAAAGGCGTCGGGAAATGCCGAGTTAGCGGCGTCGAGTACCGTTTGGGCCTCCTCCTCGGTGGCGAACGGCCCGAGCCGCACGCGGTAGAATGGCGTCTTCCACTTGATCGTGACGGGCGAATTGGAGGACTGGGTGCCCTGGGCAAGCGGGGGACGCTCCGCCGATGGTTGCTTGCTCCACCACCGTTCGGCCCGCCCGAGGGTCTCGTGTGCCTGGTTCTTGTCCTCCGTGAGGCCGAGCTGTACGTGATAGATGCGAGCACCCGGTTCGACCTCTGGGGATTGACTGGTCGACTCCGGGGCTGGGCCCGAGCAGGAGACGAGAAATGATCCCGCCATCCATACCCCGATTAGGGCGTACAGCGTTCGGAAGAGGGGAGAGTTCGGCACGGGCATGTGGGGGGCACTCCAAAATTCCAAGATGAACGAAGCCCGTGGGAGAAGCCACGAGGTCTCCTCTACGGAGCGCGTGGGCGTGCGGTTCGAGAAGGTCCAGGAAGAGCCGATGAGTGCTTTCCTCAGGAAAAAGAGGGACAGAGACACGAGGCCCCAGTGCAACTCGACCGGGTGCGGACAATTAGAAGTGCTCGGTTCGTTGGCTCATTCCTCTCCCGCGTTTCTCTCGGATTGTTCGGCCCTGTCCATCTCGTATGCGCACGTCGATCTCTCTCGCCGCCGCGGTGCTCGTGCTTTTCCTCGGCGCGTGTCACTCGCCGGAGTCGTCCCCGTCCGCCACCGCGGTGATCGACAGCGCCCGTGCCGCCCACGGGTCATCGGTGCTCAAGCGGGCGGTCGTCACGTTCGACTTCCGAGGTGACGCGTACCGCATCCGTCAGGACGGCGGGCAATTTCACTACCGACGTGCCTACACCGACTCGTTGGGCCGGTCCGTTACGGAAGGAATCACGAACGATGGGCTCTACCGAGTAGTAGAGGGCGACACGGTATCACTCTCCCCATCTGAGCGAGATGCCGTCGAGACCACGGTCAATTCGGTGACCTACTTCACTCTGCTGCCCGAGCCGCTCGGGGATTCTGCCGTGCAGCCCACCAACAGCGGGCGCGATACGATTGAGGGTGTGCCGTACCATCGTGTGCGGGTGACCTTCCGGCAGGATGGAGGTGGCAGCGACTGGCAGGACGTGTACATGTACTGGCTCCATGCAGACACGTACATGATGGACTATTTTGCGTACGCGTACGGGCAGGGGCCCGATGAGGAGCCCGGGACCCGCTTCCGGAAGGCGTACAACATCCGTCGTCTCCATGGCGTCCGCGTGGCCGACTATTACAACTACACAGCCGATACCCTGACCGCCGAACAGCTGGCGCAGTATCCGGATCTACTGGAAAATGGCGCTCTGGAGCTCGTGTCGAAAATCGAGATCGACAGCGTGCAGGTCCGTCCGCTCTGATGCCAGAGTGGCCACCGGTCTGAATGAATCGTCGAATCGAGATGTCCAACCTCTATGCGCACTGCCCCCACGGGATGTTTGGCGCTTCTTGTATTCGGTCTGGTGTTGGTGCTCCCGTTCGTGCTCGCCAACGCCTTCCTCACGGCCCTAGCAAAGCTGGGCCTCGGGCCGCTGAGCGCACTGCTGGTGGCTCTCGGGATTTTCGTCGGTGGAGCGATCAACGTCCCGGTGACCCGCATTCAGCAGACTGATCTCGTCGAGTATCAGCCGACCCGGCTCCTGGGGCTTCATCGCCTGCTGGGACGACCCGTGCGGCGGCAGGCGTACACGGTGATTGCCGTGAACGTAGGGGGCTGCCTCGTCCCGGCCGCCCTGGCCGGGTACCAGATTGG
>CAYLMT010000235.1:0-2788 GCA_964384855.1 uncultured Salinivenus sp.
CCGTGCCGTCCAGATATACGGTGCCCCCGGTCGGCTCGTCGAGTCGGTTAAGGAGACGCAGGAGGGAGGTCTTGCCGGAGCCGGACGGCCCGAAGACGAGGAACACCTCTTCCACCCGCACCTCGATCGACACGTCCGCGACCAAGGTTTCGCCGTCAACGACGCGGGAAAGTCCTTCGGTGACGAGCAAGGGAGTGTCAGACATATAGACGAGAAATCATAGAATAGCGACTCGTCGACTGAACGGAGAAAAGGAGCCGTTCCACTGTGCGATGCTCAACCTAACAACACCCACCCTGAACCACGAAAGGGCCGCCCGGCTTGCTCCCGCGCGGCCCCGTACGGAAAGAGGCTCAAAAGAGCGGTCACGGCCTTCACTCCCCTAACAACAGACGGTCTCCTCGTCTTCGGAATACGTCTCCGCCTCTCCGCTCGTGTAGAACGCCTCCCAGGAAACGCCCTGCTGGTCCACGACCCACGTCTTGTCGGAGTTCGCGTAGCAGCAGGTCGTCTCGCCCTCGTTGTTGACCGTTCCGCCGGCCCGGTCGATCCGTTGGCGTAGTTCTGTCAGCTCGTCGGGCGTTTCGGCCTGGATGCCGAGGTGCTCAATGCCGAACTCCTCGTCCTTCTCGGCGATGGAGAAGTTGACGCGGGGATCGTCGAGCATCCACTTCGCGTAGTCGGGCTTTCGCTTGGTCGGTTCGGCGTCGAAGAGGTGTGAGTAGAAGCGCGTGGCCTCATCGAGGTCCTTCACGCGCAGCATGACGTGCATTCGTTTCATGGCGGTAGATCGGTTGAATGAGAGGGTGCGTCGAGCGCACGGCGTTCTGCCCTGCGCACTTGGGTAGTCGGGGGATCCCCAAAAATGGCGCACCCCTTCGCCCATTCTTCACGAACTGCACGTCCTGCACGACTCCCGACGGTGAAAGGCCACGGCGCGGCCCTCGGGCCCAAACTCGACCTCGCAGCACTGCTGGAGCCGTTCGCGGAGCTTGGTGCGGGCTCGTCGGATCCGGGACGTGGCTCCGGAACGCGACAGCCCAAACGTGTCGGCCACCTCCCGGTGCGTCGCACCTTCGAAATCGGCCATCACGAGCGGGCGACGGTACTTGTCGGGCAGCTCCTCCGCCATCGGGCGCAGCCAGGAGAGCACTTCCTCGTGCACGTCGTGCCCGCCGTCGTACCCGGACAGGTTGTCCGTCGGGGGCGGCTCCTCCTCTGTCTCTTCGGGTGCCCGACCCACCGGTGTTTCTTCGGGGCCGCGCTCTCGATCCCGGTAGAAGTCGGCAATCGTTCGCCGGGCGATCGAGAAGACCCACGCCTCGGCCCGGTCCGCATCGCGAAGGGAGTCCGACGCTTCGTGCAGTCGCAGGAGCGTGTCCTGAAACACGTCCTCCGCGTCGGCGTCGGGTACGCGACTCGCGACAAATCCGCGCAACCCATCGACGAAGGGGTGCCAGGGAGCCTTCTCCACGGTCCGGGAGTCGGAAGGCAAGTCGGAGGTATTCATGGCGAGTCTATCAGAAAAGATGAGCAAAGCCATCTTGGGGGAGGACACCGGGGCCGTGCCACCCTCCCCTGTGCTTCTATCGGGTGGTCTGCGGCCCGCTGTCCGCCGTTGAAAGGCTCTTCTGCATACAGGTCGCGCTCGCCGGACAGAGTCGGGCGGCCTCGTCGGTCTGCTGAATTGCTTCTGGCAGTGCGTCGCGCTCGATTTGTGTGTACCCGCGAGCCCGGAAGTAATCGGCCGCCGTCGTCGTGAGCAGGTACAGCGTGCGGAGTCCGTCGTCCCGAGCCCGTTGCTCGATCGCCTTCACCAGTCGGGTACCGAGCCCCTCGTGGCGAGCGTCCGGCGCCACGACCAACGAGCGCAGCAAGGCCCCGTCATTGCCTGGCTCCAGGCCGACGACGCCGGAAAGCGACTCCCCGTTGCGGGCCACGAGGAAGTGATCCAGGTGGGCGGGCGTGAGGTCCTCGTGCGGGAGGTCGAACGAACGCAAGAGTTCCCGAATTGCGTCGAGGTCACTGGGCTGGGCACGCTGAATCATCATCGTCTTGGCTTGCATGGTTTTTTCCTCAAAGAAGCCGCATCAATTGGGGGAAGCCGAGTCGAACGTCTCATTAATCCACTCGGCCAGCTCGTCACGCACCCGCCGGAAGGCCGCCCGTTTCTCGTCGTCAGGGCCCATCACGGCCGAGGGGTCGTCAAAGCCCTGGTGCAGGTTTTTCTTCCGAGCGGGGATGTACGGACAGTTGTCCGCCGCGTCGTCGCAGACGGTGACCACAATGTCGAGCGGCGTATCCTCGTAGGCGTCCACGGGGGCCGACCTATGGCCCGAAATGTCGATTCCAATCTCTTCCATGACGTCCACCGCAACGGGGTTCACCCCACCGGGATTGGTGCCTGCGCTGTGGACCTCGTACCGATCGCCGTAGCGATCGCGCAACAGGCCCTCCGCCATCTGAGAGCGAGAGGAGTTGTGGGTGCAGACGAACAGAACAGTGTCCATAGGAGCGAAAAATGATGGGGGAACGACCCGTGACCTACGTCCGCAATGAGGGTTTGAGCATCGTCTATTCGGACCCCAAAGTGGGGTGTTCGGGGACTTCTGAGTTGTGGAAACATGGGGCGGGCCTCGCCCGCGTGCCAAGCGCAGCCATTAGCCACACTCGTACTCGGACGATAGGCCCAATGCGCCGAGGTATTCGACGACCTCCTCCTCGAACGCCTGAAGGGCCTCGGGATCCAGACAGTAACAGGTGCGTCGGCCCTCCACCGTCCCCTGCA
>CAYLMT010000236.1:0-2745 GCA_964384855.1 uncultured Salinivenus sp.
CATGCGCACGGCGTGGCTCTTGATGGTGATGCCCCGCTCGCGCTCGAGGTCCATGTCGTCGAGCGTCTGCTCCTTCATCTCGCGCTCAGTGATGGTCCCGGTACGCTCCAGGAGCCGGTCGGCCAGGGTGCTCTTCCCGTGGTCGATGTGCGCGATGATGCAGAAATTGCGGATCGTCGAAAGGTCAGGCATGTGGTACACGAGGCCATCGGATGGGCGTCCAGCGAAGGGCCGCAGGGCGGCCGACCCGTCGAACGAAGAATCCCGAATAAAACCACTTGCTTCCTCGCCCCGAGCTCATCCGACGATCACCGAAGGCACTTTCCGCCGGTTGAATGGGCTCCAAATCACGCTCGGAGCGACGGTGTTGGTCTGGGTACTGGACAGCTAGTTTTGTTAGAGGTTCTACGCCCGAACTGGGCCCTCACAACTCACGGGACGTGTAACGGGCCACTCGTCTCCACGTTGTACGGCGGGTTGCCCGGCCCGTTCGCTGGAGCGGCTACGGGTGCTGCTCCGAGACGGTCGACGATCGGGAGGGCGCCGAGCCATTTCCGGACATCGAGCGACGGCGTGGTGTCGGGGCGCCTGCCCGCGCTAGAGCCGACGGGGCCGGTGGAGGGGCGTCCAGGCCCAGGTCCGAAAAGACCGCCGCGGGGCGCCGCCGCGTCCGCGTTCCCCACACCCGCTCGCCCGTCTTTGGGACCCGGCGCTTTGCGATCCGGCGCTCGTGGAAGGGCTGGTGGAAGAACATGACCCCAACGACCCCGAGGACGATGGACATGTCGGCCACGTTCCAGATTGGAAACAGCTCCAGGTACGCTCCCCCAAAGACCGGAACGCCCCGGGGAATGAAGCCCTGCCAGAGGCTCACGTGAATAAAGTCGACGACGCGCCCGGCAAAGTAGGGGCCGTAGTCGAGAAGCACGCCGTAGAAGACGCGGTCGATGATGTTGCCCAGGGCCCCGCCCAGGATGAAGGCCAGGCTCCATCGGTAGGGTGCGTAGTCGTTGCGCACCTGGTAGATGTACGCCCCCACGAGCACGGTGGCCACGAGTGAGAGGATCGTCACGGTCCCCGGCGGGCCGATCGTGATGCCGAACGCCATGCCCGGGTTTTCCGTGAAGGTCAGCCGCAGCCAGTCGCCGAGGAGGGGGATGGACTGCTCGCGGTACATGAACTGGAGGACCGCCGCCTTGGCGGCCTGATCGAGAAGCACAACAGCCCCGGCAATCCAGAAGACACGCATCATGTAGGTGGGAGGTGTGAAAGAAGTGGAAGGAACGGCTCCGGCCTCGTGCCGGCCCTCCGACGCTACAGGTTCGACACAGGCTCTTCGGCGGCGAGCGACTCCATGGCCTCGCGGTCCCACTCCATCACGATGGGAATGCGGCGACCGATGCCGAAGGCCTTCTCGGTCACGCGAAGGCCGGGCGGGGCCTGACGCCGCTTGTACTCGTTCTGGTCGACCTGCCGCAGCACGCCGCGCACGAGGTCTTCGTCGAGGCCCGTCTCCCCGACAATGGTAGCCAGCTCCTTCTTCTCCTCCACGTAGCGCTTGAGGATGGCGTCGAGCGTTTCGTAGGGCGGCAGCGTGTCGGTGTCCTTCTGCCCCTCCTTCAGCTCCGCCGAGGGCGGCTTCTCGATCGTGTTCTGTGGAATGAGGGTCGCCCCGGCCCGTGCGTTAATGTGGTGGGCCAGCTTGTAGACGCGGGTCTTGAGAACGTCGCTCAGCACCGCCACGCCCCCGTTCGTGTCGCCATAGAGCGTGACGTAGCCGACCGCCATCTCGCTCTTGTTGCCGGTCGACAGCAGCAGGTGGTCGAATTTGTTGGACAGCGCCATGAGCGTCACGCCCCGGGCCCGGGACTGGATGTTTTCCTCGGCCACGCCGGGCTCGGTGCCCGCAAATTCGTCGGCCAGCATCTCGTCGAACGCGTCGACCGCCGGCTTGATCGGGATCTCCTTGAACTCGATGCCCAGATTGTCGGCGAGCTGCTCCGAATCGGTGACCGATCCCTCGGAGGAAATCTCGGAGGGCATGGTGACGCCCACCACGCGGTCGGGGCCAAGGGCCTCAGCGGCCAGGGCACAGGTGACCGCCGAGTCGATGCCACCCGAGAGGCCCACGAGGACCTTGTTGAAGATGTCGGTCTTCTCGTAGTAGTCGCGGATGCCGAGGACGAGGGCGTCGTGCAGGTCGGCGATCGTGTCTCGATCGGTCGTGCAGGCCGCAGGGGACGCATCGGTATCCCAAAACACCAGGTCCTCCTCGAAGGAGGCCGCGCACTTGACCTGCGTGCCGTCGGCCGCGTGCACGCGGCTGTCACCGTCGTAAATGATCTCGGTGTTGGCACCCACCTGGTTGCACAGCAAAAACGGGCGCTCGTGGCGGCGGCAGATGTGCTCGACGAGTTTGTTGCGGACCTCGTGCTTTCCGATCGAGAACGGAGAGGCACTGATGTTGATAAAGAGATCCGGATCCAGGGCCGCGAGCTCGGCCACCGGATCGTGCTCGTACCGCTCGCTCTGATCGACCCCTTCGGGCTGATGCACGTTCCACATGTCCTCGCAGACGTGGAGCCCGATGCGCACGCCCCGCCACTCGAGGAGGCGCCGCTCCTCGGCGGGCTCGAAGTGGCGGTCTTCGTCAAAGATGTCGTAGCTGGGAAGCAGGGTCTTGTAGACGCGATCCTGCACGGTCCCGTTTTCCACGAGCAGGGCGGCGTTGCGCAGGGGCTTGCC
>CAYLMT010000237.1:0-2661 GCA_964384855.1 uncultured Salinivenus sp.
CTACCCGAGCACGCCAAATCCGAAGCGGGCGAACGGCCAGAGATAGTACACGAGGATCCCCACGATGAGCGCCGGGATGGTCGTGTAAATGGTTGCGATGATTGCCGCCTTTATGTCGATGGCCATGAGCGGAAACAGCGCGTCGCCGTCCTGGCTGATCGCGTTGGCCGCCAGGGCGGAAAACGGGATCACCTCTTCGACGGCGTACAGCTGCGCGAAGATGATCTGCGGGGTGCATCCGGGCACGAGGCCGAGGGCTGCTCCCGCTACCGGCGCGAACACGCCGGCGGCCGCGGACAGTGCTCTGAGGTCGAGAGCAAAGACGCCCATGGTATACTCGTAGAGGAGGTAGCCCGCAAGGACCCACACCGTGACCATGGAGGTCTCCATGGCGGCGTGCTGGAAGGTCTCGTACACGCTCCCGAAGCGGTTGCGGAGGCGGCCGGAGTCCGCTTCGTCCATGTAGTGGCGACCGACGAAGTAGAGATAGAACGACAGTGCGGTGCCCACCAGTCCGGCGACGGTGAAGAGCCCAAAAAAGGTCGGGGTGAACTCGACGGCCACCTCCGGAGCCCCCCGGGTTAAGTACATCACGCCCGCCACGAGTCCCGCGGCGGCCACTCCCCACCAGAGGAGATGTACCGCGTGACTGACGGTGCTCATCATGCCGGCGGACCGGTCTGCCGCCGGGGCCGCTTCCGTCGAGTCCTGTGGTGCCTGGACGTCGGGGGGAGGGGGACTAGAGGGAGAGGACGCGCCGTTTGAACCGACCTCGGCAGCCCGATCCGGGGGGGAGTCGTCGAGGAGTGGGGGGCTGGACTGAACGGCCGTCGGAGACGTGTCGGACTCAGGGCTGCTTCTCCCGTGTGGAGGGCCGGTCGGTACACTGGGGCCGCTGGTAGCGACGTTGGTCGTGGCAAAACCGCCGCGGCTCATCCACGCCGCGACCTGTTCGGCGGCCTCGTCGATGCGACCGACGCCCAGCCCCCAGTAGTCGATGGCGTACCCAAAAGCAGTGCTCGCAGCAAACGCAAATCCGTAGGCGTACACTGCGGCCCCGGGAGCAATGGCGAAAATCACGAAGGCCGAGTCGCCGGCAGTGGCGCCGAGGGTTGCCACGACGGACCCGAAACTGATGGTGCCCCGGATGTAGAGCGGCATCGCCACGATCGCACCTCCACAGCCCGGGGTCAGGCCGAGCAGGGCCCCGGCGATGGGCTGCATTCGCCGGTGGTCCCTGAGGAAGGTGACGATGCGGCCACTGGTCTGATATTGAAGGTAGCTGAACAACAGAACGGTGATCGCGACGAATGCGCTCACCTGAACAAACCCATCCCGAATTGAGACGATCAGGATGTCGAAAGCGTTCTGGAGAGTCATGAGGCCGGCGGGTTGACGGGAGCAGAACGACCAGCGAGGTACACCCTGGTTTCCTGTGACAACAAAAGAATTTAGCCACGGCTAAATCGTTCCGCATAGAAATGGCCCCGACGGGTTTTCTCATGCGTTGGCCCTTTCTCTCCTCGGGAGACTACCCTTCCACCACGACCTTCTGCGCCACCGGCCGGCCAATGAGTTGCTCGGAGCCGTCGACGGCCACGACGAGGAGCCCATCGAGGGGACGCGTGTCGACGACTTCGACGGTTGCGCCGGGGAGAAGGCCCCGCTGTTCGAGCAGGTCGAGCAATTCACCGTCCTCGTCGGCGATGTGATCGATCGAGGCGGTATCGCCGTCACTGAGGTCGGCCAGCGACCGCGTTGGGAGGGCGTCTACGGACCCGTCCCGAGCCGGAATCGGGTGCCCGTGGGGATCACGCTCGGGGTGGCCCAGCATTTCCTCGATGCGGTCCTCGAATCGCTCGGAGATGTGGTGCTCCAGAATTTCGGCCTCTTCGTGGATCTCGTCCCACGAGAAGCCCATCACTTCCTTCAGGTAGAGTTCCAGCAGACGATGATGCCGGATGACCTCTAGCGCGACGGTCCGACCCGGGTCCGTTAGCGTGGCACCCTCGTAGGCTTCGTACGTCAGGAAGTCGAGCTCGTCGAGCCGCTTGATCATGTTCGACGCCGAGGCCGACGACACGTCCATGGCCTGTGCGAGATCCCCGGTTGACACGGGCGCGCCCTCCTCGTCTTCAATCTTGTAGATGGCTTTGAGATAGTCCTCGATCGACGGACTCCGCATGGGAGGGCGGCACCGGAATGGGAAGAAGAAATGGTATTCATTGGTACGTCTGGAGGGGAGAGTTGTTACCGGAAACCGTGAAGGGAGCGGGGAGGGAGGCATTGGATCTGATCGGGCGGTGTCAAATTCAATGGAAATAGGAGCGTCGCGTCCGGCATCCGTCGCCGCGGCGTCCTACGTTATCTACGCGACCACGGGTACCCGGCCGCAGAGAGCGGTTCTGTCTCACCGCAGCGGCCCGTCCGTTGCCTGGTCACGCGAGCTTGCTGATTCACGTGTTTGCACTCCGTTATGCCCGACGACGCTCCGTCCCTGGCCTCGATGAGCAAGGCCTACGACCCGTCCGACATTGAGGACAAGTGGTACGACTACTGGGAAGAAAACGGATTTTTCGAGGCCGACGCCGACAGCGACGCCGAGTCCCACGTCATCATGATGCCGCCGCCCAACGTCACGGGGCGGCTCCACATCGGCCA
>CAYLMT010000238.1:0-2638 GCA_964384855.1 uncultured Salinivenus sp.
GGGACGTACCGATCGCGAATGACTTCTTCGCCATGATCTTTCACGGCCTCTCGAAGCGGATCGTCGAGGAATGGACGGAGGTCGACGACCCCGTCAACCTGCACAACAATCTTCTCACCGGTCACGCGGAGGTCGTGAGCACGCAGCCGGCCCGGCGTATGCGAGAGATGGCCGAGCAGGTCCAGGATGAGGAGGACGTCGTAACCACGCTCTGTGAGGGGACCCTTGCGGAGATCAATGACACGCTCGACGAGCATCCATCCCTGAAGGCCGAGGTGGATGCCTACCTGGAACGGTTCAGCGACCGGTGCCTCGACGAGCTCAAGCTGGAGAGTCCGACGCTTCGTGAGGAGCCGATGACGCTGTATCGGGGCATCGGACGCCTGGCGCAGCGTCTGCGGACCACCGATCTGCCGCCGGTGGGGGCGACGGAGAAACGATTGCGGGAGCAGGCGGACGAGCGGCTTCGGGACGCCCTGATGGGGCATCCCCTGCGCCGGTGGGTCGCGCGGTGGGTGCTGACACATGCTCGGGCCCGCGTGGCCGACCGCGAAAACCTGCGGTTCGAGCGCACCCGCGTCTTTGGAATGTGCCGCCGAATTTTCGTGGAGATGGGACGGCGGCTGCATGCCGAGAATCGGCTCGACAATCCGCGCGACGTGTTCTACCTGGAGGTGGAGGAGGTGCTGGGCGTCGTGGAGGGGATGGCGTCGACGACCGACCTGCAACGCCTCGTGGAGGCCCGACGGGACGAGTTCGAGCGGTACCGGGAAGAGCTCCCGGCCCCACCCGATCGGTTTCGGACGCGGGGAGCCGTGCACGTGACCGACCTCATCGAGTCGTCAGGGGAGGGGGACGAGGAATCCGAAGAGGCGCGCGACCACATGAGTGGGCTGGGGTGTGGTCCGGGGAGGGTGGAGGGGCCGGTGCGGATCGTGGAGAATCCTCGGGACGCGTCGCTGGACGGCGACGAAATTCTCGTGGCCAAGCGGACGGACCCGGGATGGATTACCCTTTTTGCCACCTGTCGGGGACTCCTCGTGGAGCAGGGCAACCTACTGTCCCACGCCGCCATCGTGGCGCGCGAGATGGGCATCCCGGCGGTCGTGTCCCTGCCGGGGATCACCGAGCGGCTCCAGGACGGAGACGTGGTCCGGCTCGACGGTACGGACGGAACGGTCGAACGGCTGGCGGACGCGCAGTAGCGCTAGCCTCCCCCGCGATTCGCAGGCATCGAAATTCCTGTGCGCCATGAACGAAGCACGCTCAACATCCGAGCGGATCGCCGGCTGGCTCTATGACCGGCGCTGGGCCTGCGTGGGCGTGTGCCTGGCGCTGACGGTCGTCGCCGTCGTGCCCGCGCTGCACGTCCGGGTCGACAACTCCGTGCAGCGCTGGTTCGTCGAGGGCGATCCGGCCCTGACGGCGTACCGGTCGTTTCAGGATACCTACGGCAATGACGAGACGGTCCTGGTCGCCCTTCAACGGGACGACGGAATGCTCACGCCCACCGGGTTTCAGGTGCTGCGAGAGGCGACCCGAGCGCTTCGCGACGTTGAAGGTGTCGCGTCGGTTCGGTCCCTGGCGACGATGAAGCAAATTCAGATGGGCGTCGCGGGCCCGCGGCCCGTGTCGCTGGTGCCGGATCAGCGGCTCTCGAGCGAACAGGCGCGGTCTCTCCGGACGCGCATCCTGGGGGCCGATTCCACACTCTACGGCCGGTTCGTCAACGACGACGGGACCATGACGGCGGTGCTGGTTCGGATGCCACCGAACGAGCAGATCGACGGGCGCCGCGACGTGATCCTCGATCGGATTCAGACCACGCTCGATCGAGTCCGGGCCGGCACGAACGTGCAAACCCATCGGGCCGGGGTGGGCGTGATCTTGCACGCACTGAACGAGGCCTCGACCCGGGACTCACTGGTGGTCCTGGGAGCGGCGAACGTCCTGATTTTTCTACTGCTGTGGGTCTTTTTCCGGCGACTCAAGCCGGTGCTCCTCACGCTGGGAGTCGTGGGCGTGGCCACGACGTGGCTGATGGGCGCCTACGGGCTCGCGGGGCTCTCCATCAACACGGTGACCCTCGTGATGCCGACGCTGGTGCTCGTAATCTGCACGGCCGATTGTGTGCACCTCCTCCGTCATGCCGCTGACTTGCCCGAGACGTTGGAGCCTCGCGAGCGGGCGGTGCAGACGGTCGGCTTTCTGCTGCGGCCCTGCGGCATCGCGACGCTCACGACTGCGCTCGGGTTTGCCGTCCTTGGCGTAAGCTCGATGCCGGTGGTGCGGCACCTCGGTCTCTTCTCGGCGCTGGGGGTGGTCTTCGGGTTTGGCGCCGCCGTGGTGGGGTGCACGTGGGGTCTCGCCGACGCGTCCGTGCTGCCGGTCTCGTCTGATCGCCACGGCCTGCGGCGGGGAATTGGGGCAACTGTGGCAGCGAGCCTCCGCCACCCGCGAGCGGTGTTGGGTGGTGCGGTTCTGCTTGCCGTGGCGGCCGGGGCGGGCCTCGCTCAGATCGAGGTGGATACGAACTCGATCGGGTACCTCTACGAGGACCACTCGGTGCGTCAGGACTCGCGCCTCATCGAACGGGAGCTGGGCCCGTACGCACCGCTCGAATTCGTCGTGCGGGCCG
>CAYLMT010000239.1:0-2634 GCA_964384855.1 uncultured Salinivenus sp.
AAGAGGTACGTGAGATATCGCATGAGTATTGAGGTCGTATTTCGGATAAAAAGGTACGAATATGTCTTTTCTGCCTGGGGACGAAGAACGGACCTCTCCCGGAGCCTATCTGCCAGCAGAACCCCCACGCTCCGCCCGGAAGGTCGACGGTCTGTCCGTGGGGCCGCTTCGGTCCCGGGGTGGGACATCCCCCCACACTGGCGGAGGGGGTGCTACTCCGCAGCGTCCTCCGTCACGATCATCGTACCCTGCATGGTGGCCCAGTGGCCGGGAAACGTGCAAAGGTAGCCGTGCTCCCCGGACTCCTCGGGCGCCGTAAAGGTGACCTCCACCGTCTCGCCGGGCTGGGACATTGGGGTGTAGGCAAGCACCTGCTCGCGGAGATTCTCCTCCTGCGGGATGTAGTCGTTGGTAGATCCGGCCCGGGTGCCTGCCTCCCCCACCTTTTCGAAGAGGGCCTCGTCGTTGGAGGTCAGGATCACGACGTTGTGCTGCATCGACGGACTCGTGGCCGTATTCTCGAAGACGAGGCGCACGGTCTCGCCGGGGGCGACGGAAAACTCTGTCGTCGCGTATTTCATCCGGTTGCCTTGTGGCTCGAGGGTGACGGTGCGATCGACCGTCTCCGCCGACTCCGACTGCGAGGCGGACGAGGAGGACGCCGCGTCGTCGGGGGACGAGTCGGAACCGCCACAGGCCGTAAGAGCGACGGCAAGCACAAAAAGAACAGATACGATGAGATGTCGGGAACGCATAGGAGAAAAGGGCAGGTGATCAGTCAATTCGGTTTCTAGGCTACTGAGATTTGCCAAGGACCTCCTTGACCTACGTCAACTCCATAGTATGTTTACCAATGATTGACGCTCACTTTGCCTTGTGTTTACACAAAAAGAGGCTCCCCCCCCCTCTCAACCCCGAGCGCTTTCGGGGGGTCTTCGCCGCAACGGTGTGCCGCCTCGTGCACCCCTATAATATCCCCTCCGCCGCGTACGTTTGTCGCCCTTACCGCCCGACGACTCCTCCGCGATCGCTTTGTCGCAGTCTCTAGATTGCCATGCGATCTTCTACCTCGGTCGTCTCCGTGTTCGCTTTCGTCCTCGTAGGCCTCACGCTCGTTGGCATCTCGGATGCTCAGGCGCAGTATTTCGGGCAGAATAAAGTTCAGTACGAGCAGTTCAATTTTAAGACGCTGGAGACGGAGCACTTCGTCTTCCACTTTTATCCGGAAGAAGAGCGGGCTGTGCGCGACGCCGCCCGGATGGCCGAACGCTGGTACGACCGCCACTCGGAGCTCTTTCTGCACCGCTTCGACGAAAAGAAGCCGATCATCCTCTACGCCAACGACGCGGACTTTCAACAGACCAACGTGACGCCCCAGCCGATCAGTCCGGGCACCGGCGGGCTCACCGAGCCGCTGCGGGAGCGTGTGGTGATGCCGTTCTCGGCGTCGTACGGTGAAACGAACCACGTGCTGGGCCACGAACTGGTGCACTCGTTCCAGTTCGACCTCGGGCTAAACGCGGACAGTCTGGGCATTCAGCTCGGAAACCTGCCGACGTGGCTCATTGAGGGGATGGCGGAGTACTTGTCGGTGGGCCGGCAGGACACGCACACGGCGATGTGGATGCGGGACGCGGTGCGCCGGGACGACATGCCGTCGTTCGAGGCCCTCGCCAACCCGCAGGAGTACTTCCCCTACCGCTACGGGCAAGCGTACCTCGCCTACATCGGGGGCAAGTACGGCGATCGGGCCGTCACGAACCTGTTCAAGCGCGGCGGACAGGTGGGGCTCGACTCGGCCTATGTGGAGCTTTTCAGTGTCTCGCCCGACTCGTTGACAGAGGAGTGGGCCCAGGCCACCCGCGACGCGTATCGTCCGCGCATGGAGGGACGCACGCCCCCCGACTCGGCGGGGCAGACGGTGCTTGCTCCGGAGACGAATGGCGGACGCATCAACATCGCCCCGTCACTGAGCCCGGACGGGCGCTACGTCGCGTTTATCTCGGAGCGGGAGCTGTTTTCCTTCAACCTGTACGTGGCGGACGCCGAGACGGGGGAGGTAATCGCAGAGCTGGATCGCGCCGGCACCACCGGCCACTTCAATGCGCTGCGGTTCATCAGCTCGGCCGGCACCTGGTCGCCCGACGGCCGGCGCCTCGCCTTCGTTAGCTACGAGAATGGGGACAACCAGATCACAATCTGGAATGTAGAGCGGGAAGAGATCGAGCGTAGCTTTTCGGTCGCCGGCGTCACGTCAATGAAGAACCCGGCGTGGTCGCCCGACGGCTCGAAGCTCGCCTTTGCGGGCACCGACGGGGGCATCAGCGACCTCTACGTGCTGGACCTGGAAACGAACTCGGTGCGGCAGCTCACCAACGACCGCTACGCGGACCTCCAGCCGACATGGGCGCCCGACGGGGAAACGATTGCCTTCTCGACCGACCGGGCAGAGACGGACTTCGAGACGCTGGACCCGTCATCGAACATGGACCTCGGGCTGATCGACGTGTCGAGCGGGGAGGTCACGGTTCGCGAGCCGTTCGGGGACGCGCTGCACCACAATCCGCAGTTTTCGCCGGACGGGCAGAGCCTCTACTTCATCAGCGACCAGGACGGGTTTAAGGACGTGTACCG
>CAYLMT010000240.1:0-2553 GCA_964384855.1 uncultured Salinivenus sp.
TTGTTTCGTTTTGCAAGTGTACACAAATTTTCGCGCGGTCTCCAGGGGGATCCAAATGGGACTGCGGAGCACGGAGGGTGACGGTCGTAACTCTCACAATCCGCACTCGTCCACTCCGACGGTGCCCGAGACGAATGAATGCTCGGGTGAGACCGCCTCTGCCGCGGATCCTTTTCACCCGATCTGTCGTGCGTTCGGGCCCCGTGCTCCCCGGTCGTGGGGACAGAGACGAGTTGCCTCCTCACTTTACGCTCGTTTCATCAACCACAAGTCTTCTATGCGCTCGCTTCACCGTACGATTCTCGTTGCCCTTCTACTCGGATTGTGTATTGGGGCGTCTCCGACCCAGGCCCAGCGGACCTCCGGCGCCGCCGGACTCGGCGTCCAGGCCGGCGAGCCGTCGGGCGTCACCCTCAAAATCTACAACGCCGACGGGCCGTCCTATGACTTCCTCGGGGCCTGGAGCTTCGACGACTTTCTGTTTCTGAATGCCCACGCGCTCTTCGAACAGCGCCTCTCGGCCCAGAACGTCGAGCAGCCCGTCCACTGGTTCATCGGCCCCGGAGCCTACGTGGGCGTCTACGACAACGTGGAGTCGGAGGCAGGCCTAGGCGTCAGTGGCACGATTGGCCTCGACATTCTCCTGGCCGAGCAGTTTGAGCTCTACATCCAGGCCACGCCCCGCTTCGAGCTCATTCGCGAGACGGAACCCGACATCGGTGGGGGACTCGGGGTCCGCTACTACTTCTGAGACTGGGAAATCGCGGCGACACACACGAAAGGACCCGTACCCCCGTCAATGTTCGTCCTGTTCGCCCCCACCTCGTTCACTTCGGGTGCCACCGCAGCACCTTCAGGCGGGGCTCCGGCGACCGGATCGTGACGGCGAAGACGTAGCCGTTCTCGGTGCGACGCGCGTCGAGATCGAGCGGGTAGAAGTTGGGATTGCCTTCCTCGTGCCGCTCCACGAGGCGACGTTGCAGGCGTCCACGCCGGTCGTAGGCGTCGATCTGGACCCAGCCGGGGCGAAGGTTGAGCACGAAGAGCGTGTCTCCGACTGGGACCGCTGCGGGGGTTAGGAGGGGGGCCTCCGTGGCGTCGCCCTGCCCAAAGGCGTACCGGCGCTCCAGCATCGGTGAGTCGAAGCCCACGAGTGCGAGGCTGTCGGGCGTCGCTCCATCCCGAAAATCGCGTGGGAGCAGGTCCACCGCGGGCCGGAAGCCCGACAGGCTCACCAGCGTGTCGCCCCAGGCTCGGAGAAAACCCGCGTATCGCCAGTGCGGCCCAGGGAGCGGCGCCCGGGCCGTCGGCTGGGCGTTGGCCCCGAGCCGGGCCACGAACGAGTCCGTGTTTTGCCCGACGACCTTCGCGTAGAGCGTCGTGTCGGTCGCCAGCATGTAGACGAGGGTCTCCGGAGCCGGGCGCTCGTAGGACACGGAGCGGTCGGCCAGCCGACGTCCGTCGACGACCTGGTCGATTCGATTCGAGCCGGCATTGAAGACGACCAGCGTATCCCCACGCGTCCCGATCAGGTACGGCGTGCGAAAGCCGACGTCCCCCATCTCGCGCACCAGGCGCCCGTCGGCCCCAAAGCGAAATATGCTGTTTCGCTCCACATCGCTCACGGCCAGCCCGCCCCCTTCCACGAACCGAACCGTCCGCGGATGAGCGAGGGCCTGCGCCTCCCTCCCGGTCGTCTGCCAGCGCCGCTGAAGGGTGTCCACGGGGGTCTCCTGCGCCACCTGGCGCGAGAGCGAGTCGCTCGGATAAAGGGCTTCGTTGGCCTCGGGCTGACAGCTATACGGCAGACAGCCGGGCAGCAGAATGCCACCGAGGAGAAACACCAAAAGTCCCCGGCCGAGGGCCGACGTGTCCATGAGAGCTCCAGTGCGGTGGGAGATTGATTCGAGTAGTCCCGAATGGACGGGACGAGGGACCGCGCGTTCCGGTTCAGCTTGAACGGACGCGCCAATGTACGTTTCGCCGAGCCCGATGTCGCACAGTGTTTTCAGCCCCGATTGCAGGTGCGATCAGGGCCCATCGGACGTGCGACTCATGCAGGTTCTGTGCAGTTCATTTGCAGAGACGCCCAAACGATGCGAACCGCGGCGCACAGGTGCACTTCGTGGAATGGGCCGAATCCTCCGTTCCGACTCCTCATCGCACATACTGCATTCTTTCGGCGAACTGTCCACGGACCAATCGTGCCGTCTCTCATGCCCACGACTCGCTTCTGGTCTTCTCCCTGGTCTCGACGCATTGGAGCGATCGGGCTCACGTTCATCCTCCTGCTCTTTGGAATCGCCCCATCGGTCCCCGCCCTGGCACAGGACGAGCCGACCGGCTCCCTCTCCGGTCGGGTGGTGGACGCGGAGTCGGACGATCCGCTGCCGGACGCCACCGTGGCGCTCTGGAACGAAACCGAAGACGACTCGACGCTCGTCAATGGAACGGTCACGGGGCCAGAGGGCCGCTTTACACTTGAGGACGTGGCCATCGACTCGTACACCCTCCGAATCAGCTTCGTCGGGTACACCACGCGGCGCTTCCCCA
>CAYLMT010000241.1:0-2551 GCA_964384855.1 uncultured Salinivenus sp.
GGTCCGGCGTTTCTGTGTGGAGACGGGGTGGAACGCCGGGCCCGGGCGGGCGGTAGCAGCCGGTCCCGACCGCGTCGTCGCTCGTGCCCAACGGTGCTTCCTCGTGTCGTTTCTCAATCCCTTTGCGCTCTTTGCGATGGCGGCGGTGGCGGTGCCGCTGTTCCTGCATTTCTTTAATCTGCGTCAGCCCCGCCCCGTCGAGTTCAGTTCGCTGGCGTTCGTGAAGGAGCTGGAGGCGTCAGCGGTGCAACGCGTTCGCATCAAGGAGTGGCTGCTGTTGGCCCTTCGGATGCTGGCCATTGCCTGCCTCGTGATGGCCTTTGCCCAGCCCACACTCACGAGTTCTCTCGGGGGCATCGGGGCCTCGGCGCCCACCGCCCACGCGATCGTCCTCGACAACTCGCTCTCGATGACGGCGGACGGGGAGGGGGGCACGTATTTCGACCAGGCGGTACAGAAGGCTCAGGGCGTGCTGGGGACGGTGGAGGAAAACGACGAGGTGCTCCTCTGGCCGACGGCCCGGAGCGGAGCGCGGCGGCCCGAGCCGGTATCGAACACGGGCGTGGTGCGACAGTCGCTTGAGGAGCTGGAGCCGCAGGCCGGAGCGCGGTCGCTCGCGCAGGCCGTGGGTCGGGCGGCCGAGGCGGCGAGCCAAGCGGACGCGCCGCAGGCGGTCGTCTCTGTGGTGAGCGACTTGCAGGCCAGCACCCTGGGCGACTCAGTTGCGACCACGGTGCCAAACGAGGTGCAGGTGCAGTTGCTGCCCGTAGAGACGCGGCCGCAGTCCAATGTGGGCGTCTCGGACGTGACCGTTACCAGCCGCATCGCCGAGGTCGATCAACCGGTACAGCTGGAGGCGACCCTCACCAACCACGGGACGGACCCGCTCTCGGAGTACGTGGCGAGCGTCTACCTCTCGGGCGACCGCGTGGCCCAGGCCACGACGACCCTGGAGCCGGGCCTGGAGACGACGGTCACGTTCACGGTTACGCCCCAGACGCGAGGCTGGCTGGACGGAGCGGTGGTGACGGAAGACGACGATTTTCCGGTCGACGACCGGCACCACTTTGCGCTGCACGTGCCGGAGGAACGACGCGTGCTGCTGGTGCGGGGAGAGGGACAGGACACACGATACCTGGACCTCGCCCTCTCATCCGAGATGATCTCGGATCGGATCGCCTTCCGCACCACCGCGATCGACGAGGGTGAGCTGGCCTCGGCGGAGCTTGGGCGCTACGACACCGTGCTCCTCGCCGGGCCGCGGTCGCTGTCGAGTGGGGAGGTCGATGCCCTCACCCGATTCGTCGATCAGGGGGGCGGCCTGCTCCTCTTTCCCAACGCTCAGGCCCGCCCAGAGGACTACAACGCTCTATTCGGGGCCCTTAATGCCGGATCGTTTCGGGGGTTCAGTGGGTCGCTGTCGGGCGAGCAGACGGTCGCCTCGTTTGGTCGGGTCGATCTCCAGCATCCACTTTTCGAGGGCGTCTTTCAGAAGCGCCGCAGGGAGGACGCGTCCGTGGAGCAGCCGGACCTCTACCACGTGATGAACTTTCGTCCTTCGGGCCAGGCGGGACAGACCCTCATCGAGCTCTCCAACGGTTTTCCGTTCCTGCACGAGGTGCGGCACGGAAGCGGACGACTCCTCCTGACGGCCGTGGCACCCACCCGGACGTGGAGCGACCTACCCGTCCGCGGGCTCTTCGTGCCGCTCCTCTACCGGTCGGTCTACTATCTTTCCGCCACCACCTCCGTCGCGGGGGAGCAGCTCGTGGCCGGGCAGCCGACCGAGCTGCGCGTGACGGGCGTACCCCCCGACGCGTCGGTTCGCCTCCACGGCCCCGACGGCCTCGAGGTGACCCCCGAGCAGCGCACCCTCTTCGGGGCTACGCTCCTACAGGTGGGGGGGACCCTAACGGAGCCGGGCCTCTACGACGTGCAAGCTGACTCGACGCGGGTCCGGCGGGTGGCCGTGAATATCAATCCGGCCGAGTCGAACCTCCAAGCGGCGACTCCGGAGAACGCCTCGGAACGGCTGCAGGCTGCGACGGGGGCTTCGGTGGAGGCAGTGGCTGCGGCGGGAACGGACGACCTTGAAGAGACCCTGCGCACCCGCCGGGCGGGCACGGAGCTCTGGAACGTGTTTTTGCTTCTGGCATTGATTTTTCTCGCAGCGGAGATGCTCGTCGCGAGCCAGTGGACGCCCGAGACGACGTCGTCGTGACTGTCGATCTCCGGGTGCTGCAAGACGCCGACCTTGTCTTTGTCCGCTGTTCTACACCGTCCCCGCGCCGCAGATGCCGTCGTTCGCCGACCTCATTCCTCGGATTTTTAGATCCACGGGCGGTCGAGAAAATTGTGTTTTTCCCCGCCACCCCCATGCAACAACCGGGCGGGAGGACAGGTACAACTGTATGGAATTTGCTTGAACTGAACACCGCCGCTCCATCCATCCGTGAGCCCTGTATTCGCGTTCTCCCCTCGAAAAAGCTGCTTCCGCCGCATTGTTTACCCCTGAGCACAAGACCGAAGACGCCGAAACGGCCATCATCGT
>CAYLMT010000242.1:0-2539 GCA_964384855.1 uncultured Salinivenus sp.
CGTTGCCCTCGGCCACCTGTGCGTCCATCTGATAGAGTGGTGTCAGGTTGTCGAGCACCCAGAAGCTGCGGCCCATCGTCGACAACGCCAGATCTTTGCGCTGGACGCGGATGTCGGTGATGGGGGTGACCGGAAGGTCGCGCTGGAGCGGCTGCCAGTGCTGGCCTGCGTCGAACGACACGAAGAGCCCGAAGTCGGTGCCGGCGTAGAGGAGGCCGTTGCGGTTCGGGTCCTCACGAACGGTCCGCACCGGATAGTCCGAGGGAATGCCGTCCGTAATGCGGGTCCACGTCTCGCCGTAGTCGGTGGTGCGGTAGATGTAGGGCGAAAAGTCCTTTAGCAGGCGCCGCTGAATGGCGACCGTGGCGGTGCCCGGCTCGTGGGGCGAGGGCGAAATGGCGTCCACCCGACCGTTGGGTGGCACGTCGGACGGTGTCACGTTCGTCCAAGTGTCCCCGCCGTCGCGGGTCACGTGCACGGGGCCGTCGTTCGCACCGGCCCAGATCACGTTCGGATTGTGGGGAGAGACCTGTACGGCATAGAGGGTACTGAAGTGCTCTTCGCCCGTGATGTCATTGGTGATGGGCCCGCCGGAGCGCACCTGGTACTCGTCCTTGAACGCCGTGAGATCCGGGCTGATGCGGGTCCAATGCACGCCCCCGTCGGTCGTCTTGTGGACGTACTGCGAAGCATGATAGACAACGCTGGAGTCATGGGGGGAGACCTCAATGGGCACCACGCGCTGGAAGCGCCACTTTAGCTTCGCCGGGTTGCGGCCGTACATGTACTGTGCACCGACCCAGTACTGCTGGTCCTGACCTGTCTCGAAATTGAAGCGCGAGAAGCGACCCTTGCAGTTTGAGAAGACAATCGGAGTGTTCGGTTGAGGCACGGCGGGTCCTGTCTCGCAGCCCCCCACGGCCTTCCACCATCCCTCCGGGCCGGCGGGCGCTGATTCGGCCGGCGGCAGGCTGGGCACGCCGATCGTCGAGTTGTCTTGCTGCCCCGCATAGAGCCAATAGGGCACCCGCTCGTCGGTATTGACCTGATAGAGCTCCGCCGTCGGCTGGTTGTGCTGGGTCGACCACGTCTCCCCGCCGTTCAGTGAGACTGTGGCTCCGCCATCGTTGCCCTGAATCCGGATCTTTGGCCGTTCGGGGTTGATCCACAGGTCGTGTACGTCCACGTGGGGTACCTCCTTCGTTTCAAAGGTTTCGCCTCCGTCCGAGGAGACCCAGTAGCGCACGTTGCCCACAAAGATCTGGTCGGGATCCTTGGGATGGGCGAAGATGTGGGTGAAGTAGAAGGGTCGGCTCATAATTTCCTCCTTGTCGCTCACCTGTCGCCAGCTCGCCCCCGCATCGTCGGAGCGGTAGAGGCCCTGCTGGTCGCCGGGGGCCTCCACGAGCGCGTAGATGCGATCCGGCGCGGCGGGCGTGACGGCCACATCGATTTTGCCGACGAGGCCGGTGGGTAGGCCGTTCGTAAGTTTGGTCCACGTGTCGCCCCCGTCGGTCGACTTGTAGAGGCCATCGCCGTTGTCGCCGCCGCTGATGATGGTCCACGGCTTGCGCTCGGCCCGCCACATCGTCGCGTAGATGACGTCGGGGTTGTCCGGGTGGAACGCCAGGTCGACGGCCCCGGTCGAGTCAGACGCATAGAGGACCTTTTCCCACGTCTCCCCACCGTTGGTAGAGCGGAAGACGCCCCGCTGCTCGTTTTTGCCGAAGGGGTGTCCGAGTGCGGCGACAAACACGCGGTCCGGGTTGTCGGGATGGGCTTTGATGTCGCCAATCTGCCCGGCGTTTTCGAGCCCGATAAACTGCCACGAATCCCCGGCGTCGGTCGACTTGTAGACGCCCCGGCCGGTCGTCACGTTGGCCCGGATGCCCTCCGATCCCGTGCCGGCGTAGACGATGCTCGTATCGGAGTTCGGCACTTCCAGGGCACCAATCGCGGTGCTCTTGAACCCTTCTCCATCGGTCAGGTTGGTCCACGTTTCGCCGTAGTCGGTCGTCTTCCACACGCCCCCGGCGCCGGCGGCGCCCATGTAGAAGGTGTGCGGGTGGGCGGGATGTCCCTCCACGGCTGTCACGCGGCCGCCCCGCGTGGGCCCGACCATCCGAAAGTCGAGGTCGCGGTACAGAGAGGTGTCGATCGTCGACGGCTCGCCCGTCGGCTGCGCAAACAGGGCGGTGGGGGCGCCGAGAGCGATGAGCAGGGTGGCGACGAGGAGGGAGGCGTAGCGGTCGAGCATTGGGTGGGGACGCTGTGCAGGACGAGTGCGGACACTTCACGGCACCGGGGCGAGCGCCCATCTGTTCCACGCCAGGGCGGCGCCGGATTCCTGTCGCGTTCCTCCTCACCTCCGGAGTCGGACTCGACTAAAACAGGTCCCCAAGGATCACTTTAAAATCGTCCAACAGTGCCGAGGCAACTCGTCCCTTGTCGACCGCGCGGGCGTGTTGCCGGAAACCATCATCGGTATTCCGGTAGACCTCCACGGTCTGGGTGTCCGGATCCACGATCCAGTACTCAC
>CAYLMT010000243.1:0-2494 GCA_964384855.1 uncultured Salinivenus sp.
CCTCAGCCCTTGCCCGGCCGCTCAGTCTTTTTCGACACGCTCCGGTTTTTCATGACTTCGTGTGCCTCAGTCACTCCTCACGTCGCCTCTTCGATGACTCCTTGGACTTCGAAGACGCAGCGGCTTCTCAAACTTCTCGCAGGATGCCTGGGTCTTCTTTTGATCGGGGCGGCCGGGGCCGCCCAGGCCCAGTCGCCCCTAGACGTGAACGATCAGCAGTACCTGGACTCCCGAGCGCTCGACGTGCTGGTCCACCACACCCACTACGATCAGTACTTCGGCGATCAGAAGATTCAGGGCATCGAGTTCATCCACCACGGGGCCCGCACCGTGACGAACGGCGACGTGCGACTCTCTCCCACCCCGGAGCAGTGGGACCCGGTGCCGGTCTTCGGCGAACGGACGGTCGACTCCACCGCGCAGCGGGTGTCTGCCACGCTCACGTATAAGGATTTCGATTTCACCTACACGGTGAGTGCCGAGCCGGAGGACGACGGCGTGCTCGTGAGCGTACACCTCGACGAGCCGGTGCCGGACGCGTTGGAAGGCCGCGCCGGCTTCAACATGGAGTTCCTGCCATCGGCGTACTTCGAGAAGACATATGTGATGGGCGACCAGACGGGCGTCTTCCCCCGCCACCCCACCGGCCCCATGCAGCACTCCGAGGCGACGAACCGGCTGGAGGCCTCGCCCCTCGCCACCGGCTCCTCTCTCGTGCTGGCGCCAGGCGACGCGGAGCGTCGCATCCACATTGACGGACGCGGGCACGAACTCTCGCTCTACGACGGTCGAAATCGGGCGCAGAACGGCTGGTACGTCGTCCGCAGCGAGCTTCCGACCGGTGAGACGGGCACGGTGATGGAGTGGTACGTGGAGCCCAACCGGAAGTCCGATTGGACCCGCAGGCCGACGATCTTGCATTCCCAGCTGGGCTACCACCCGAACCAGCAAAAGGAAGCGCTCCTGGAGATGAGCCCGCACTACGACGCTCCGGGGACGGCCCGCCTCCTCCGCCTCACCGAAAACGGCGAGTACGAGGAGCAGATGAGCGGCCCCGCCGAATCGCAGGGCAATTACAAGCGGTACGAGTATGCGGAGTTTGACTTCAGCGACGTCACACAGTCGGGGCTCTACGTCATCGAGTACGGCGACGTGCGCTCCGAAACGTTCCGCATTAGCGAGGACATCTACGACACTCAGGTATGGTCCTCCACCCTGGACACGTTCATGCCGGTGCAGATGGACCACGTGCGCGTCAACGATCGCTACCGCGTGTGGCACGGCGTCTCCCACCTGGACGACGCCCGCCAGGCCCCGGCCGATCACAGCCACTTCGACGGGTACGCACAGCGAGACAGCACCGACACGCAGTATGAGGGCGGGGAGCACATTCCCGGCCTCAACGTCGGCGGCTGGTACGACGCGGGCGACTACGACATCCGGACGGGCAGCCAGGCGAGCACGGTGGAAGACCTCGCCCTCGCCCACGAAACGTTCGACATCCAGTGGGACGAAACGACCGTCGAGCCCAACAACCGCTACGTGAACCTGCGGTCGCCGGACGGCATCCCCGACATTCTCCAACAGATCCAGCACGGCACGCGCCAACTCCTGGCCCAATTCCGGGCGGTGGGACACGCCATCCCCGGCATCATCGCCCCCACCCTCGCCCAGTATACGCACCTGGGGGACGGTGCGACGAAGACGGACAACCTGATTTACGACCCCTCGCTCGACAGCCTGGAGGTCGAGGGCAACCGCTCGGGCCGCCCGGACGACCGATGGGCGTTCACCAATGAATCGACCTCGCTCAATTACGAGTCGATTGCCGCCCTCGCAGCCGCGAGCCGGGTGCTTCCAGCCCACGACGATACCCTCGCACAAGAGGCGCGGCAGACGGCCGTTGAGGTCTGGGAGATGGAGCAAGGCCGTGAGCCCGTGAAGTACGAGTACTTCAACACGGGCGGCGGTCCCATTACACCGGCCGAGCTGGCCGCGACGGTCGAACTCCTCATTGCAACCGACGGAGACCGGCAGTACGCCGATCATCTAAATGAGATGTGGCCGACGCTGCAGGAGAACTTTGGCCGCCATGCCGCCCCCCTTGCCCGCGCCGTTCCGTACATGGACGACGCCTACGCACAGAAGGTGGAAGACGCGGTTCAATCGATGGTGGAGAATCAGGAGGACAGCCGCTTCGGTACCCCGTTCGGCGTGCCGATCTCCGACGGGGGCTGGGGAAGCAGCGGCATCGTCCTGGGCGTCGCCATGCAGAACTACATTCTGCATTCGGCCTTCCCCGACCTCGTGGCGCCGGACGCCACCATCAACGGCTTCAACTACGTCCTCGGACGGCACCCGGGCTCCAGTACCTCGCTCGTCTCGGGAATCGGCACCCACACGAAGACGAAAGCCTACGGCATGAACCGCGCCGACTTCTCCTTCATCCCCGGCGGCATCGTGCCCGGCCCCATCGTCGTGAATCCCGACTTTC
>CAYLMT010000244.1:0-2488 GCA_964384855.1 uncultured Salinivenus sp.
CCTTGTGCTTGAGGGCCGTGGCCAGGTTGACACTCGTAACGGTTTTTCCGACCCCACCCTTCTGATTGATGACGGCAATGGTGTACATGGGACCTTGAGGCATCGAGAGGAGCGTGAGCTGTGATATCCGACGACACTTTGTGAGGCCGCAAAGAGTATTCCGGGGTGGTGGGAGCCGAGTGTAAAGGGGCTGTGGCAGGGGAGACGATAACTTTCTCGCGACGGTGGGTGCATTTGTACACTGATTATGAATCCACTACTCGGGATGTGAAGTCGGAAGCCGTCGGTCTGTGTCCGTCCCGATCACAGTGAGACAGGTTGGACGCTCCAATTGCTGGGTCAAAGGAGGTAATTGAGCCTGTGCACTTTGGGTTGAACAAAGAATCGGTTTGGGGAGTGCGTCAGGCGAGGAACGCTTGATCAAGTCGGGTAGCGATTTTTCGGAGAGGACACAGTTTTGGATGATTGCTGCGCGTGGACCTTCGTGTGGCGTTGGGTTTAAAACGTAGGCCGCCTTGCCACGAACCGAGCCGTGCAGCCTCGTGCCCATTGCTTATCTCGGCTTTGGCTCCAACAAAGGGGACCGCCTGGGTCACCTCCGCAGAGGGGGGGAGCGGCTGAACCGGCGCGACGCCCTTCACGTGGTGACCGCTTCGCCCGTGTACGAGACGGAGGCCCACACAACGTCGGCGGACGAGACGCAGCCCCCGTTCTTGAACGCCGTGCTTCACGTAGTGGTCGAGGAGGATCCGGAGACCCTTCTCCAGACGGCACATGCAGTAGAACGGGCAGAGGGACGCATTCGGACCGCCGAGCAGCGGTGGGGCCCGCGTCCCCTGGACGTCGACCTGCTCGCGGTGGGGGGGCTCACGCGGGACACTGAGGCCCTCACGCTTCCTCATCCCCGCCTCGCGGACCGCCGATTCGTGCTCCGGCCCTGGGCCGACCTCGCGCCAAACTTCGTCGTCCCGCCGCCGTTCAACCAGTCGGTTCAGTCGCTGCTCGACCAGTGTACAGACCCGGCCTCCGTTCGGCGGACCGAGCACACGCTTGGGGAGGGGCTCCCCCTGTCCGAAGACTCCAGTGCGTGAGGGCTAAACGCATCGGCGGGTCGGGGGCGAACCGAGCCGATTTGATCGTTCGAACGGCACCACGACATTCCCTCCGAATCCGATACGCTCAATGCCTTCGATGATCCCACCGGATGCCCTGGACTACGTGGCCATCGAAGGCGCGATCGGGGCCGGTACCACCACCCTCACCCAGCTTCTGGCCGACCGCTTCGAGGCCGATCCCGTGCTCGAACGATTTGAGGAGAACCCCTTCCTGGAGCGCTTCTACGAGGATCGGGAGCGATGGGCCTTTCAGACGCAGCTTGCGTTTCTGGCGAGCCGATTTCGACAGCAAAAGGAACTGGCCGAGCGGGACCTCTTTCGCGACTTCGCGGTGAGCGACTACACGTTCGACAAGGACCGCATCTTCGCCCGGCAGACGCTGAACGGGGACGAACTTCAGCTCTACGAATCGCTCTTTCGCCTCATGGAGCCGACCGTGCCGACGCCCGACCTCGTGGTGTATCTGCGCTCCTCTCCGGAACGGCTCCTGCAAAACATCGAAAAACGTGACCGGCCGTACGAGCGCAACATGGATCCGGACTACATTGCAAACCTCCATGAGGCCTACGACCAGTACTTTCGGCAGTACGACCGCACACCACTCCTCGTTGTGAACGTTGCGGAGATGGACTTCGTAGAGCACCCGGCAGATTTTCGCGCACTGGTGCAGCACATTGTCGCCCCGTCCGACGAGCGTACCCGCTACGTTCAGCCGTCGTAGCGGTGGGGTTCGTTCCGACAGCCCGGCCTTCTGCGGATTTGCACGATGGAGTATCTCGTCCTCGGCATCATTCTGTACTTTATCCTGCGGACGTTCGGAAACCTCGTCCGCTTGATGGGGGGAGAGGAAGGCCCGTCGTCGCAGGGGGGGCAGGTGCGCGGATCGTCGTCCGGGCGGACTGGCTGGAAAGGGCCTTCGCCCCGCAAGCGGACGGGGACGGCGCGCGACGAGCCAACGTTCTGGGGAAAAGACGTGGAGGATGCGACGTGGCGCGACCTCGATGGGGAGGCAAAGCCCCAGGGATCATCTCATTAGCGTCCGAGTCTCGTCATTCGGACGTGCCGAACTCGAAGGTGAGGGTTGTCTGGCTCGCAACCGGCTGGCCGTTCTTCTGAGCGGGACGGAAGCGGGATCGGCGGGCGGCGACCAGGGCGGCCTCCTCCAGGCCGTGGTCGAGACGGGCCACCGCATAGGCTCGGCCGCCGTCCGCTAGACGCCAGCGCTTGAGGACGGTCGCCTCTGTCACTCGTCCCGACTCGGACACCTGGACGGCAACGCGGACGCGTGCCTGTACACTCTCTTCGCGGGCGGCGGCGGGATAGTCGGGCTGCACGGCCCGGAACAGGCGGGCGTTGGTGTCGGGCGGGCGGGC
>CAYLMT010000245.1:0-2473 GCA_964384855.1 uncultured Salinivenus sp.
CCGTTCGTCCGCATCGCCGAACAATACGACGGAACGTCCGCGCAGCTGCGGCGCCCCCTCGTCACGAAGGCCGTGGGCGAGGTCATCCCCTTCGTGAATACCGCCGGGTGCTTCGTTGAGGCCTACACGCTCCACCGCGTCGCCGTCCGACTCGATAATGAAGAGCGGCTCCAGAACCACCTCGGCGGCCTGCACGCCGCGGCCCTAGCCCTCCTGGCCGAGACCGCGACCGGACTCGTGGTGGCCCTCAACGTCCCGGACGGGTCCTCGCCCTTGCTGCGCACGATGGACATTTCGTTCGAGAACTTCGCGCGGGACGCCGTGCAGGCCGAGGCGACTCTCACCGACGAAGAGGCAACCCAAATCCAGTCCCGACCCCTCGGCCAGATCGAGGTAGACACGACGCTTACGGCCCCCGAAGGCGACGCGACGCTCGTCGCCGGCACATTGACGTGGGCGTGGGTGCCGAAGGAGCGAGTGGCCGGGGCGTCGTGAGCACACCGGACCGGAACTTCTTCCTTTTCTGTTTCTTCATGTTTTTCGGAGTCTAAAGGAGGGGCGACATCTGTCACAGTCACGTTCTGAGTCTGCCATGCCTACTGCCTCTTCTCCCCCCATGGCCGAGGAGAATCCTCGCCGGGCGTACGACAGGACCCGCCTTCTCTTTTATGCCGCGGGGGCCGTTGTGCTGGGGATTTTAATCGCCGGCTTCTGGAATTATCACCTCGTCGACGGATTTGGGAAGGAGATTATTGCCGGCGGCACAATTGGCGACACGGCGGAGCTGGCGGGCAGTTATTCGAGTCACGGCTCTGCCTTTGGCCTTCTCTTCGCCGCGGTGGCGGGGCTGGCTGCGACCTTTACTGCGTGCAACTGCGTGGTCTTTGCCATGCTGCCGGGGCTCGCGTGCTCCACGGAGCAGGGCGGACCTGCCGTCCGCCTGTCCCGCGTCGCCGGCGCGTTTCTTGGAGGTGTGCTCGTCATCTGTGGGATCTATGGACTCGTGATCGGGGCGCTGGGAGCCAGTGGGGTGGAGTCGCTGAATGCTCGGCCGGTCCGGCTCGCACAGGCCCAGATTGTCTTTACGGTCCTCGGTGGCGTCATGATTGGGTGGAGCCTCCTTGAGCTCGGGCTCCTACATCGGTGGACGCGTCGGTTCTCGGCGGAGACCAGGGCGTACTTCGCCCATCCGACCACCAAGGCCGGTCTGATGGGCCTGCTGGTCGGGCTCTTTGCTGTGGGGCGTCCGTTTCCTGTCTTTCGGCAGTTCCTCCGCTACGCGGCCGAGGCGGGCAGTCCCCTCTACGGCGCCGGGGTGATGATGGTGCAGGGCGCCGGGCAGGTGCTCTTGATGATCTTGCTCTTCGCGCTTCTCGTTTGGGGTGCGGGTCGGCATCTCGCGCGGTGGGCTCGGTCCAAGCCGTATCAGCCGCGTCTCGTGAGCGGGCTCGCCCTGCTCGTCGGCGGCACGTTCTTCGTCTACTACTGGGGCCTGGCGCTCAGCTTCGACGTCGGCTTTTGGGGCTACAAGCTCGGGTGGTACACGGGACAGGTGCCTACCTGATGGAGCTCGGGGCCTACACGTTGTGGCCGACGGAGGAGCTCCCGGACGACTCAATGTGGGAAACGAATTTCCGGTCGGATGCGTACGTCTATCCCACACGCCAAATGACGTATCACTGCCCGGTAGCCATGAAGTCCAAACTAACGCTTCGCATCGATGAAGAGGTGAAGGAAGCTGCCAAGCGGCTTGCTCGGGAGCGAGGGGAGAGCCTGTCCGGAATGGTTGAGGCTTATTTTCGAATCTTGACTGAGAGCGCGGATCCTAAAGGTCAAAACGGAAGTGCGGCATCCACCGATGGTGGGGAGCGTTCGTCTCGTTCCGAGGATTTTGGGCCCGTCACGCGTCGAATTGCAGGGGCATTGGGCTCTGTTTCGGAGGCCTCTGATCGGGGCGCTTCCAAGGAGGCAGATCGCCGGGCCGTGGTTGAGGCGGCACAGCGAAAGCATAAATGATCCCCGTACCGTCCCTGGTTCTGTCACCTCGACATGCGGATAATATTTGACACCAATGTGTTGGTCGATGTGGCGGTGCGGGGACGACCGTACCACCGGGAAGCGGTCCGCCTCATCCACTTCGTCGAGCAGGATCGACTCGATAGTGTGCTGGCTCCTCTCTCGCTCGGCACCTTCTGGTACCTCGGCACGGACGTGTACGACACCGATCCGCGCCCTCTGATCCAGGATTTAAGTCAACTCATGGATCTCGCTCCCATGGGACGGTCCGTTCTGAATCGGGCGCTCGACTACGATTCCGGCACGGACTTCGAGGACATGTATCTCGCGGAGGCGGGGCTGTCTGCAGGAGCGGAGGGAATCGTCACCCGAAACGAGTCAGACTTCGCCCGGACCGACCTGACAGCCTATCATCCGGCTGAGCTCGTACAGATGCTCTCGTGAGAGAGCGAAGCGG
>CAYLMT010000246.1:0-2470 GCA_964384855.1 uncultured Salinivenus sp.
GGGAGGAAGTCTTGGCCATGGGCAAAGGGGGCCTGGGTTCACACTGACACGGTTCCACCACGACACACATGACTGAGCTCCGATACCTGCCCGACAGCGACGCTGTTACGACCTTTACCGCCTCCGTCGCGGACGCGATCGACGACTACATCGTTCTCGATGGCACCTACTTCTACCCCGAGGGTGGGGGCCAGCCCGCCGATCAAGGGACGTTGCACTGGGATGGCGGCTCAGCCCAGGTGGTAGACGTACAGAAGGAGCACGGCGAGGTCCGCCACTACATCGACGAGCGGACGGGCGAGCTTCCGGGGGAGGGGGACGAAGTGACCGGGCAGATTGACGAAGACCGCCGCTGGGTCCTTCGCCGCATGCACACCGCCCAGCACGTACTGTCGAAAGTGGTGCTCGATATGTTTGGGGCGCAGACGGCCGGCAATCAGATTCACGTCGACCGCTCACGGATCGATTTCGAGCCCGCCGACTTCTCCGACGAGGACGTGGCGGTCATCGAGCAGCGCACGAACACGGCCATCGAGCAGGACATGCCGGTGGAAAAAATGGAAATGGATCGCGCCGAGGCGGAGGAGCAGACGCCCGAGGGCCGCGGCCTACTCGACCTTATCCCCGACCACGTTGATCCGTTGCGCATGGTGAAGATCGGCGAGCTCGACCTCTGTCCCTGCGGTGGAACCCACGTGGACCGCACCCGCGACATTGGGCGCGTCCGCATTACGAATCGCACATCGAAGGGCGCCGACGTGGACCGGATCGAGTTTGAACTGGAAGACTGATGGGGGAGCGGGAACTCCTCGTTTCTCATTGACCGCCTGTTACCTCTCCGTCGATTGCTGGTCTTCATGTCCGTTACCGCCCACGCCCCGGGGAGCGTCACGCCCATTTTCGTCCCGCGCGACAGCAAATCGTCGCTCGGCATTAGCTTTGCCACGGCCGACGGCGTGACGGCGACCGTCGAGTCGGCCCGGGAGACCCTCGTGTATCTGGATGACCGCCCCGCGCAGGTAGAGCCGGTGACTGGAGTCCTTGAGCGGCTCGGCGTAACTGCGACCGTGCGCCTCGACACGGAGGTGCCCATCGGCTGCGGCTTTGGGGTCAGCGGAGCGGCCACGCTCGCCACGGCGCTCGCTGCGAACGAGCGGATGGCTCTCGGCCACGATCGCGAGGCGCTCCTGGAGGCGTCCCATCGAGCGGAAGTGGAGGCCGGCACGGGGCTCGGGGATGTGTTCATTCAGGATCGGGGTGGGCTGGTGTGGGACGTGGGCGACGGACTGGAGCACGCCACGCGCACGACGCGAATTGAGTACGAGAGCTTCGGTGGGATCACCACTGCCGCGGTGCTCGGGGACGAGGGAACCATGGAGCAGGTGACGGCCGCGGGCCGAGACGCCCTGTCGGGCATTGATCCCGACGGTCCGATCGCGGACCTGTTCGAAGCGTCCTGGCAGTTTGCCCGGGAGACCGGCCTCGCCACTGATCGCGTTGGGGACGCCGTCGCGGCGGTGCGGGAGGCGGGCGGCACGGCGACGATGGCAATGATTGGGGAAACGGTCGTGGCCACCGGTGCCGACGGGGCCCTCGACCACGAAACGCACATCACACCGGAGGGCGCGGCCCTCGAATAGCCAGTCCGGTACCAACCACATTCGTTCAGCCCGCCATGTATGCCTTCCCCGCCCGACAGTCATTTCTGGTCAGTGCCTTGACGTTCGGCCTCTTCGTCGCAGTGGGACTGATGGGCTGCAGTTCAGGGCAGGGGCCGGATCGGACCGAAATTTTGTGGGACACTTGGGGCGTGCCGCACGTCTACAGCTCGAACACCGACTCGCTACTGTACGCCTTCGGCTGGGCGCAGATGCGAGCCCACGGAAACCGCGTGCTGCGGCTCTACGGGGAGGCGCGGGGCCGGGCCGCCGAGTACTGGGGCAAGGAGCACCTCGCCTCGGATCGCCGAGTTCGCACCCTCGAAATTCCGGAGCACGCGCGGCGGTGGGCCGACAGTCAGGAGATGCCGTTCGGTGGCTACATGGAGGCCTTTGTGGCCGGGATGAACGCGTACGCCGAAGCCCATCCAGACCGCATCGCCGACTCCCGAAGGGCCGTGTTGCCCGTGGAGCCGTCCGACGTGTTTGCCCACACCCTGCGAACGATCCACGCTACGTTCGTCGCCGGGGGGGATCTGCAGCGGGCGCAACAGTGGCGGCGCGCCGGCTCGAACGCGTGGGCCGTGGGGCCGTCCCGGAGCGCGAGTGGAAACGCCATGTTGCTCACGAACCCGCATGTGGCATGGGGAGACCGATTTACGTGGTTCGAGGCGCAGCTCGTGGGACCGGAGGTGGACGCGTACGGGGCTGCACTTCTGGGCATGCCGTTTCCGGGTGTTGCCTTCAACGACCATCTCGGATGGACCCACACCGTCAATCCCATCGACGCCTCGGACCTCTATCGCCTTCGC
>CAYLMT010000247.1:0-2445 GCA_964384855.1 uncultured Salinivenus sp.
GCCAGGTCGTGGTCTTCAACCTGCTCCTCCCGGGCCGCATCGATCAATGCGTCGTCGATGTTTTCGGCCATGACGAGCCGCCCACCGGGCTTCAGGGCCGAATAGAGATGGTTGAGCATCGATTCGTGGGCCGTAAACTCGTGGTATGCGTTCCGGACCAGCACGGCGTCGAACGAGCGGTGGGGCAACATCGGGTTGTCGTAGACGCTCGACACCGTCGTGATATTTTCGATCTCCCGGTCCGTGATCTCCTCGTTGAGCTCCTCAAGGTCCTCCTCGTCGATATCGACGGCAAAGGCACGGCCCGAGTCGCCGACGGCGCGGGCCATCTGGACCGTGTACTCGCCTTCGCCACTTCCCACGTCGGCGACCCAGTCGCCCGATTCAATGTCCATGGCCTCCAGTAGCGCGTCGGTGTCGGGGGGCGCCTCCTGACCGACGCCAATTGAGGACAGAGAAAGGATCAGAACGACGAGGGCGAGCGACGTGAGGGCAAGGAGTCCTTTTTTGAGCATGGCCGGATGTAGGATGGATTGGATAGGGTGCGGTCTCTTAGATGAGCCCGTCCGCTTACATTTCCCACTTGTGGAATCGCAGGAAGCGACCTGCATGTACGCGTAGCGAGTCGCATTCGCTGCCGGTGGGGGAGCGGCCGTGAGGAGACCGGAAAGAGCGCATTGCGACTTGCCACTGCCGGGCCTCCTCCCGATGTTGTGCCGGGTCTGGTCGCTCTCTTTCTGTCAGAACGGACGCACCGATGTCGCAGTCAATGCCCCCCTGGGTGGTCTGCAAATTTGGAGGCACGAGCGTGTCGAGCCGGGCCCAGTGGGACACGATTGCCGAGGTGGTACGGACACACCGGGCGGACGGGCGCCACCCCTTTCTCGTCTGCTCGGCCCTACAGGGCATCTCGGACCAGCTAGAGGCACTGTGTGCCCAGCTCTCGACCGCCGAGCCCGGCCTTCCAACCTCGACGCTCGACACCATTCGGGAGCGACACCGAGCGCTGGGACAGGAGCTGGGTGTGGAGGCCGAGACGGTGCTGTCGGACGAGTTTGCCCGGCTGGAGCGACTGGTCGAGGACATCCGGGCCTCCGGCGGGCCGTCGCCGCGCCAGCAGGCCGCCGTGCTGGCGACCGGCGAGCTGCTGTCGACCCGCCTCGGCGTCGCGTACCTGTCGGCGCAGGGGCTGCCGGTGCAGTGGCTCGACGCGCGCGAGTTCTTGCGGGCCACCGACGACCCGCACCTGCCGCCGCGGCGCCAGTACTTGGCCGCGAACTGCACGTCTCATTCCGACCCGGTGCTGCAGTCGCACCTCGCCGACAATCCGGAAACGGTCTACCTCACACAGGGCTTTGTCGCGAGCAATGCCCTCGGCGAGACCGTTCTGCTCGGCCGGGGCGGATCGGATACCTCGGCGGCCCACTTTGCGGCCAAGCTGGAGGCCGAGCGGCTCGAAGTGTGGACCGACGTGCCGGGCCTCTTCACGGCGAACCCGCGCGAGGTGCCGTCCGCGCGTTTGCTGCGCCGCCTCGACTACGACGAGGCGCAGGAGCTGTCCACAATGGGGGCCCGTGTGCTCCACCCCCGCTGCCTCGACCCGGCACGGCGCCATGAGATTCCGCTACACGTCCGTAGCACTGAGGCCCCGTCCCTCGACGGCACAACCGTGACTGGGGACGGGCCCGACGCGGGGCCGCAGGTGAAGGCCATCTCGGCCAAGACCGACATCACGGCCGTCAGCATGGACACGCTGGGGATGTGGCAGGAGGTGGGCTTCCTGGCCGACGTCTTCCAGGTCTTCAAGCACCACGGCCTGTCTGTCGACCTGGTGGCCACGTCGGAGTCGAACGTGACGGTGACGCTCGACCCCGTGGCCAATGCCCTCGACCCGGACGTTCTCGACCGGCTGTTGCACGACCTAAACCGGTACTGCGACGCCGAGCTCATCGACCCCTGTGCCATCGTGAGCCTCGTGGGGCGCCACATTCGTTCCCTCCTCAGCGAGCTGGGCCCGGCGTTCGAGGTGTTCGACGAGCAGAAGGTGCACCTCGTCACCCAGGCGGCGAGCGACCTCAACATGAGCTTCGTGGTGGACGAGGACCAGGCCGCCCGCCTCGTCCGCGAGCTGCACGCGCAGTTCTTTGGGCACCGCGCGCCGGACGTTATCTTTGGGCCGCGGTGGCAGGAGCTGGTCGACGACGGGGCGCCGGACGACACGCCGCCCGTGTGGTGGCGGGAGCGCCGCGAGGATCTGCTGCGCCTGGCCGACGACGCGTCGCCCCGCTACGTCTACGACGCGGGGGTGATGCGGGACCGAAGTACCGAAGTGCAGGGGCTTGGCCCGGTCGATCGGGCGTTCTACGCGGTCAAGGCCAGTCCCCATCCCGAGGTGCTCCGTGTGCTGGAGCAGCAGGGCCTCGGCTTTGAGTGTGTGTCCCCCGG
>CAYLMT010000248.1:0-2442 GCA_964384855.1 uncultured Salinivenus sp.
ACCTGCTCGGCGGGCTTGCCCTGCGGGGTGAAGGCGGTCGGCCCCTCCACCTCGTCCGGCCGATGCCACTTCCAGATGATGCTGCCCTTCAGCCAGGACGCTCGGCCCACGGTGGACAGGAAGGCCCGGTAGCAGCGGGCTTGAAGGGCCGAGTCGGGCGTCGCGCCGTCGTCCCGCTCCGGCCACATCCACGGCGCCTCCGCAGCCCCCTCGGCACTCCGATAGCCGACCTCGGTGAAGAGGATGGGTCGACCGGTACGCTTATGGACCTCGGCCAGGGCGGCCCGGTGCGGGCGCCAGCCCCCCCGGAGGGTGGCAAGCGAGGGATCGTCGACATCCGTGAGCGGAAAGTAGGCCTGAACACCAACGTAATCGAGCGCGTCCCAGAACTGGATGCGCTCGTACGCCTCGTGCCAGTTGGCCGCGTAGGTCAGCTTTCCGTCGTAGACGCTGCGAACATTTCCGGCTAAGGCACGCCAGAAGGCGGGCCGCTCGGTGGCCGAGCGGGTGAGCTCGGTGCCTAGCACGAGCGCGTCGGCGCTCACCTCTTGTGCGAGACGGGCGTAGAGCATCAGGAACTGGCGATATTCGGTCTCCCACGTACGCCAGCGCGCCTCGGAGTCAAACCCAATCTTGCTCCGATTCTGTGCCTCGTCGTACCCGCCCACCCACAGGTGCGGCTTCAGAATAATGCCCATCCCCAGTGCGTCGGCCTGACGGGCAAGGGCACGGATGCCGCGGTGCGACTCGCTGTACCAGCCGTCGCCCGTGTCGGCCCGGATCTCAGGAACGTTGGGGGCTTCCTGCCACCCGAATGAGACCAGGGTGAGGTGCGTCACGCCGAGGTCGCGGAGCTGTACAAGGAGGCTGGAGTCGGGGCGGTTTCGGGCGTCCAGGGTCACGGAGCGCACGTCGAAAATGGGCTTCGACGGCGGTAGCGTATCGGCGGCCGCTGGCGACGCCCCTTCCGTATCCCCACACCCTGCGCCCGCGACGAGCAACACGCCCATGGCGAGCCCGGTCGCAAGGAAAAGACAGTGGAGGGGCCGATGCATGGGGACAAAGACGCTGGTTCGGAGACGCGCCGCCTAAACTCTCCGCGGGCCCGGGTGTTGCCTGCCATGCGCAAGACGCGTGTCCTCCCCATGGCGGGTCTTCAGTTAATCTTCCCGGGGCGCAACGCACTTTTCGGTTTGCTCCGCCTTTGTATTTTGGACGCCGTCGCGCCCTCTCCTCGAATCATCAATCGCGGCCTTCTCACTGTATCGACCGTTGCCGTATGCCGACCTACGACGTTGCAATCATCGGAGGTGGGATCGTTGGGCTCGCCACGGCCTATCGGCTCACCGAGCAGTTTCCGGACGCGGCCGTCACGGTGCTGGAGAAGGAGGATCGGGTAGCGGCTCACCAGACGAGCCACAACTCCGGCGTCATTCACTCGGGGGTGTTTTACGAGCCGGGCTCGCTGAAGGCGGAGAACTGCCGGGAGGGCAAGCGCGCCCTGATCGAATTTTGCGAACGCGAAGGGGTCGACTACGAGATGTGCGGCAAGGTGGTGGTGGCCACCGATGAGAGCGAGGTCCCGGAGCTGGAGCGGATCGAGGCGAAGGGGCGCCAGAACGACGTGGAGTGCACGTGCATCGGCCCGGATCGCCTACACGAGCTGGAGCCGCACGTGCAAGGGGTGGCGGGGCTCCATGTCCCCAGGGCCGGCATCGTCGACTACGGGGAGGTAGCCAAGGCCCTGGCCCGCCGCGTGGAGAACCGTGGGCACCCGATCCAGACTGGTGCTGCCGTGCGCGACCTGCACGTGACGCCGACCCACGTGACGGTGGACACCACGGCCGGTGCCGTGCAGGCCCGGCACGTCGTGAACTGCGCCGGCCTCTACGCCGACCGGATCGCCGAGATGAGCGGGCAGGACCTGGACACGAAGATCGTACCGTTTCGGGGCGAGTACTACGAACTCGTGCCGGAGCGACGGTCCCTCTGCAATCGCCTCATCTACCCGGTGCCGGACCCCGCCTTCCCGTTTCTGGGGGTCCACTTTACCCCCATAATCGACGGGCGCGTGGAGTGCGGGCCGAGCGCCGTCCTCGCCTTCGCGCGGGAGGGGTACCGGCTGACGGACATCGACTGGGCGGAGCTATGGGAGATTCTCACCTATCCCGGTGTGCAGAAACTCTCGGCCCGGCACTGGCGAAAGGGCCTCCGTGAACTGCTGCAGTCGATGAGCAAGCGCGTCTACCTGCGAGCGGCCCGGAACCTCATCCCGGAGGTGAAGCTGGACGACTTCACGTCTCCCCGGGCCGGGGTGCGGGCCCAGGCGCTCCGCCGCGACGGCACCCTCGTCGACGACTTCCTAATTCGCGAAACCGACCGGGTCGTGAACGTCATCAACGCCGCCTCCCCCGCCGCCACCTCCGCGCTCAACATCGGCTC
>CAYLMT010000249.1:0-2406 GCA_964384855.1 uncultured Salinivenus sp.
ACGTCGCACACGCCGGGCATCCAGCCTGCCGACGTGGAGGAGCTTCTGGAGCACGGCGCTTCGGTCGTGGTCCTTTCCCGCGGCATGAACGAGCGCCTCCAGGTAAAGCCCGAGACCCTCGACCGGCTCGACGAAGCGGGCGTAGAAACCCACGTGCTCCAGACCGAACAGGCCGTGGAGCAATACAACGAGCTGCAAGCCGCCGACGAAGCCGTTGCGGGACTCTTTCATTCCACCTGCTAGCATGCCCCGCGCGTCGATATGGACCTCCCCTCCCCCACGTGGACGTCGTCGTGGCGGGAGGACGGTCCGGTCAGTGTCTGGCGCCTTCGCCTGAACGCTCTCGACGGCGATCCAGAGGAGGTGCTCCGCCCCCTTACCGTTCCGTCCGAGCACGAACGGGCCCGTCGTTATCAATTCGTCGCGGACCGCCATCGCCATCTCGGAGGTCGCGCCCTGGTCCGCCTCGTCCTGTCCCGCCGGTACGACTGCGCACCCAACGAGCTGTCGCTTGAAGAGGGCCCCCATGGCAAGCCCACGCTGCAGGCCCCGCCGGGCGACCGTCCCCCACTTCACTTCAATGTCGGTCATACGGAAGACGTGGTTGTCGCGGCCTTCAGTCGAGAGCAGCCCGTCGGGGTCGATGTTGAGCCGCAAAACCGAACGGTTGAAGCCCCCTCCCTCGCAGAACGCGTCTTCACCAAGTCGGAGCGGAAGTGGTGGCAGTCCCATCCTGCCTCCCGCCGACAGGTCGCCTTTCTTCACCTCTGGACGTGTAAGGAGGCGTTTTTGAAGGCGACGGGCGAGGGCCTTCACCGGGCCCCGAAGACGATCGAATGCACCTTCGACGGCCCCATGGTTGATGCGCTCCGCGAGGCCCGGAATCACCAAGACGCGTCTCCATCAGCCTCCGCAGACCAGTGGGCTGTCCGACCCTTTTCGGCGGCGGACGGCGTCGTTGGGGCGCTCGTTCGAAAAGGCGAGTTCCCAACGTCCCTGCCCTGGATGGACGCGACCGCTCTTATCAATCAAGCCTCCTCTACCTGAGCGTCACTTGTTGGGGATGCATTGCCCCAGAGGCAGCCGTTCTTAGGGAGCCAGATAGATATTCGGGCAACAGACGCTGCTGGCCACTGCCCCGTCGAGGGAACGCCCCCTTTTTCGACCAGAAGACCTGCCCCCAGAAAACCCATCGGTGTCAGCGGATGACGGTGATCAGAGGAGTGTGAGAGGGCTTTTAATCCTGAGGATACAAAATAAGACGGTCATGCTCCTTTCGATTACACAAAACCAGCGCATCCCCAGTGATAGTCAATCCATTTCGCTAGGCGTGAGCGTCCATTGGTGCCGACCGTGGTTGTTCTAGATCGCTTGCGCCTTTTCTCCGAACCTCCCGAATGGACGGACTCGGCCTCCTCGCCGTCAGCCTCACCCCCGGAGTGCCCGACCTTGTGACTGATCACAACACTTCTGCGGTCTCTCTCACGTTTTCCGTCTCCTCCCTACTCGGACCGGGGAGCATGATCCTTCTTTTCCTCGTTTTTGGAGGATGGGGCCCTCCAGCGCAAGCCCAACAGCAGGAAGTCCCGGATTCCGTGCGGGAAGACCTGGAGGCCCGCAACCTGTCCCCCGAACAGGCCCGTCGTCGGGCGCAGGAACTCGGGATCGACCTGTCAAACCCAGAACAGGCTGCCGAACAGGCCCGACGTCGCGGCATCCCCGAGGCCCGCGTCCAGGCTCTGTTGCGAGCGGTGCAACAAAATTCCGAGGCGGACACTACCGGGGAAGAGCTATCCGCACCGGAGGTGGCCGAGACCGGCGTGGCTCCGACCGATACCACAAACCGCGACCCGAACCCGTCTCCACCGGACACCACAGAACCCTCCGAGCGATCGGGGGACCTTCCCTATTTCGGCTACGACACCTTCGACACCGTCCCGGACGCCTTCGCACCCAGCCCGTCGGGTCCCGTCGACGACAGCTACGTGGTGGGCCCCGGAGATGAACTGCGGCTCGTGGTGTGGGGCGCCCCGGAGTTTCAGTACGACCTCACCGTCGATCGCCAGGGGCGGGTGTTCGTGCCGGACCACGGCCAGTTTACCGCGGCGGGCCAAACGATCGAGACACTCCGGGCGGACATGAAACAGTGGCTTTCCCGGCAACACTCGGGCCTCACGGAGGACCCACAGACGGTCTTCATGGACCTGTCGGTCACACGCCTCCGTCCCCTCAAAGTCTTCGTGCTCGGCGAAGTGGCCCAGCCCGGCGGCTACACCGTCAGTGCCACCGCGAATGCGTTTAATGCCCTCTACAGTGTAGGCGGCCCCCTCCAGCGCGGAAGCCTGCGCCGGATTCGGGTGATTCGAGACGGATCCGTGGCCGAAACGGTCGACCTGTACGACTACC
>CAYLMT010000250.1:0-2262 GCA_964384855.1 uncultured Salinivenus sp.
GCCGTGCGCACGACGATGGTCCGGCCGGGCGTGGGACGGACGATGTGGTTGCCGTTGGCGTTGTAGGTGTACCAGTCCTCGACCGAGTGATTGGTGAGGCTATCGGTCGTTACCTCGGTCACGTCCTGAAACGCCTCCTCGGCGACGTAGGCCGCGCCTTGCCCCGGCCCATTGTTCCCACCGTTTACGATGATGTCGGTACTCCGAAAGGCGATGTCCCACTCGGTTGAGGCCGAGTCGGCCCGGTTTTCGACGTCGGAATGCAGGACGATGGTGCTATCCCGGAGGTTGAAGAAGGCGAACTGGTTGTAGCCCTGCGGGCGTCCGCCGCCACTGGTCGTATCGGGGTCGGCGGGGAGATTCTCGACCCGTGTAATGCTGAGAGGCTCCTCATCATCGTCCCCATCGCTCACTCCGGTGGTGTCGCAGCCGGTGAGGGTGAGAGTAGCGCCCAAGACTAGGATCGCGAGAATCGTAGGAATGCGTCGCATAGCGCAGTCAGGAGTTTGGTTGTGAAGGAGGGTAGGCATGTTCGTATTGCGTATTTCGTAGTGCGTATGGGATCGTGTGTAGAGGAGAAAGACCAGTGCTCAGAACTGGGCCTGGAGCTCGGCGAAGAAGGTGCGGCCCGGGATGGACGGGACGCGGCGCGGGTTCGTGTAGTCGAGGAGGTTTTCTCCGCCTACCCGCAGAGTGTAGTCGTCGAGCAGCGTCTTGGAGACCGTGACGTCCCAGAGCGTGCGGCCCTCCACGTATTCACGGTCGACGTCCACAATGCCGTTGCCATTGCGGTCGGCGTAGCCGGCGCGACTTCGCAGCGTCCCGCGCACGCTGGCCGTGAAGCCGAGGGGTAGCTCCATGTGGCGGAGTTGCACGGTGCCGGAGTGGACCGGTCGCCCCGGCAGACCGGCGTAGTCGTCGGAGGTCACCTGGACGTCCCGCCCATCCTCCCGCCGGTAGATGTCGCCGTTTTCGAGCTCGTCGAGCACCTGCCGGTCTTTGGCCTCCTGGTAGTCGTATCCAAGTTGTACGCGGAGGGCGGATGCGGGGCGGAGGGTGAGCCGGGCCTCCACGCCCCGGGTGAAGATCTGATTGCGGTTGACGTAGGTGAACACGTTCTGCCCATTGGTCTTGCGGGCCACCGGCTCCGTGTCGATCAGGTTGGAGACCTCGTTATGGTAGAGGTCGACCTGGACGGTGGCGCCCTCCCACGGGGTGGCCGTGAGGCCGGCATTGAAGGCCCAGGAGGTTTCGGGGGAAAGCGGGTCGCCGAGGGCGGAGGCGTTTCGGAATTGCTCCTCGATCTGGTTCTGTTCCCGTAGGTGTCGGAGGCCCTCCTGCACCTCCGTGACGCCGAAGACGCTGTATCCAGCCTGTGGATTGGTAAAGTCGAGGTAGAGCTGCCGGAACGCTGGGGCCTTGTAGCCGCTGCCCACGGACGCACGGACCGAGATTCGTTCAAAGGGAGCGTAGCGGACAGCCAGTTTGGGGCTCAGGCGCGAGGCATAGTCGCTGTTGCCGTCAAACCGTAGACTGCCCGTCACGTCGAGCACCTGTGCGGGGCTCCACTCGTCTTGCACGAAGCCGAATCCGCCGGTCCGTCGTCCCGTTTTTCGGTCGGCGTTCATGCGTTCGAGGAGGGCCCCGCCGCCCGCCGTGAGTAGGTGATTTTCACCGAGGGCTCCGCGCAAGACGGCTTCGACCTCCCCGTGGTATTGGTCGAGCGTGGAAGCACTGCGGGTCGTGCCGTCGTTGGTCCGTCGAAGCGACTGATCGGTGTGGTAGCCCGTTCCGTAGAGCGTGCTCGTGAGTGTCCATCCGGTCCCCAGCTGCTGCTCCACCTCGGCGGTCGCGTTCCAGTCCAGCTGCTCGTTGTGCTGGGTGTGGCGGATCGCGTCTTGCCCAATGCCCACAGGGTAATCCTGTGTTTGAGTCGCGAGCCGTCCCCGGAGTGAGAGGGACGTGGCCGAGGATGCTTCGTACTGGCCCCGAGCCTGAGCGGTGTAGTCGACGTAGCCGGGGCGCGTGGGGGAGAGGCCTTCCGGCGACAGGTCGTAGCCGCCCGTCCGGTATCGATCTACGAAGGCCGATCCCTGCCACGGCCCGCTCGTCCCCTCCATCCGAGCACTCAAGTCGACAGTCCCGTGCGTCCCGTATCGGGTGCGCACCTCACCCCCCAGACCGGCTGCCGGCGTGGCGGTGATGAAATTGACGACCCCCGCCAGGGCGTCACTGCCATACAGCGACGAGGTGGGGCCGCGC
>CAYLMT010000251.1:0-2242 GCA_964384855.1 uncultured Salinivenus sp.
ACGGCCTGCGAGCTGCTGTAGAAGGAGCGGTTGCCAAAGAGACTGATCTCGACCCGATCGGCCGACGGCGTGAGGAGCCGGCTGGCGTCCCCCTCCGAGAACGCCGTGGCTACCCGCTGGGCCACTGCGGGCGGGCTCTCCGTCGTGGAGTCCGAGGCGGACGCGACCGAGTCTGCCGGCTGCCCCTGAACGACGGGCGGCGCCCCTCCGATTCCGAACAGCAGGAGCACCACCAAAGACCTTGAAACGGACATGAGCGCAGGGAACCGACCGGCAACGAGTGAAACGCGACACTTCTGAGAACCCATAGCTGCAAAAAACAGGCCGAGACCGCTTTGCGGGCCATTGGGCCGCGTCATAGTCTTCAATCGTCCGACGCCCCACACAGTGGCGTCCATCGAACCGACCAATCCAGGCCTATACGAGGCGATGCGGCACACTCTCGGCCCCCTCCAGAAATGCCGTGATGGAGGCCACGCACATCTGGGCCATCCGCATGCGGGTGTCGGTCGTGGCACTGCCCAGGTGGGGGGCCAGAACGACACGGTCCTGATCGAGCAGCCCCGGATGTACGTCCGGCTCGTCTTCGAACACATCGAGCCCCGCCCCCGCAATTTCCCCGTTTGCCAGGGCATCGACCAACGCGTCCTCGTCGACGACGGCGCCGCGGGCGGTGTTCACCAGCAGGGCCGACGATTTCATTTTTTCGAAGGCCTCCGCGTCGAAAAGGTGATGACTGTCCTCGTTGTGCGGACAGTGCAGCGAGACGACGTCGCTCGTCTCCAGTAATTCGCCAAGCCCCACGTACCGGGCGTTCACCTGGCGTTCCACGGTCGGATTGGCCCGGGTTCGATTGTGGTAAATCACCTCCATCCCGAAGCCGAGCGCTCGCCGGGCCACCGCCGTCCCGATCCGGCCCATGCCCACGATGCCGAGGGTCTTTCGGGCCAGCTCCGTGCCCATCAGGAGGGTCGTCTCCCAGCGCTCGAACCGGCCGTCGCGCACGTACTGGTCCGCCGCCGGTACGTGCCGAGCGGCAGCCAGCAGCAGCGCCCATGCCAGGTCGGCGGTTGCGTCCGTGAGGACGCCGGGCGTGTGGGTGACGGCCACGTCGTGGGCCTCGGCTGCCTCCAGGTCGATGTTGTCGACCCCGACGGCGTACTGTGCCACCATCCGGAGCCCCGGCCGTGCCTCGAACAACTCTTCCGTGATCGGGTCGGCGAGCACGGTCAGGAGCACGTCGGCCTCGTCGGCCAGGGCAATGAGTTCGTCGACAGAGCGCGTACTGCCGTCGGGCGGGTCGCAGACGGTGAGGGTGTGCTCGTTCCGCAACCCGGAGAGGCCCCCGTCGATCAGGGGGCGCGTCGAAACGATGTGGGCCATCGGTGGAAGTGCTACTAGGGAACGTCGTCGAGTCGGAAGGCCGCCCACGAAGCTACAAACCGGCGCGCGCTTCGTCCAGCTTTGCGTCTGGGCGCGTGGGCGTATGGAGGTTGCTGCGTGGAGGCACGGAATAGAGATTCTGAAGCCATTCAATGCCCACACGCTACCCGAACTCTACCTTCGTCACGCCCGCGCCGCCCTCCTCGATGGGAGCCTTGTGGTAGTCCGCGACGTCGGGGCGGTCGGCGAGCATCTCGTGGAGGGCAGTCCGGAGAGCCCCGGTGCCTTTGCCGTGGAGAATCTCGACCGTATCGAGATTGGCCGCCACGGCGTCGTCGAGAAAATGCTGAACCTGCCGCTGCGCCTCGTCCACCCGCTCGCCACGTACGTCGATCGAGGGGCTCGCCTCCAGGGCTGCCATCTCGGTGCCACCGCCCGTCTCCTGTTCTTCGGATTCGGGCTTCGGCCCGCCGATCCGGGTCAGGCGGTCGAGGGGTACGTGCATGTGCATCGAGCCCATGACGACGAGCGCCTCCCCGTCCTCGATCTCCTGCACCTCCACGGCGGTCGATCCGTCATCCACCACCACCCGATCGCCCTCCTCGATGGAAGCGTCCGAGGCTGTCTGCGGAGCGCCGTCCCCCTCCGCCGGCCTCTCCTCCCCTGTCTCCGCGTCCGCCTCATCGCGCTGCTCCCGCAGATCCTCTTTGTATTCTTCGAGTCGCTGCCGGGCCTCCTGCGTCACCTCCGACTCAGCCTGGGCCTCCTTGATCTCCCGAATGGTGTTTTCGATGCGGGCGTTGGCCTCCTCCACGATGCGCTCGGCCTCCTCCAGCGCCTCCTGGCGAAACTCCTCGCG
>CAYLMT010000252.1:0-2197 GCA_964384855.1 uncultured Salinivenus sp.
GCCACTCTACATCCCACCCTCCAACTTCTGCGTGCACCCCTTCGTGGGCCATACTACGTCCGCCACCTCCCTTCGCCCCACCGACGCAGAGGTCGAGCAGATTCTCCAGGTCCCCCTCGCTCACCTCTTGGATCCGGCCACCTGCACGAGCGAGACGCGCCGGCTCCACGGGAGGGACGTGGACGTACCGTACTACGACGTGACCGGCCACACCGTGTGGGGCGCTACCGCCATGATGCTGGCCGAGTTCTTGGCCGTGGTGCGCGACGTGGAGTCCTCAGCCGAATAACGCACCCCGCCCACGCCATTGCGGCTCGAGAGCACACGCGCTCGCGACGATGACGATCGACTTCTCCTCCGGCCCGTCCACCGCTTCGGCCGAAGGAGAAGACTTGGAGGAACTCGCTATTCGCGATTTTCTCCGGTCTCATTGTCCGGTTCTACGGACTGGGACATTTGGGCCGTGCGCAACTCGGGATGACTAATTTTCCCACCGAGGTTGGCCGCGTAGCCGATGACTCCTATGCTCGCCAGTGCAACCAGCAGGGTTAGAAGCACGGTCCAGCGGGCCAGGCGACCCCGGATCCGGCCGTACAGCAAGGCTCCCAGGGCCGCGACGCCCGTCGTGATCCCCGAAGCAAGGGCAATCCATCCAACTTCCTCATGGGCTTCAATGGCGTCGTGCGACACGCCCGCGAGTCCCTCTACCATTTCCTCCGCCGGCTCGCCGGTTAGGTACACCGCAATGATGGAGAGTCCCGCCACGGCAAGAAGACCGAGACTTGCCTGTTGTACGGTGTTCTGTCCCCGCCAGAGGCCGTAGGTAAGAAGCCCACCCCCGAAGAGAAGACCGAGGAGGGGAATGTGATTGAGAACCAGATGCCAGTGGGCAGTCGTCATGTGCGATGAATGGTTATGGGGTGAAGAGTGAAATCGATCTAGGAGGCCTCGCCGCAGAGGCACCTGTTCGTGGTGAGGCGGTCGTTCAAGAACTCGGGAGCGTTGGGCTCAAGGGATCGGGAACTTTCACAAGGCGATCCGGGAGCCGGGAAAGAGAACTACTCCTGCGTCAGGGACATCGTCGCCCTCCCAAAGTTGACCCGATCGGCATCCTTGGCCACCACACGAAGCTGCGTGGCCCCTGCGTCCGGAACGGAGACCGTGCCCGTGTACTCGCTGGAGGTCCCGGCAAACGAGAGCGGCGCCTCGGCGACCACGGCGCCGTCCCTAAGTAACTGCGCCCGGATGGTGTAGCCGTTCGCGTCCCAGAGCCCACCCGGCTCCGTGGGGCACCCACAGAGCATGCGCACTCGGGCCCGCACCGACACCTCCGATCCGAGCCTGGCCTCCGTTGACGACGGCTCCAGCACCTCCACGATGAAGCCGTGCAGTGTCAGGGGAATGCCGTCCCCCGTTACGTCCGCTCCCGGCACAAGAAGCACCGTTTTCGAGGCCCTCTGCAGTGCCTGTGGGTAGTCGAGCGGGCCCTCCGCCGTAATCCGCACACGGGTCGGGCGCTCCAGGGCAAGCGTCGTCTCATATTTTGCTGCGCCTGGCACGTCGTAGAGGGTCGCGCCGCGCTCCCGGGGCTGCCGCACGATTTTGTCGGTACTGCCAGAATCGCCCGTCTGCTGGCCCTCCGCGAGCACCTCCCCAGTGCGAGCGTTCTCGATGGTGATGTGGGCCCCGCCCACCGGGTCGTGGAGGATCTTCGCGTCGTTGGACACAGCCCGGACCACCACCTGGGTCGGAACCGCCTCCTGGGCCAGGGTTGGGGTGGTGAACAGAAGCGCGAGGAAGACAAGTCCGAGCAGGCGGAGACGAACGGGCATATCGTTCACGGAGCGGGCAACGAATAGAGCGAAAACGGGGCCCTGTATATTCGCCATGCCTCCTGCCGATCCCCTTTTCGGCCAAAATGGGGCGCTCCCCCACGCTCGCCTAAACCCGCTGTCACCCAATGCCCAGCCCCACAATCCAAGGATCCATTACGACCGAGCCAGGAAAACTCCTACAACAAACCAGTTTGAAATGTAAGAAATTTACGACGCCCGACTTCCCAACTCATCAATCCGAGGAATTCCACCCATGGACCGCGTAGACGGAAAGATTGCACTCATCACGGGCGGCGGAAAGGGCATTGGCCGAACGACCGCCGAACTGCTCGCCGAGGAAGGCGCCCAAGTTGCCATCACCG
>CAYLMT010000253.1:0-2089 GCA_964384855.1 uncultured Salinivenus sp.
ACGGCGTGACGACGGCCCGCGAGGTCGCCGCCGGCAATGGGCTCGACTGGACCCTTCGCCACCGTGAGCGCAGCGCGGTCAACGAGATTACAGCGCCTCGATTGGTCGTCCATCCAGCCTTCGGAACGGGTCGTGATAAACCAATCACGACGCCGCAACAAGCCCGCACCTGGGTACAACGCATGGCCGAGGAGGGAGCCGACGGCCTCAAATTTTTCGAGGCTCCGCCCAACGTGTTGAAGGCGGCTCTCCAGGAAGCCGACGCACAGGACCTCCGCACGGCCATGCACCATGCCCAAACGGGCACCCCACAATACGACGTGCTGGACACCGCGACGTGGGGCCTCACCACGGGCGAGCACTTCTACGGCTACCCCGAGGCCCTCTACACGGAACGCTCCATTCAGAACTATCCCCCCGATTACAACTACCAGGACGAAGAGGACCGCTTCGCCTACGCGGGCCGGATGTGGCAGCAGGCCGCCGCGCCGGACAGCGAGCGCTGGAACCAGGTGCTCGATTCCCTCCGCACCCTCGACTTCACGATGGTGCCCACCTTCGGCATCTACGAGGCCAACCGCGACCTCATGCGGGGTCGCCGCGCCGAGTGGCATGATACATATACGCTGCCGTCCCTGTGGGACTTCTTCCACCCCAGCTTCGAAAACCACGGCTCCTACCATTACTTCTGGTCCTCCGCCGACGAGGCGGCCTGGGACACCCACTACGACCGCTGGATGACGTTCGTCAACCAGTACAAGAACCGCGGGGGACGCGTGGGCGTGGGGAGCGACTCCGGCTACATCTTTAAGCTGTACGGTTTCGGCTACGTCCGAGAACTGGAGCTACTCCAGGAGGCCGGGTTTCAGCCGCTAGAAGTCATTCGCTCCGCCACCCTTGAGGGCGCTCAGACTCTCGGTCGGTCCGACGAGATCGGCTCGGTGGAGGTGGGCAAGCAGGCCGACCTCGTGCTCGTCGACGAAAACCCGCTGGCCAACCTCAAGGTGCTGTACGGGACCGGTGCCCTCCGTTTTAACAAGGAGACCCGTGAGCTCGAGCGGGCCGGCGGGATCGACTACACGATCAAAGACGGCATCGTCTTCGACGCGGAGCAGCTCCTGCAAGACGTTGATCAGATGGTGCGCACAGCCAAGGAAGAGGCAGGCATGGCCCCCGACGCAGAGCTTGAGCTCACTCAATAGCGGACACGGTCGCGGGAAGGTCCGGCAATCGGGCAGAGGAATTTCTCGACGACGGGCGTCGATGCGAGAAAATCATTTGTCTCCCTGCCGCCCGTCTGCAACGACCTGACCTTCCGAGTGCCGTGAACGGGACGGCCCCCTCAAGCCGCCGAGGGCGTCCAACTTGCCTTCCACAGATCCCTGTCGCTCCGTCCGTTAGCCGGACTCCGGAATGACCTGGATGTCCAGGGTCGCTTCGATCCCGTGACCAATGTCGATGGACGCTGTGTAGGCTCCCACGAACCGGATGTCCTCGTCCAGGTCAATGTCACGCCGGTCGATGTCGAAGCCCCGGTTCGAGAGCTCCACCGCAATCTGCTGGGTCGTGACGGTGCCAAAGATACGGTTGTCCTCACCCACCTTCGCGGTGAAGACCACCTGCATGTCTTCGAGCTCCTCTTTGAACTCTTCGGCCTGCTCCTTCTTCGCGGCCTCTTTGCGGGCCTGCTGCTGCCGTTCATCGCGCAGCTGGCGAATCGCCCCATCGGTGGCGACCCGCGCGAGCCCCTGTGGAATCAAATAGTTTCGGCCGTAGCCGTCGGCCACCTCGTGGACCTCCCCTTTTTCGCCGAGGTGCTCCACGTCGTCGAGAAGAATAATCTGCATGATGCAATCGGATCAAATCGGTCGGAAATGGTGGAGACAGTTCGCCCGGATCGATTACCGAATCGACTCGGACACGTAAGGCATGAGGGCAAGGTGCCGGGCGCGCTTGATCGCCTTTGTAATCTGGCGCTGTACACGGGCGGGAACCCCCGTCACGCGACGAGGCAGAATCTTGCCCTGGTTGTTAATGAACTGCTCCAGGAACTCAGTGTCCTTGTAATCCACGTATTCGAGGTGCTCGT
>CAYLMT010000254.1:0-2072 GCA_964384855.1 uncultured Salinivenus sp.
TCCATCCAGCCAAGAGCGGCGCAGACGTCTTTGATGGGCACCGGGTTTGTTTCCAAAAAGCAGGCCCGCATGGCCGGGAGGAGGTCGGCGTGTCGCTCACGGGCCGTGACCAGGTCGTCGTTCAACGCGGCCTCGACAAGCGTGCAGAATGGCTCTGGCAGGGCGTTGCTGACGACGGAGACGGCGCCGTCCCCCCCCATGGCGAGAAGGGGGAGTGTCATCTCGTCGTCGCCCGAGTACACCCCGAAGCCGTCCGGCCGGTGGGCCAGGAGGTCGTCGATCTGCTCGATTTCGCCGGAGGCCTCCTTGATGCCCACCACGTGGGGCACCTCCTCGGCCAGGTGAAGAGCGGTTTCGGGGGAGATATTGAAGCTCGTGCGACCAGGCACGTTGTAGAGAATGATCGGGGCGTCGGCGGCCTCGGCAATCGTCTCCACATGGGCTGTGAAGCCCGCCTGTGAGGGCTTGTTGTAGTAGGGCCCCACCACCAGGAGACCATCGGCACCTGCGTCTACCGCTGCTTCCGAAAAGGCTACACTTTCGTCGGTGTTGTTCGTGCCGGTACCGACGATCACCGGCACCCGGTCGTCCGTGGCTTCGATGGCTGCGTCTACGATCCGGTGCCGTTCGGCCTCGGTGATCGTCGGGTTCTCGCCGGTGGTGCCTAGCACGACGAGGGCCGAGACCCCTCCCTCAATTTGTATGTCGATCAGGCGCCGAAAGGCAGCCTCGTCGATCGTGTCGTCGGACGTGAAGGGGGTGACGAGGGCGGGAGCGACACCCCGGAAAAGCAGGTCATCGGACATGGGCGAGGAAACGGATTGGTCAGTGGGAAGCGAGTTCAATCGAGGGGAGGTCAGGCGTTGAGCCAGTCGTCCAGGACGTCGTCCAGTGTGAAGAGCCCAGTGCGTCCGTCCAGCCACTCGGCGGCCCGCAACGCCCCCACGGCGAAGCCGCGGCGATTCTTGGCGCGGTGGCGGAGGGCAACGCGATCGAAGGGACTGTCGAACCCGACCGTGTGTTCGCCGAACGCGGTCCCGGCGCGGGTGGACGTGACGTGCACGGCCGATGGATCGATGCGCTCATGTTGCGTCTCCGTCTCGACGTGCTCTTTGCGGTCGAGCCCGTCCACGATCTGCTCAGCGAGCATGCGGGCCGTCCCGCTGGGGCTATCGGCCTTCTTCGTGTGGTGCAGTTCCTGGACGAACGCGTCGTAGTCGTCGAGCTCGTCCATCAGCGCCGTGGCGTGATCGAGTGCTCGGGACAGCACGGCCACGCCGACGGAGAAGTTGGGGGCGTACAGCACGCTGGCGTCGTGTCGACGGACGAGGGCCTGCACCTCGTCCAGCGCATCGTACCACCCAGTCGTGCCCATCACCACGGGCAACTGCCACTCGCAGTAGCGCCGGAGGTGTGGGACCGCAATCTCGGGGAGAGAAAAGTCGATGGCCACGTCCACGCCCTCCACAGCAGATGGGGGCGCTTCCAAAAAGGGTTGATCGGAATCGAAGCAGGCGGCGACCGTATGAGGCCCTGCGTCGGCCTCCGCCGCTACGGCCTGACCCATTTGTCCAGTGCCAACGAGCGCGAGGTTCATGAGAAGCGGGGGTGGTGAACGAATACGCGACGGCATTCATACGCACCGTCGCGTCGTCTTGTTACCCCGGCGCTATTGCGTGACGCTTCCGTGGCTTGCCCGGACAAATTCGATGAAACGAGGTCCAAACTTTGTCCCCCTGGAACGCAAGAGGGGGGCGGAAGTAAAGTAAGATCAGAAAGAAAGGCATCGTCGACAGGGGGCGGTGCCAGAACCGCCAACATTCTGTTCGGGGCCATAGCTCAGTCGGTAGAGCGCTTGCATGGCATGCAAGAGGTCCGGGGTTCGAATCCCCGTGGCTCCACTTTTAGATGCCCCGAGCCGTGACCCTCCCCCCGCCCCGCGGCTCTGGGGCATCTATTTTTTTGTCCGTACCTGTCTGGGTAGGGCCCTTAGTCTCATCTCTCCTGTTGGACTCAGGATCAATGGGGTGCCCACATAAAAAACCCCGTAAGCCGTTGGGCCTACGGGGTTT
>CAYLMT010000255.1:0-2022 GCA_964384855.1 uncultured Salinivenus sp.
CCCCGAGGTCACCCGACACTCGCAATTCGCCATTCGCAATTGCCTAAAGGCCGAGCTGGCTGAGGTCCATGCCCTGCGGCAACATGCCGCCCATGGACTTCTTCATCTCCTCCTGCGCCATGTCGGATGCGTCTTCGAGGGCTTTGTTGACCCCCGCGATTACGAGGTCTTCCAGAAGCTCCAAATCGTCCGGGTCGACAGCCTCAGGGTCAATCTCAATACTCGTGACCTCCTGCGCGCCGTTGGCGGTCACTTTCACCATGCCACCGCCAGCCTCCGCGGTCACGGTCTTGTCCGCAAGCTCGTCCTGAGCGGCGTTCATTTTTTCCTGCATCTCCATCATCTTCCCGAACATGTCCTGCATGTTCATGCCTCCTGGGTTGGCCATAGCTTAGGGGTACTCTCAATTCGAAGACTCGTGGGGAGGAAGGGCCGCCCACCGAAGACGGGAGGGCCCTACAGTGTGTACAGAAGGATGCAACGGGCGCCAATCGGAACCGATCCCCGATTACAGATCCGGGACCCGCCCCCTGGGGCAGGGCGGGCAGACGCCCCATCACCATACCGGTTCCGCCCCAAACTCGCCAAAAAGTACGTCGAGTGCCGGGTAGGTGTCGCGAAGCTGCTGCAGCTGTTCGCGGGGACTGAGGGGCTCGTCCGAGGCCTCGGCGTCGGCGCCGGAATCGTCGCTCGTGGCTTCGACGATAAAGTGCAGGTCGTCGACCGTACGGTCGACCGTGGCGGACACGTGGCGCAGCAGCACGCGCCGCCGGTCGCGCAGCGTGTCCCGGTGGAGCGCCCGGGGGACGGCGACAGTGAGCGTACCGTCCATGTATTCCACGGGCTCGGCCTCGCCCAGTAAGGAGCCGAGGCTGATGTGTTTTTGCTTGACGGACTGTACGACCTGAGGCCACTCGGCAGCTAGCCCGTCGGCGGAAGGAGCAGCCGCAACGGCCGGCTCGGCCACCGTGGCGGTCGACGCGTCCGTACCATCCGCCGCCGCGTCCGACGTAGAGGCCCGAGCGTCCGTCGTGCCCGACGCCTCCTCCCCCTCTGACGATTCCTCTCCGCCCAACGCCGGGGCGCCAAATAAGTCATTGTACTCGACGGACGGGTCCGAATCCGTCTCGGCCGACTCGCCGCGGGGGGCATCCGGGGACGGCGTCTCGTCATCCTCCTCGTCGGCGTCCGACGAGTCGTCCGATGCGCCCGAGGCCATAGGGTTGGCTTCTTCGGTGGACGCATCGCTTCGAGACGTATCCTCCGAAGAGGGGTCGTCCGACGTCCCCCCAGACTCCGGCCCGTAGTCAGGGACGGGCTCGGCCGCCGTGTCGGCGGACTCCTGCCCTGCCTCCTCCGTGGTCGTATCCGTTTCTTCAGTCTCGGAGGCCCCCACCCGATGCGACGAGGTGTTGCTTGGGGTGGCCCCGTCGCCCGGCACCGCGTCGGGGAATTCTCCCTTCTCGGCCATCTGCTCCAGGCGATCGATCTTACCGAGCACCGCCCGGAGGTCGGCCGAGCGGCGAAGCTGTGCCATCTTTAGGAGCGTCGTCTCCAGCGTGAGGCGCGGCTGCGGGCTCTGCTTGATGTCGTCCTCCGTGTCTGCGGCCAAGGTGAGCAGACGCAGCAGGTCCGCCTCCTCGAAGCGCTCGGCCTCCTCGGCGTAACGGGTACGCGTCGATTCGGCAACCTCTTCTAGTGCTTCCCCACCCAGCGAGCGTGCCACCAGCAAGTTGCGCAGGTGCTCGGCCAGTCCCACCAGCATCTCCTGCAAGTCGTACCCGCTCCGCACGACGTGTCGCACGAGCTCAATCATCCCCGCCGTGTCTTGCGTGGCCACGTGGTCGGTGAGGCGAAAGAACAGGTCCTGGTCCACCACACCGAGGGCCTGAGTCAGCTCGCTGTATTCCAACGTAGAGCCACAGAGCGAGAGGGCCTGGTCAAACGCCGAGAGCGCGTCGCGGAGCGCCCCGTTGCCCTTGCGCGCCAGGAGCATGAGGCTCTCCTCGTCGGCCTCCACAC
>CAYLMT010000256.1:0-2002 GCA_964384855.1 uncultured Salinivenus sp.
GTCGGGTTCCAGTCGTAGGTGTAGCCGAGGCCCGTGAAGGGATAGCCGTCCGGGCCGTAGGATGTCTCTTTCAGCTCCTGAAACCAGTCCTGATGGGCGTCGCTGACCTGCACGTGCGCCGCGGGCTTCGGCGGGTGCAGCTCGCACTCGCGGTCGGTCACCTCGGGGTCGGGGCAGGGGCGAACGAGGTCCTGGGGGCGCACCCAGAGCTCCACGAAGCGGTCGTAGCCCGCGTCGGGCGGAAGGCCGAGGCGCTGGGCGAGGCGCAGCTGAAGATCATCGCCGGTGTGGTCGGAGGTCCGGCAGAACTGTTTGATAGCGGGGACGGCAGTCACCCACACGTCCTGGTCGGCCGTCACCGAGTCGCCCGCCGTGGCGGAGGGGAGCGTGTCGGATCCGCCCCAGGTCACCACGAGCACCTGCCGCGTCGAATCGGCCGTCCGACGCCACACGAGCGAGTCGTTGTACGGGACGAGGGGCGTCAGCGTCGTGGTGATCTCCGACGGCTGTGCCGTGCGGGCGTCCGCGATGGCGGCCCGGTACTGCGCATCTGGATCCGACTCGGCCGCGGGCTGGGTTCCACCACAGGCGAACAGCAGGCCTGCGACGATCATGATCACGACGCCGCGAATCGTGTGGACCGCAGCGTCTCGACTGCCTATGGACACATCCATCTGCATGTTGTTATTCACGACCGAAGATGAAGTACAGAATCACCCCGAGGACCGGTGCGAAAACGATCAGGAGCACCCAGATCACGGTGCTGGCTGTGCTCCGGGTGTTGTCCCCGAGCAGGTCGACGAGCGCCACGAGGTCGAGCACGATAATGACGGTCCCCCAGAAGCCCCAGCTGGCCGACGAGAGTCGCTCGAAGAGGCTGGGGCCGCCGCAGCCGGTAAGCAGGATCGTGAGCGGTGCGAGCAAGGCAAGCAATAGGGGCGTGGACGACGAGCGGGAGTTCGAACACATGGGAGGAGAGGAATCAGGATTAGAAGTCGGTGCCCCCAACGTACGTATCGGCGAGCGGAATGGGTACAGAAGGGAGGGTGGGGATGGTTGACTACCAAGGAAACGGGCGAGCGTTCACCTGGTCCCCGGATTAATGGCATTCTGGGAACCAGCGCCCGCGTCTGGGCCGTTTCGCAATATCTCGCAGCGGATTCCTCCACACGGCACTCCCTCTCATCTCGATGCGCATCGGCCACCTCGACTTCGACGACCGGCCCCTCTTCCTCGCGCCCATGGAGGACGTGAGCGATCCGCCGTTCCGCATCCTGTGCAAGCGGTACGGGGCCGACATGATGTACACCGAATTCGTGTCGTCCGCCGGGCTCCTGCGAGACCAGGAGCACGAGCAGCAGAAGCTCGAGATCTTCGACGAGGAGCGTCCGATCGGCATCCAGGTGTGGGGCGGTGGGATCGACGAGGTCAAAAACGCCACGCCCATGGTGGACGCCGCCGGGCCGGACGTCATCGACATCAACTTTGGCTGTCCCGTCCGCAAGATCGTGCAGAAGGACGGCGGGGCCGGGGTTCTGCGCGACCTCGACAAGATGAAGCGCATCACGGCAGCGGTCATGGAGGAGGCCACCCGACCGGTGACCGTCAAGATGCGCCTGGGGTGGGACGACGACTCGATCTACGCGGTGGAGGTGGCCCGTATGCTGGAGGAGATGGGCGTGGCGGCCCTCAGCGTGCACGCTCGCACCCGGGAGCAGCAGTACAAGGGCGACGCGCGCTGGGACTGGCTGCGCCGGATCAAGGAGGAGGGTGCCCGCGACATGCCCGTCATCGGCAACGGGGACGCTCACGATCCCGAGGCCGTCGAGGCGATGTTCGAGGAGACCGGTGTGGACGCCGTGATGCTGGGGCGCGGAGCACTGGGCAATCCGTGGATCTTCGACCGGACGAAGACCTACTTCGAGACCGGAGAGGTGCCCCCGCCGCCCTCGTGGGAGGAGCGCGTGCAGGTCGTGGCCGAGCACCTGTCGCTCAAGTGCGA
>CAYLMT010000257.1:0-1946 GCA_964384855.1 uncultured Salinivenus sp.
ACGGCAACCACATCGTCCGTCCCACGCCCGGCCGGACCATCGTCGTGCGCACGGCTGACGGCGAGTCGTACGCCAAAATCCGGATCTTGAGCTACTACGAGGGGAACCCGGACGACCCGGCCGCGAGCAACGCCGAGTCGCGCTACTACACGTTTGAATACCTCCTCCAGACGGAGGGGACTTCGTTCGAGTGATACGTGATTCGTGATGCGTGACGGGAGAGGAAGAGCCCGATTCACGCATCATGCCTCACTCACTACGCAATACGCGCCCTGAGCAGGACAATCTCAGATTATCCTGCGAAGAAGTAGTTTTAGACTGAAATACGAAATACAACCCCATGCCCCGAGTCCTCTGTAGCCTCTGTGCCGCCCTCCTCTTTATCGCACCTCCGACCTGGGCTCAATCCAACGCGGCCCCTGACGGCGATCCCGGGGTGCTCGTCCTGGCACCGGACCGTGGCTTTCTTGGCAACGAGAAGACGCGTGACGCCGTGGCCGATTTTCGTGAGCACGCGTCGAACGTGGGGCTCGCTTTTGCGACGTACGAAGAGACCCGGTCAAACCTGAACGAGGGGCTTTCCACGATCGACACCGAGCACGGCGTGGTGGTACTGCCGCTCTTTCTGTCGGCCCATCACGTGCTCTACCAGACGGCCCGCGACGCGATGCCTGCGGTGGAGGGCGGCGTTCAGTGGGCCGCCCCGCTCGGCACCAGCTACCTGAGCGAGGAAATCCTGTTTGACCGTGTGAATGCCCTCTCGGAGCGGCCCGAAGACGAGGCACTGGTGGTGATCGGCTACGGGGCCATGGACGCCGCGGGGGGCGACTCTATCCGGGCCGACCTGCAGGCCTCTGCCCGGCGGGCCGCCGAGAAATACGGCCTGGCCGGCGGGGGCGAGGTCGTCGTGCAGTACACGCGGACGGCGCCGGAGAAGGCGTCCCGTGCAGCCATTGGGAACGCGACCAAGACCGTGAAGGCGGCCGCCGCTGAGCATGAGCGTGTCCTGGTGGTGCCCTACAACCTAGGCATGCAGTACACCACCATGATGTCGAGCTGGTCGTGGATCCATCGTCCGCTCCGGTCCATCGACGGCGTGGTGGCCAGCGGAGAGGACGTGCTCCCCCACCCGAACGTGGAACGCTGGCTTCGCCGCACGGCCACTGCACACCGCCCCCTCTCGCCCGACGAGGTGGGCGTCATCGCCGTGCCGCACGGCTCGGAGTACAACTGGAACGAGACGATGCGCGAGGGCCTCGCCCCAATCTCCGACGACTACAACGTGGCCGAGGCGTTCAGCATGGTTGACCCCGTGGTCGTCGAGCGGGCCGTGCGCGAACTGGAGCGGGACGGCATGAAGGCCGCCGTCATGGTCCGCATCTTCTCCATGGAGAGCAGCTTCCAAGAAAAATCGCACTACGTACTGGGGCTGCAGAACACCTACAGCGGCGGCATGGGCGGGCGCTTTCCGCAGCGCATCCGCACACACCTGCAGATGACGACGCTCGGGGGGCTGGAGGCGAGCCCCCACTTCGCCAAGGGACTCCTCGACCGTGCCCAGGCCATCAGTGAGACCCCGTCGGAGGAGACCGTCATCCTGCTGGCCCACGGGACCGGCTCGGACGACGAGAATGCGCACTGGATGAACAACCTGCACACGATTGCCGACACGATGCGCGCCCACGGCGGCGACGCGTTCCGCGACATCAAGGTACACACCTGGCGCGAGGACTGGCCCGAAAAGCGAAAGGAAACCATTCCCGAGATTCAGGAAATGGTCCGCGAGGCATCAACCAACGGAACAGCGCTCGTCGTCCCCGCCCGCACCACCGCTCGGGGCCGTGCCTCTGAATACCTGGAGGGCCTCGACTACCGCTACGGCAAGGGCCTTGCCCCGCACCCGCAGTTTGAGGCGTGGATGCGCGAACAGATCGAGACCGGCATCG
>CAYLMT010000258.1:0-1885 GCA_964384855.1 uncultured Salinivenus sp.
GGTATGGCACCGTCCGCTCACCTTCCTGCCCGTCCTGCTGACGACCCTGGCCCTGTACCTCCTGTGTGCCTTCGCACTGCCAGACGCGGACCGCGAGGAGGTATCCTACGTGACCCCGGATGCGCACGGGACCAAATTCATAGACCTTGAGACGTTCTACTTCTCGCCCACCCACCGACGGTGGTTTTTCGGGACAGTGGCGGCGTTCTCCCTTCTGTTCATCGGGACGATCAATGCTGGACTGTTCTACGACGGCAATCGGACGCTGCAGACGGCGGTCGTCCAGACGCTTCTCGCCCTTCCAATTCTCACCATTCCCGCGCTCATCCTCATCGCGACCCGACGTCGGTGGGTGCATTGGGGACTAACACTGTACTCCGGGGGTTGGGTCGTGTACCTTCTCTTCGACGTTGCCAATGCCCTAGCGGGCGGCGGGTGACGATCGGGGAACCTACCGATCCACTCTCCGCAACCAGAGTCTTCGGAGAACAATCAGGACGACCGTTCGCCACAGCTAAAAACAGGCGTAATCGCTTGCGAGTATGGCCGGTCCAGCGGGGTTGACACCGCCGATCGGCACTTGTCTGTCGACATTATCTTGTCGGGCAAGTTCTGTCCGGCGTCTTCCCACCCCTTTCATCGGAGCTCCGTCGTTGTCCCTCGCGTCATCTCAGGAATCGTCCGCGAGCCGCCGCACCCGGCGCGGCAGCCACCACGCCAGTCCTCCCGCTGCACACAAGAGGACCACGGGGATTCCGAAGGTGAGCGCCTGCCCCAGTCCGGGAAGCGTATTCGTGGCCGACGTGGCGACTTGATAGGTGCTCCACTGCGCGACCGAGAACAGGACGAGCATCGCCGTGGCCGTCCAGTACAGAAATGCCTGCACGGATTCAGCGACGACCCGCTTGTGGGCCGGAGCGAGCGCATCGTACTGCTCCTGGTTCGGCACGTTGATGGCCGTGGGCGCCCGGCCGGTCCACCACGCAGCCCCGTACACGATTCCCACGACGACGATCGCAATGGACGGGATAACCATCCAATGCAGGAGCGTTGCCTCCCAATAGGCATCCGCGGTGCCGCCGAGGCCGAAGTGGCGGGGCACCTGGCCCGGGAGCGTCGGAAAAACCCACAGGCTCCCGCCAACCAGGAGCAGCGAGAGGACTGCGTTCAAACCATGCGCCAGACGATCCATCGCGACAAAGACAGATCTGCGGGTCGGGATTGAGGGTACGCCGGACGACCGTTGGTCACGGACGTGTGAGGGTGAGGGTCGCCTCGTCGAAGCGGGGTGGGCCGCCGGACAGCTCAGCCGAGATGCTCTCGTAGTCCTCTGCAACCGTCCCCTGCAGCAAAATGGGCCGAGGAATGTCAAACCGAAAGTTGAGGGACAGCCTCCGGTTCGGCTCCATAAACGAGCCGTCGGTAATCTGAAACGATCGGCGCTCCGAACCCACCAGTTCCCCCGACCCCACGAGACGAGGCCCGGTAGGATCCGGCTCATCGGCCTCCTCCAGGTCAAAGCGAATTTCGTAGGTGACGCTGTCCGTCTCGACCGTCCCCTGCCACCGCCCGGTGACGGTCCCGGACTCTTGGGCCCCGCCGGAGTCGCACGCCGACACGACGGCCAGCAGTCCGACGACGCAGAGAAGTCCAATCCACGAGCGCAGCGACGGAAGCATGGAATAGTGGGTGTCTGGAACCGTGCACGAGGAAAAAAACGGAGGCGGCTAGGCCTCGGGCTCCGGGGTCGCCCCGCTCGGCACCTCGGCCGGGGTGGACCGACTCTCCAAGACGACGGCCGGTTCGAGGGGGCGGACGGCCACCGTGTCGCCAGGCTCGTAGAGCTGCCGGTTGTTCGTGTGGACGAGGTACTCGGTCCCCTCGC
>CAYLMT010000259.1:0-1872 GCA_964384855.1 uncultured Salinivenus sp.
AACCCCTGAGCCTGCACGAGAGACGGTCCCCATAGCCCAGCGACCACGAGGACGGAGAGAACGACGGAGAGGACCCGGAGCCGAGGAGCGAGGTGCATGAACGAACGAAGAGGAAACGAGATGAGCGGCGAAGGGAGGAAGGACGACCCATCGGGGTGGGAATACAGGGCCGGAAGCGCTTTCAAAACGGTCTAAAAACTCCCGTCCGAGGACGGTGAACAGAGGGGCGGGGGAAGGGCCGCCGTGTATTCCCTACATAAAAAGTGTATGAACGCGGGGGGCAAAATGCAACGACGGCGGCCGACCCTTAGCCCCGTTTCGGCCATCGCAGCGTCACCGGTGTGCCGGGCGACAGCAGAACGAGAGATGGAGAGCGGTCTGCCAGTACCGAGCCTAGGTCGCCGTAGATGGACGGCCACTGTACGGTGAGATGGTGCTCCTGCACGCGGTAGACAGGGGCCGCCGGACGGTCAATCCGGGTTCGGAGCAGCGTGCCGTCGTGCGCGGTGCCGAATCGCCAGTCGGGGCCGAGGAGGGTGTGGGCGTGGGCGTCGGGGGCCGGCATTACGGGCGGGCGCTTGCCCCGCACCCGAATCCGCTGTTCCCGTCCCTTCCAGTCGAAGCGGTACGTCACCTCCACGTGGTCCACGTGCTCCCGTCGCACCGGCTGCACGGACGCAACTCGTACCGGTTCGCTGTAGAGCAGTCGGGCGACCCACGCCACGAGGCGCCGTGGCACGTGCGCCCGCATCGTCCAGGTGCCCGCGGGGCCCGAGGGCGATCTGGCGGGTCGTACGTGTACCCGCAGTTCGATCACCGACACTCGCCGACACCCCGGAATGGCGAGGCCGAGCACCCGAACGTTCGTCAGTTCAACCCCCACGAGACTGACGTACGACGTCCCGTTGTACCGGGTGGGGACGAGGCCATCTGGGAGAATGGAGGCGACCCGAGCCGGATCCACCGCGTAGCCCGCGACCACCCGGTTTCGGGCCACAGCCTGGAGGGGAGGAGGGAGAAGAGACGGAAACGACATGCCGAGGGCAATTCCGGGGACCTCCAATGAAAACGGGCACATCCCGACAGTCGGTCGGGATGCGCCCGGGTCGTTCATTGCAGGACGAAACCGGAAGAGCGGCGCGTATCGATACTAGTCGGTGTGAGGCTGGAGGTCTTGGCGGCTATGACGCTGGCGAAGCTTCCGGAGGGCTTTCTCCTTGATCTGGCGCACGCGCTCCCGCGTGAGATCGAAGCGTTTCCCAATCTCTTCGAGGGTGAGCGGGTGCTCGCGCCCGATGCCGAAGTAGAGGCGCGTGATCTCGGCTTCGCGGTCGTGCAGGGCGCTGAGGGCGCGTTCGATGTCAATCTTGACCGACTCGGAGAGCATTTCCTCGTCCGGCGAATCGCTCTCATCGTCCGGCAGCACGTCGAGGAGGCTGTTGTCGTCCTCCTCGTTGAAGGGGGCGTCCATCGACAGGTGGCGGCTGGTGTGCTTCATCGCCTCGCGCACCTTCTTGACGTCGATCTCGAGCTCTTCGGCCAGCTCTTCGATGTTGGGCTTCCGGTCGAGGTCCTGCTGCAGGCGGGCGCTGGCCTTGCGGATCTTCGAGATCGTGCCGATGCGGTTGAGGGGAAGGCGCACCACCCGGCTCTGTTCGGCGAGGGCCTGCAGGATGGCCTGCCGAATCCACCAGACGGCGTAGGAGATAAACTTGAAGCCCCGCGTCTCGTCGAACCGCTTGGCGGCCTTGATGAGGCCGTAGTTGCCCTCATTGATTAGGTCGGCCAGTGACAGGCCCTGTCCCTGGTACTTCTTGGCGACCGAGACGACGAAGCGCAGGTTCGCGCGGCAGAGCTTGTGAAGGGCCTCCT
>CAYLMT010000260.1:0-1832 GCA_964384855.1 uncultured Salinivenus sp.
CGTTCCGTCTCCCTTCGGTCGACCTGCCCGCAGACGTCGATACCATTTCGACCAACGCATCCGTCAATGCTCATCCCGCGAGAGCATAGTTCGAATCGACGTTCATTCTGTTGACATTACCGGCGGGTCGGGATACCTTCTACCAACCGTCACTTTCTGCTCTCCGTGGGAGTTCTGCCCCGTCGTCGCATGGTTCGCTTCCTGCTCGTGCTTCTGGCCGTCCTCGTCGTGGGGCTCGCCGTCCTTTTTGGCCGTCCGTGGTTGTACGTCGTCACGGGCCTGATCGTCGTCGGCGGCCTCGGGGGATTGGGCTGGTGGCTGTGGAGTCTATACCAAGAAGAGCAACAGACTCCAGAGCGGCCCAGCCCTGAACCCGGACCCGACGACCCGGCGCTCGACGACCTTGGGATCATGGACATTAAGCCCCAAGAAGCTGACGCCGGGCCGGAAGAGGACGACGAGCGCGGTGCGACACAACCGACCTCGGAAGGCACCTCCGGTGCAACCCCTCTGTCGGACGCCCCCGAGGAAGAGATTCAGGCCTCCGCTGGCCCTTCCTCGTCTCCGTCTGCGACGGCTCAACCGACACAAGAGACGACAGACGCAGAGGAAACCCCCGTATTTGCCCCCTTATTGGAAGCCGCACGGGCCGCCCTCGACGCGCAAACGGTTTGTCTTCTGGTCCAGGAAGACGTAGCGCTGACCTATCGCATTGAAGCCCTCGCCAGCAGTCACGGGTCGGTACGAAAAAACGGCTCGTTCGACACCCAGACGCCCCTCCTCACTGCCACCATGTCCCGCGAGTCGGTCACCCACCGGTCCCTCGCCGGGTCGGAGGTAGCCATCGAAGACCTGGGCTACTACGACGATCCGCCGGCGGTGGACCACCTGGCCCTCGCTCCCGTCGCCCAGCCGGACGCCTCCTCCACCACCTTCCTCCTGGCAGATGCCCCCTCCGACGTCGACCTTGGAGGATCCCGGACCCGCACCGTATTGTCTCACTTTGCCGACACAGTGGCCCTCCTGCTCGACGCAGACCGGTCGCCCGACGCTCCGGATCCGGAGCCCTCATCCGACGATGCTGGTGAGGCAGAGAACCCCACCTTGTTTTCCCAACATGCGAACGGCACGGCAGAGGCCGACCCCGACTCGAAGGACGACTCGGAGGAGTCCCCGCGTCCTCGCCGAGAACTCATCGCGGAGGAGATGGAGGACGCCGAGTCAGCGTCGGACCCGCTTGCCCTGGCCCTCGTGCACCTCAACCGGGCCGAGTCCATTGCGCGCCAGGGCGACGAGGCCATCGCCTCCGCCGAGCGCCTGTTTCAGGCCCGCCTCGAACAGAAGGCCCCCAATCAGCGGGTCGAACGCTTTGGCGAGCTTACGTACGGCATCTTCTTCCGGGCCGGGCCCGACACCATCGAGCCATGGATCGCGGACTTTGAGGCGGCGATGGCGCAGGAAGAAGGACAGCTCGAGGGCGGCGCGAGCGTCGGCGTGGCCGTGTGGACCGACGAGGACCCAGAGGCGCTCCGAGCCGCCGCCACCGAAGCCCTCCGGGAGGCGTACGAGACCGGCACGTGTACGATCGTCACGTAACCTGGGCATGAACTTGCCTCTGGGTTGTGCCGTTTTAAATGCGATGACCCCGTCGTCTCTTTCGTCACGCAACTGCCCGCCGACGCCATGCCAGAGACCGACTCGTCGCCGCGCATTACGCACGTGTCGTGGGGCCGCCTCGAAATCGAGAACGGATCCGAGAATAGCGCCCAATCGTTCAAGGACGCGAAGCTATATCCGGGGGGAGCGCGGGCCTGGGACTGGAACGAGACCGG
>CAYLMT010000261.1:0-1647 GCA_964384855.1 uncultured Salinivenus sp.
TCGGGCACGAACCGGCCGTTCTCGCGGCACAGGTCCAGCAGCGCGTCGGGGGGCAGCGTGCGAAGGTCTTCGACCCGCCCGTCGAGGTGCGTCTGGCAGGCCTCGTCAATCGCGCGGAGCAGCTCCTCCGGCTGCTCGCGATGCGACTGGCCCAGCAGCGTGGCGATGGCCTTCGTGAACTGGCGGATCTGCCGCATCAGGACGTCCTGGTGGATCATGGCGGGGCCAGCATTTGGCGAAGAACCCGGGTTGCCGTCGGTCGGGGGTACGGAGACAATAGACCTCCGTACCCCCGTACTTGCAAGCGTGCACCTCGATCCGTTCCGCCAGAGGGAGAAGACCAGACCGCCCGACCCGCCTACTTCTCCAGGATGGTCCCACCCGCTCCCACGGCGATGGCGGACGTCGTGTCCGTCGCGAGCACCACGGCGTGGAGGTTCTGGGTTGTCGGCGTGTCCTCGGTGGACCACGTCGAACCGTCGTAGGCGAATACCGCGCCGTCCCCACCCACAGCGAGACCGGTCGACTCATTCAAATCCACCTCCAGGTCCTGAAGTCCGGCGTCCCCGAGGTTCGAAGGGGTCCATTCGGTACCGTCCCACCGGAACACCATGCCGCTGCCCCCGGCCACCCAGAGGGTTTCGGGGCCGTCGCTGTCGACGGCTTGGAAGTCGACGTCGGCGTCGGCGATGCCGATCCCGGTCCACGTGCCTCCATCGTCCGTTTCGAACACCGACTGGTTCCCGTCCACGAGGTGGCCGGCCCGAGGGGCAAAGAAGTCGACGGCGTTGAGGGCCGCGCCGCTGCCCGGCGTCACCTCGTTCCAGGTGCCCTCACGTCCGTTCTCGAAGGTGTAGAACAACTTGCCGGAATCGCCGGCCACGTACACGTGAGCCGTGTCGGCCGATCCGGTCACCGCCACGTCATTATAGTTGTTCGAGGAGCCCACCGGCTGGGAGCGGTCGGTGAGGCTGCCGGTCGTCACGTCGTACTCGCCCACCGCGCCGCTGGCGCCAACGAGCCAGAGCCGGTCGCCACTCTCAGTGACGGCAAGCCCGAACAAATCATTGCCGTTTCCCGAGACGCCGCCGTCAACGACCGTCGTCCATTCCTGAGGGGTTCGCTTCAGCAGGAGGCCGCCCTCTGCCACGGCGTAGGCGCCCTCCGAGGTGATCGCGACATCCCGGATGGTGTTATCGGTGGCGGTCGCCACCCGAGACCACACGCCGGGCTCGGCGTCCTCGGGGGGGACGGCTGAGGAGGGGTTCCCGTTGGGCCCAGCACTGTCGCATCCGGCGACGAAAAGCGAGGCGAGCAGGACGAAAGCGGTCGAGAGCGTGCAGAGACGACGGGTTCGCATCATAGGAATCGGAGGTCCATTCAGAAGAGCGCGATTGGTGTGCGCGCACCCACAAGAGGAAGGAATGCGGCACACGGGGCGTCCCCTGGAAAGAGGACGACGACGCGAATGGACGAGCCGAACCCGCGATCGTTACGGGCCTTCAGGGGGTCTTAAAACGATTGCCTTCTGGCCCACGTGCGGACCGTTTGGGATCCCCATCAGGGGCACTCCGAGACGTTTTCGTCAGATCCACTCCGGATTCTGGACCGTGCGCTCGTTGTCGACATTTCCGGTGTTTCGGGTCG
>CAYLMT010000262.1:0-1522 GCA_964384855.1 uncultured Salinivenus sp.
CGATCCAGAGCGCCGCGCCCGGTACGACGACGTGCGGGCGGCCCGAAAGCGCGTGCCCAGTGGCCTCACGATCAGCCAGCAGGCCCCGGCGGGCTGCGGCGGGTATCTGTGGCGGGTCCTGGCGGGGATGGTGGCGGTCGGGCTCTTCCTCGTGCTGGAGGTGTTGGACGTGTGGGCAGCGTCCAGCCTGTGGACGATCGCGCTGGGGATTGGCGGCGCGTCGCTCGTGGCGGGAATTATCGCTGTCCTCCTGGCCCGGCAGTTTCCGGACGAGGCGACCGACGTCCTGATCCGCTTTACCGAGACGCACGCGGTCATGCGGGCCGACGGGCACACGGCCTTTCGGATCGAGTGGGCCGACGTGGAGACCGTGCACCTCCGCGATGACGGGCGGTTGCTTGAGCTCAAGGTGGTCCGGGCCACCGTGCCCGATCTCCGGCCCACCCCGCCGGTTCTTACGGCGGTGGAGCACGGTCGGGAGCGGACGACGCTTCGCCTCGACCTGTCGGACACGGACGTGCCGCGCACCGTGCTGCTCTCGTTTCTCCATCACACGAGCCCCGTCCCGTACTCGATGGCCGCCGGTGCGGAGCCGGATCGCTGAACGCAGTCGGATGGGATGCATACGAGCAGAGCGCGTATTCTCTCACCGCTGCTTGAACGCTGACTGATGAGTGATCCCGAGACACTTCTCGAACAAAACCGTGCCTGGAGCGACCGGATGCAGGCGCAGTCCCCCGAGCTTTTCGACGAGCTGGCCGAGGGGCAGTCGCCCAACGTGCTCTGGATCGGGTGTGCCGACAGCCGCGTCCCCGCCAATCAGATCGTCGACTGCGAGCCCGGAGATCTGTTCGTCCACCGGAACGTCGCCAACCTCATCGACGCGTCGGATTCCAATGGCATGTCGGTGCTCCAGTACGCCGTTGCGTCCCTCGGCGTCGACCACGTCGTCGTGTGTGGGCACTACGGCTGCGGGGGCGTCCGGGCCGCGCTGGACGAGGCGGGGGAGGGGCCGCTCCGTGACTGGCTGCGGCCGCTGCGCACGCTCCTCGACCAACACGCAGATGCGCTGGAGAATCTCGACGACGAGGCGCAATGGGACCGCAGCTGTGAGCTCAACGTGGAGGCGCAGGTACAGGCCATTGCCCAGACCGATCCCGTGCAGCGGGCGTGGGCCGAGGGACAGGACCTGGCCATTCACGGCTGGATCTACCGCCTGAGCGACGGCCGCATTCGAGACCTGGGGGTGAGCATCGACGCCGAGACTTTTGCGTGATCTTCCCCGAGAGGGGCCCCGAACTCCTTGACGACCCGGGGGATGAGAGCTACTCTATGATCCCAATTTAGAACCGATTTAAATAGGCGGTGTCGCGGCTGCGGCTCGCCGGACTTGGTTCTCCGCGTCGCTCGTGCCATTCAGTTTCTACAGTTTGATGAGGTTTCTTCGTTTCCTTCTTCTGCTCGTCGTTGTCGGATTCGTCGCCCAGGGGCCCGTTGCCCAGGCCCAGGAAAAGGTGTTTGG